>JAGBFJ010000012.1 GCA_017936545.1 Sutterella sp.
GTCTTGCCGACGATTCCGAGCTTCCGAAGCCGTTCGGCGCTTTCTTCCTCAGCTGCCGCGCCGCCGACCGACTCCTGGCCGACGCCGCCGGCGCCTTCCATAAGATTGCCGGCATTCGGCGGCAGATGGCCGAACCCAGAATCGCCTTGCTGGCCCCGCCGCACCGTGCGCTGATCCGCAGCGCGATCAAGTCGGCGGAAGAATTCAAGCCCGTCACCGTCACGGCATGCCTGTCGGCGCTTCTGCGTCAGCATGCCTATTCGAGAGTCAGAGGACTCGATCTCTCGTCCGACATACTGTGCGCCCGGCCGGGCGCGGCATGCGGGATTCCCGACTACGCGATCCCCGTCTGACGTCCGACCGCTTCACTGAAAGCCCTCTTCCCCGGAGGGCTTTCTCGTTTATGCAGCGCGAAAAAAAGCCCCGGGAACCGAAATTCCCGATGCAAGCAAAAGATACAAATGTTAAGAAGACCTCAATGTGCCTCAGCAGCTGCGATCATGCGCCGAGGCACGGTTTGCGGTTTTAGAAGCGGTGGGAGAGACCGAAGTACGCCTGAGCGATATCGCGGTCAAAGGACACCGAGTAGATATTGGAATCCACCTTTTCCTGGGCATAGCCTGCACCGACGTAGACGGACGTGCGCTTGGACAGCGTGTATACGTAACGGGTGGAGAGACCCCAGTACTGGTAGTCGATGTCGGAATCATCGCCAACAAGCGCGTTCGTGTTGTAGATGTGGCCGTTAGCATCGGCATCGACGAAGTAGGCGCCGACCGCCCATAGACCGCCGAGAACCGGCGTCTGAGCGCCGAGATGGAGCCCGTAGCCCTTGAGGCCGTCCTTGCCGTCGCCCTTGAAGGAATACTGGGCTGTGACCTTCACGTCGGCAAAGGCGGGGGTCTGATACGTGATCGTGTTGTCGTAACGATCGGAAATCATCATGACGCCGATGCTGTTGTCGAAGCCGTCAAAGGCATCGGCATTGACATAGATGATGTCGTAGGTGCCGGCTGAGGAAGCTACGCCGCCCATGCGGCCCATCGAGATCTGACCGAAACTGCCGGAAAGGGTAAGGCTCGATTCACGGCCGAAGAGACGGCTGCCGTAGCCCAGCGTGCCGCTGTCGGAATTGAAGCCGTTTTCAAGCTTGAAGCTCACTGCCATGCCGTTGCCGAGTTCTTCGGTGCCCGTGATGCCCCAGCGGCTCGTGGCGTTCATGCCGCTTTCTATCGTGAAGCTGTCGGAGCGAAGATGGCACGGCCGAAGAAACTCAAACGGGACGTTTCGTTACAGCCGGCCGGACATTCAGCAGAGCCGGACAAATGGTCCGGGCTCCTTCAGAAACATGCCGAATCAGCGTTTGACAAATCCGGGATCGCCGCTCACAGCTCTGTTTTCGGCGTTTTCTCCGAATGCCGTTCGATGAAGAGTTAACTCTTGGATCTGGGAATGCCCGAAAGCGAAGCATTTTTCGAAGAGTGATTTTTCATCGAATACGATTAAATTCATCCGCTTCGATCTTTGACAGTAGCGCGGATAACAACAAGACCTTCCCGTTTCCGATAAGGACGAGAGGTCGGGAGACACTGGAAGAGAGATGAGAAACGGAAGGCGACGGCTGAAACGTTTTGTCACGCAAGCAAACACAACTTCGTTTCGGATGTCGTTGATCCGAAGTCCGGCCTGTCAGCCTGAAAGAGAGGAAAAGGAGTAGTGAATGTCCGATCGGAGAAGCGGCCTCGGACAACAGGGACGGGCGATGGGCGGCCGATAAAATTTCAGCGTCAATTCAACGGAGAACACTGATGAAAGAACACCGCTATGCTGTCACGCTGACGCATCTGGAAACTGCCGACGGCGAAAAGCAAGAGCGCGCATCGCTGAAGCTTGAAGTTGGCAACCATGACGACATTTTCCGCATCATGGACCTAACGGAAAAAGCGGGCATTCTTCCGCCGGAAGAAGCCCGCGCATTTGTGCTCGGTCTGAAGCTCTTTGCGGACGTCACGATGAAGCACCGCGACGAACCGCTGTTTGCCGGCATGAAGCCTCAGCTCACGGAAATCATCCGTTCGCTGAAAACCGAAATCAAGGCACGCGTTCCGCAGGCCTGATCCGGGTCGCCTTATTCGAGCGTCAGAACGATTCTCGGAATATCCGGCGAACCGAAATCGATCGGATCCTCGTCGGGTTCGGCCAGAATAAGTTCTCGAAGACCGCCCGGCAGTCTGACTCGGACTGTTCCGGGACCGTCTTCCACCGTCA
The DNA here is from genome assembly GCA_017936545.1 of Sutterella sp. Taxonomy (GTDB): domain Bacteria; phylum Pseudomonadota; class Gammaproteobacteria; order Burkholderiales; family Burkholderiaceae_F; genus Sutterella. Next base: position 2,269 of record JAGBFJ010000012.1, read on the forward strand.
CCTCGAGACCGATGCCGGCAAGCGCAGCACCGAGATAGCCCGCCGGCCGCGAATCGGAGATAAAATCGCCGTCCATTTCAAAGAGCGCGTCGGCAGCCTGCGAACAGGCGTTGGGATCACCGGTCCGCAGAGCTTCCGCCAGATTCTGCGCCTGAAGAACCCATTCCGAATCCGATTCGGTGACGGCCGCCATCAGAAGCGCCGCCAGCGTCTTGCGGGCGCTTCGGTTGGCCGGACTGAATTCAATGCGGCCCAGTTCATTTCTTACCGAAGCCATCAGGCCTGCAGTTTCGAGCATCATCAGAGCGCGAAGACTGACAGCGTCGTCAGGGGCGACGGAGAAAACGCAATCAAAGCATTCCGGCGAAGGCACTCCCGTTTTTTCAATGAGTCGGCCGGCGGCCGGGGTTTCCAGAAAGGCCGGATAAAACTCGCCGCTGCCGCCGCGGAGGTAGTTTTCGATCTGCGGGCGCTGATAACGGCCCTGCGATTCAAACCGCTCGCGCAGCTCCAGTTCGAAAAGATCGGGCGTCATGCCCCGCTGCTGACAGAAAAGCATGACTTCGCGGCCGTAGCGAAGGCCGATGTCCGCTTTGGAGAAACCGGAGAGGGCGAGACCGGTTTCGGTTCCCGTCAGGGGGCGATAGCCGATCCGGTCGGGATTGAGGCCGACGAAGCCGTCGAGAAGGGTAAGCGCCAGGACCGCATGAGCCCCGGATTTTGCAAGCTCGTCGAGAGAAGCCTCAAGCCAGCCGGCGGTGCGGGAAGCATTCTCAGGCGCATCCGAAGCCAGCAGGGGAAAGTCGGCGCTGAGAACCAGAACGGCATCCAGTCCGTCGGGGCGGATCTGCGATGCGGCGTTTCTCAGAAGCGCCGCTGCTTCAGCGGGGTCTTCGACACCGAGAAGCGAGACCGTGCGCAGACGCAGACTGGCCTTTTCGGCAGCGGCCGCAGGATCTTCCGTCAGGCACTCGGGCGCACAGCGCAGCATAAAAGCGCCGCCTTCGCGGAAAAGGGTTGCAAGGTGATCCGTGCAGCCGCAGGAAACAGCGGACAGATCAGGACTCAGTTCATTCATAAATTCTCCAAGAACGGCGGAGCCGGGAGATCAGAGGGGGAAAATGACGGTCAGCGGCCGAGACGGGCACGCTTTTCTTCGTCGGTCAGATATCGGCAGGCAAAATTCAGTTCAATCACGCCGGCATGGTTGGGCACGCTCTCCTTCGGGGAGAAGCTGAATTCCTCCTTGGTGCGGCGGTCGACGACATGGAGCGACACCGGCTGAACGGTGCGGTGCTGCCGGCGGCAGAACTTTTCCGCTGCTTCAAGAACTCGGACTTTCTCCACGCTGAGCGGCTTGCCTGCCGAAGCGATCAGATACGTGCCGTCGCCGGCAGGGGCGGGACCGGCCATGAAGTCGGGCGTCGCCACGCAGCCGGAAAGGCAGACGGCGGCCAGAGAAACGGAAAGAATGGCAGATTTCATCGGGTACAGACTGTGCGGGCGCCGATCGGTACAGATGACAGTTTCGGCGCCGAAATTGATCGAACGGATGAGAAGTATAGGGGCTTAGGCTCCCTGAGGGAAAGCGAAAACGCCAAAAAACATTCGCCGCGGTCGCAAACGCCGCGAGCATGGCGTTTACAGTTCTTCGCGCACGCCCGCACGAACAAGGGCGGCGCTTCTGAGGCGCATCGACACGAACCAGAGGATGAGCATCATGAAGGCGCAGAACGCCGTAACGAGCGCGTACTTCCATGCGGATCCTAGGACGACGGGCACCCAGATCGCCGAACAGACGGCGAAGCTAGACGTCACGAAGAACTGCTGAATCGAAGCTGCAAGCCCTCGGTTTTTCGGGAAGTAGTCGAGATTCATGGCCATCATCACCGGACGAGCCAGACTCGAAGTGAACCAGTAGAGGCACGGACAGGCGAGCACCCAGGGGAAGCCCGAGTCAAACACATATTCGCCGAGCGCGACGAACAGAGCGACCGCGCCGGCAAATCCTGCCGTCAGATAGATCATCGGCCGGGCGTCCATATGCTTCAGAAGCCGCGAAGAAGCCCAGGAGCCGGCAAGAGTGGTCGCCGTCGTCGGGAGCGTCAGCCAGGCAAAATCATCAACGCCGAGCTTCATGATCGTGATCACGTAGTCGGCGGCGCCGGCCGAATAGAGAATCCCGCCCATGAAGCAGAAGCCGTTTGCGACCACGCCCGCCATGAAGGCGCTGTGAGTGAAACCCTGCACATACGACGAGGCCAGCACGCGCGGCATGAAGGGCCGCCTTCCTTCAGGCGGGAGCGTTTCGGCGACGCCGAACTGAATGAAGGCCGCAACGAGAAGCGCATACGCACAGAGAAAAACGAAAACCGCATGCCAGCTGAACCAGGTGATCAGATAGCCGCCGATCACAGGCGCCAGTGCGGGCGAAATGGCGAAGAACATGGCGATGAGGCCGTTCATCGCCGCCGCATGCCGGCCGCTGAAACGGTCGCGGACCATGGCCTGCGTGACCACCTGACCGACCGAAGCCCCCATGCCCTGGAGAACGCGCCAGAAGCAGAGCGCCGCCAGGGTTTCGGAGAGCATGGCACCGATCGAGGCGGCCGCGAACACCAGCATGCCGCATACCATGGTGCGCTTGCGGCCCACGGTATCGGACAGTGCGCCGACGACGAGCGTTGTCAGGGCGAAGGCCATCAGATTGAGCGTCAGAGACTGTTCGACGCCGATCAGATCCGTGCCGAACTCGGCCGCCATCTGATGAAAGCCCGGCATGTAGGCATTGACGGCCAGCGGTCCGAGGCTGGATGTAAAGCCGAGCGCGGCCGCTTCGGCGGCGGTCGGAGCACGGTTCTGGCGCTGGTCGGCAAAAAGCATGGGAAAGGTCGGAAGTCGGAAGAAAACGGCATGCTAATACTACCGACTGTTGCGGCGGCGGGCAAAGACGCCGGCCGGGACCGTCTGCCGGAACCGGATCCAAGGGCGGGTTTGACCGCGAAATGTGTGATTCAAGCCGCGGCGAAAAGGAAAAGACGCTGGAGCTGCTCATCCGATCAAACGGCGATTCCTGAGAAGCCGGCTCGGCACTCGGACAGAAAAACCGCCCCGGCCGCAGAGAAGAAGACTCTGCAGAACTGACGGGGCGGCTGAAAGATAGCGTTCATCGAAGGAGGACAAGCGAGTCCCCTCCGATTGGTCTGCTGAACTGCGAACGCTTACTTCTTGGCTTTCTGCGTCTTCACGAAGTCAGCGACGACGCGGCCGAAAACCGCAGCGCTCGTAAGCTGCGCGCCGCCGATGTAGTTGTCGTAGAAGAGACCGCCGGCAGCGTTGCCGATGGCAAAAAGACCGTCAATGATGCGGTTTTCAGTGTCCCGAACCTGACCGTTCACATTGATGAGCGGGCCGCCGAACGTGGCAGTCATGCCGCCCTGGAACGGAACGATGTAGAACGGGCCCTTTTCAACCGTGCGGGCCTTCGGCAGCGAATTGACCGGCACCAGCGTATTGCGCTTGTCGGCACGGACGGCTTCGTTGTAGGTCTTCACGGTTGCGAGAACCTTGTCGACGGGAAGGCCGGCCTTCTTGGCGGCTTCTTCGATCGTGGCGCCTTCATAAACCGGCGCCTTCGTGCGGCGATAGGATTCCCAGTCGTTGGCAAGAATCGGCACGTCGTGGCCGATCTGGTCAACGATCATGTAGGCCAAGTTGAGCTTCGTCTTGGCCGCGACTTCGCGGGACATCTGAACATAGGTCTGGCCTTCATCGGTGAAGCGTTCGCCTTCGCCGTTGACGCAGATGCCGTTGTTCACGATGTTGAGCGGGTTGGCACCGGTCGGACCGTAGATCGGGCCGCAGTGATACTGGTCGACATTCACCACCTTCGGCATGAACGGAGCAGTCAGAATGATGTTTTCGCCGGCAATCACGCGGGAGCCGCGGATCGGCATCTTGGCGCCGCCCGAACCGATGTACTGCGTGACCATCGCCTGGTTGGCGGAAAAGCCGCCCGTCGCGATGACGACGCCGTACTTCGAGCGGATTTCGGAAAGACCTTCCTTCGTCTTGACGCGAACGCCGTTGACGCTGCCTTTCTTCGGGTCGGACAGAAGTGCGACGGCCTTGGTGCTGAAGCGGATTTCAACGCCGAGCTTCTTGGCCTTGTCGAGCAGCGTGATGGCAAGCTGGCCGCCGCCCGGCTTGTGTTCGCCGACCACGAGGTGAGCGCGGGAAAGCATCGGCCAGACGAGCTTGGAGCCGGCGGCGAAGTTCACGCCGCAGAACGTGTGCAGCCATTCCAGCGTTTCGTCGGCGTTTTCGCAGACCTTGCGGGCGAGCTTCGCCTCAGCCTTGCCCTGAGAGACCTTCATCCAGTCGTTGAAGAAAGCATCGACAGAGTCGGGCGGGAGATCCTTACCCTTCTTGAAGGACGTATTGACGCCGAGGAGGAACCCGGCAGCGTAGATCGTATTGCCGGCGGGCATGGGCATCTTTTCAAGAAGAAGCGTCTTCAGACCGTTCTCAGCCGCGCGCACAGCGCAGACGAGACCGCCGCAGCCGGCACCGAGAATGATCAGATCATACGGTGCAGTCGGTGCATTCTTCGCTTCGGCGACGACCGTCTGCATGGCGGCGGCAGTGCCGGCAGCACCGAGCGCGGCAGCTTTAAAGAAGGAACGGCGGGTAGCGGATGTCATATCGTGTCTCCTTATGACGGAGTTCCCGTTCGGGAACTTGACAAATACACTGCCTGAGCTCGGACCGGTCATTGTCCGTGCTCGGCTTTCATATGACTTTAAAAGGAGGCGCAAACGTGGTCAGCCCGCATCGGCATCTTGACAAATGCATTAAAGCGTGGTTAGCGGGACTGCTTCATCACGCTCTGACCGGCAATGCGTCCGAATACGACGGCGTCGCTCACGCCGTTGCCTCCGATGCGGTTTTCTCCGTGAACATTGCCGGTCACTTCGCCCGCAGCAAAGAGGCCGGGAATCGGCTGACCGTCCGTACCGACGACTTCCGCATCCGGCGTGATCACCAGACCGCCCATGGTCGTATGCACGTTGAGGTGGACCCGGGAAGCCCAGAAGGGCGCTTTAGTCAGCGGTACGCAGCGCACGCGCGCGCATTTCCCCCGTCGGCCCTCGCTTTCCGCCTGAAAACCTCGAATGGTTTCTTCAAGCCTGGCAGCAGACACGCCCATCCTGCCGGCCAGTTCGGCAATTGTTCCGGCCCGAAGCGCATCTCGGGTCTGAAGTCCCTTGTAGATGTCCTTGCGGCTCACCATGTCGTAGGAGGAAACGGCGGCGTCGTCGGTCACGATCCAGACCGTGCCGCGAGGCTTGGAAAGAATGGCCCTCGCCAGGATGTCTCGCGATCGATCTTCGTCAACAAACCTTTCGCCATCGGCATCCACCAGAAGGGAGCGTCCAGAATCGAGATCGAGACGAACCTGAAAACTGCGTCCGGCGGGTGCGCCGGGCACGCACTGTATGAAGTCAAGCCCCTGAATTCTGGCGCCGATGCGGGCCGCCGGCGCAAGAAGATCTCCCGTATTGCCCGGCGAATTGTCCGTCGGCATGTCTCTGAGAGCAGGCACATGCCTTGCGACCATGTCCGCATTGGCGGCAAAGCCGCCGGAGGCCAGAATGACGCCTCGGGATGCCGCAAAGCGCTTCACTTCGCGCCGTCCGTCCGGATGACGGATTTCCGCCGACACGCCCGTCACCCGGCCGGCGTTGTCCGTCAGAAGATCGGTTACCGCCGTGCGGGTAAGAATTCGTCCGCCGCGGCGCATCAGTTCCGCCGACAGCGTTCTGATGTAGGCCTGGCCTCGGGGAAGCACGGGTTTATGACCTCGGGGCCATTCGGCGCCCCAGGTCGCCACGGTCTGCGGCATGAAGCGAACGCCGAGCCCCTCGAGCCAGTGCAGTGTCGGCAGTGCCTCGTCGACGAAACGACGAACGACTTCGGGAGAGGCCGTCGGCCCGCCGGAAGCCAGCATCTGCTTGTAATGCCAGTCGGGAGAATCCTCGATGCCGAGAGGCTTCTGTCTTTCGGGATCGGCTGCATTGAAAAGACCGCTGGCACGAAGCGTGTTGCCCCCGATGGCGGGAAGCTTTTCCAGAAGCAGCACCGATGCGCCGGCCTGTGCCGCCGTCACTGCCGCGCTGAGTCCCGCGCCTCCTCCGCCGACGACGATGACGTCCGCCGAACCGCCCGGAGATGCAGCGGCAGCCGCCGGACCGGAAAGTCCGAAAAGCATCATTCCTGCCGCACCGATCAGGTGTCTTCGCTGAATCAGCGCCATGTGATTTTCTCCCTGAGCGTGTTTCTTTCATGAAGAAAGTCGGCGATTTCGACCGCATTGACCGCTTCGAGCTTGGCCAGAATCGAAGAGCGGCGGCTTCTTACCGTTTCCTCGCTGATGCCGAGCACGGAAGCCGTCTCACGGTTGGTAAGCCCTTTGGCGATCAGCTCGGCGGTGTCCTGTTCGGCGGACGTGAGGGACGACCAGACGTTTTCAGAAGCAAGCAGCTCCGAGTCCAGCCGGCGCCGTTCGGCATGAATCGAACAGGCTCTGCGGAGCACCGCGAGAAGTTCGTCGGTCTGAGGCGGCTTAACCAGAAAATCGACCGCGCCTTCCTGAACGGCCTGTACCGCCATGCGGATATCGCCGTGAGCAGACAGAAACACGATCGGCAGATCGTTTCCCAGACCGCGCATCCTGTGCTGAAGCTCCAGTCCCGTCATACCGGGCATGCGGACGTCGAGCAGCAGACATCCTTCGCGCTTCGGATCATCGCGCTGAAGAAAAGTCTCGGCGCCGTCATAGCTCTACACCTGAAGTCCCGCCATCTCCAGCATGAACTGAAGCGATTCCACGACGGAAGGATCATCGTCGACGATGCGAATGAGATAAGGCTGCTTCATGATGCGTTCCTTGCTGAAAAGACAGGCAAAACCAGTTCGGCACAAAGCCCGGACGGCGTGCGTCTTGAAAAGACCAGATGGCCGCCGTGGGATTCGGCAATGCTCGATGCAATGGAAAGGCCGAAACCCATGCCGTCCTCGCTTGTGCTGCGCGTCACGCGGCCAAGAGATTCGAAAACAGCGTCGCTCACGGCTGGCCCGCTGTCCGTTACGCTGATGCGGACGGTTTCCCCTTCGGACCGGCACCCGATGCCGATCGGCTCGGGCGCGGTCCGTCTGCTGCTCGCGCGGGCGGCATTCTTCAGAAAATTGACAAGGACGAGCTCAAGCTCAAGAGGATACCCTCTGACCCAGATGTCGGATGCCGGCGTAAAAATTCGGATGCCGGCTGCCGCGGCTTCGCTTCCGGCATGTCTGACCGCTCGGGCGATGAGTTCGGACACTGAAATGATCTCCCAGACCGGACGTTCACGGCGCCCGACCGCCCGGACATGCTCGATGATGTCCGCCGCCCTGTGCGCTTCCTGTTCTGCTCGGGCAAGCGCATATTCGAGCTTTTTGGGATCCTGTCTTCCGGAAGCCGTCATCATTCGAAGACCCGAAAGAAAATTGGCGATCGTCGTGATCGGCTGCTTGATTTCGTGCGCGAACATGCTTGAGAGCTGCGCCACCATGCCGGCGCGCTCCACGAGGTCGAGCTGTTCCCGGCTCTTTCTGAGGGCTTCCGCCGCCTGCGTTCTGGCTTCTTCCTCCCGCCGAAGTTCGGCCGTGCGTCTGCGCAGAAGGCGGTTGACGCGGGCGACATGAATCAGCAGCGCCGCCAGCAGTCCTAGTCCGAGAATGAGCTCCGTGCGGTAGCGTTCCGCAAGGGCCCTGAGCGAACCGTCCCTCAGATACGCATAGGGACCGATGCGCAGGAGCCGAAGCAGCGACTGAACATTCTGCAGCTTGTTGTTGGAGAGCCAGTCGAAGCCGAGTTCATTGGGAGGCATGGTCAGAAGGGCAACCGTGACGTCCTTCACGACGTTCGGGTTCGCCTGCGGCGCTGAAGCAAAGATCACGTCAGGATAGAGTTCCGTCGATCGTCTGCAACCGCCGGGCCCGTCCTGACCGCGAAGACCGATGACGCGAAGATCATCCGGTTCGACCGCACCGGTCTCGACGGCTGCTTCCAGTTCACAGGTGCCCATCACGCCGACATCGGCCAGACCGGCTGTCAGAAGTGCGGGAACGTCGGGATAATTCCATTCAGTGAATGTCACTTCGGAAAAGAACGCATCCGGATCGTAGCCCTTCGACGCAATTTCGCCCATGGCGATCTGCCATCCTTCGAACGACCAGGGCGCCGTAGCGGCAGCTCTTCGGCCCTTCAGATCGTCGAGCGTCTTCAGAGGGGCGGCAGCGGGCACGACGAAGACGGATCCGACGGAGCGGCTGACGTCGCCTTCACGGCTTCGCCTCAGCGTGGCAACCTGCTCGAGACCTGCTTCAGGCGTCATCAGGGCATTGCCACTCGACAGAATGACGAAGTCATTGGCCCGCAGTGCATCGGGATTCAGAACCTCGCTGCGGGGAATTTCGTTCGTAATGAACCGATACTGCGGAAGTCTCGCCTTGAGCGTTTCGATCAGCGGCGTATACGTGTAGATATAGAACTGAGGCGTGAAGGTGTCGACGAGACCGACCGAGACGGCGGGACGCAAGTCGGCCGTCTCAGGCGGATCGGCAGCCGCCTGAGATGCTATGCCGGACAAAAGAGCCGGAATGATGAGGACGGCAAGCCGCCTGAACCAAGTCGGGAATGTCATGAGAAAAGTCTACGCCCGGTAAATCGGTTTGCAAAGCGGTTTGCAGGAGAGAGTTTTTCAAAAAGTGCGTTCGCGTCCCCGCAGTGAGTCCGGCTTCGAGTCCTGCGTGCGATCAGCCATAACGCTGCCGAGAGAAGCGCAAATCCGGCCGTCAGTCCGGCGGGAGATGAACGGCTTCCGAACCCTTGCAGTGCTGAAGAAAGAAAAGCCGAAAAGGAACAGATGAAAAGGCGTTCGGGAAAATCATCAGCCGCCCGGGCAGTACGGACGGCTGACGAATGAAAAGCTGGCTGAAGATGCTCAGCCGCGGAAGGTCCGGATGGCTGAGGAGACGGTCAGCGCCAGACGGCGGTGACCTTCGGCGGAAGGATGAACGCGCGTGCCTTCTTCGGGATCGGCGAAAAATTCAGGATTCATCTGAGGCGAAAGACCGCTGCAGCGCTGCAGATCGATGACGGGAATGCTGTAGTAGGCGGCGATCCTCTTCATGGCGCGGCAATAGTCGCCCAGTGTGAGGCCCAGCGCGTTTTTGTCTTCCGGCCAGCGGCAGGGCCAGGAGCCGGGACGGCCGGCATCGACCTGATAAAGCTTGATCGGCGTGAGAAGGAAGATATCACGCCCGCGCCAGCGCTCGAGAAGCGTGCGGGCCATGGCATGGTAGGCGCCGCAGAACGTGGTGACGTCAAGGTCTTCAGTATCGGGAGCCTTCGAAAAGTAACCGTCTTCGGGGCTGCCGAAGGGCGTCCAGGCCCAGTAGAAATCATTCGTGCCGATCATCACGACGACGGCATCGGCATTGCGATCCATCTCGCCGATGCGGTCGACGAGCGGTGTGCGGGCCGCATCGACGCTGTCCGTTCCGCCGCGAACCCATGAACCGTTTTCATAGCTGTAGAGACGATAAGGACGAGGTTCCCACAGTCCGTCGCGGACCAGATACTTTCCGGCAGTATCGACTCGTCCGGCGGCGAGGTCTTCCTCCCATTCACCCAGATCGGTGTAGCAGCGCACGTAGTCGCCGCGGCGGCGGGCCAGAACGGATCCGCCGATGCCGTAGTTCTTCACGCTCATGCCGAGATAAGCCGCAGTTCCGTAGGGAAACGCCGCGGAACGATCCTTCAGCTCGGAACCGTACGAAATGCTGTCGCCGTTCCAGACAAGTTTTTTGCCGTCAAAAAAGCTCATGATGTCTTCCTTCAGTCAGAGTGGCCGGTTCCCCAACGAAAGCGATTATCAATACCGGTTAATGATAGGGCAAAGTCCGCTCCCTCGAAAGCCCGCGCAGGATCCGTCATCCGATGACTTCGCGTACCGGCGAGGTCTTTTCGGACATTGCACTAAAGAAAGAGGGTGCCGGTCGGTGAGACGGGCACCCTCTCGGGGTCAAAGCTTGTCAGTCAGACTGATCAGGCCTTTTTGGCGGGAACGGCAGCCTTCCAGATGAGGCCGACGGCGTAGCCGATCACGGCGAAGGTGATCCAGCCGAGACCGAGCGTGTGGAAGGGCACGTAGGTCTTCAGGAAGGTTTCAAAAGCGCCGAGATCAACCGAAGCCGTTTCGAGACCGTTGATGAAGGCGATCACGAACGTGAAGGCGGTAGTGCAGGCGTACACGCACTGACGTCCGCCGAAGAACTTGTCCGTGAAGAGAAGCACGATCAGGATGGCGCAGAGCGGATAGATGAACATCAGAACCGGAATCGTCGAGACGATGATCGTCTTCAAGCCGAAGATGCCGATGAGGTAGGACACCACCGTGAAGATCATGCAGTACTGCTTGTAGGAGAGACGGCCGATCAGCTGCTGGAAGTAGGCGGCGCAGCTGGTGATCAGACCGATGGCGGTCGTGAGGCAGGCGAGCAGAACGATTACGGAGAGAACGAGCGCGCCGAGGTTGCCGAAAAGGATCTTGGCACTTTCGGACAGCACGGGAGCGCCGGTATCCTGCATGCCGATGGCGGTCACGCTTTCAGCGCCGATGCGGGCGATGAAGAAATAGATCACGGCAAGCAGCGACACGGCAATGATGCCGGACTTGTAGACCTGGCTGGTGATTTCGCCCGGGGTCTTGGCGCCGCCTTCGCGAACGAAGTTGGTGACCAGAGTCGCAAACACGAAGGCCGCAATGGCGTCAAGCGTGTTGTAGCCGTCGAGAACGCCCTGAACGGTCGCGGTGAGCGGATCGCCGTAGGCGCTCGTCGGAGTCTGGGGTTCGCCGATCGGCGACACGAAGGACTTGACGATGAGGCAGAGAAGCGTTAAGACCAGCGCCGGGGTCAGAATCTTGCCAACTCGGTCGACGAGCTTCTGCGGCGTGGCGGAGAGCCAGTAGGCGATTGCAAAGAAGACGACGAGGAAGATGGGGAGCGCCAGATCCGTCGGCGCACCGCCGAGGAACGGACGAACGCCGATTTCAAAAGCCACCGTACCGGTACGCGGAATGGCGAAGCAAGGGCCGATGGCCATGTAGGTCACGACCGTATAGAAAAGACCGTAGAGCGGATGCGCACGGCCGGCTGCTTCCTGAAGGTCATGGCAGCCGGCATAGCCCATCGCCATGATCGCGAGCAGCGGCAGGCCGACGCCTGTAATGCAGAAGCCCACGAAGGCAGGGAAGTAGTTGGTACCCGAGGCCTGTCCCATCGAGGCCGGGAAGATCAGATTGCCCGCGCCGAAAA
>JAGBFJ010000103.1 GCA_017936545.1 Sutterella sp.
CAGCATGGTGAAGGACACGAGTCTTGCCGCCAACATCACCGTGACTGAAATGTTCATGACGACGCAGCGCATCGTGGCCCGCACCTACGAGCCGCTGGTTCTCTACATCGAGGTCGGCGTCGTGTATCTGCTTTTCTGTACGGTGCTCACGGCCCTGCAGCGCCGCGGCGAAGCGCGTTTTCGGGTCTACGGACGATAAGGAGGCGCCATGGCAGAGCCTTTTTTCAGTGTTCGCGGTCTCAGGAAGCGTTTCGGCACAGCCGAAGTGCTTCACGGCGTGGATCTCGAGCTTGCGCGCGGGGACGTGCTCGCGCTGATCGGACCGAGCGGTTCGGGCAAGACGACGCTTCTGCGCTCTCTCGACTTTCTTGAGAAAGCTGACGCCGGCGTCATGCATTTTGACGGCGAGAATATCCCCATGCCCGAGGCGGACGGCGCCCGTATCCGAAGCTTTCGCCGCCGGACGGCCTTCGTTTTTCAGAACTACAACCTCTTTCTCAACCGCACCGCGCTTGAAAACGTCACCGAAGGTCTGATCTGCGTTCACGGCATGAAGAAGGCCGATGCGGAGAGCCTGGCCCGCGGATTGCTCGAACGGGTGGGGCTGGCCGGCCATGAGGACAAGTATCCGAGCGAACTTTCGGGCGGACAGCAGCAGCGCGTGGCGATTGCGCGGGCGCTTGCACCCGATCCGAAGCTGATGTTTCTCGACGAACCCACTTCGGCGCTTGATCCCGGTCACCGCGGCGAACTCATCCGGCTTCTCTCCGGGATTGCCGCCGAAGGCCGCACCATGATCATCGTGACGCACGATCTGGTGTTTGCTTCCCGCATGTCCAACAAAACCGCATTGCTGATCGACGGCAACCTGGTCGAGGCCGGTCCGACGGCAGCGGTCTTTTCTCCTGACTTCCGGCCCGCGGATCCCCGTACGTCTGCCTATCTCGCGAGCTACCACCAATCCTGAGGAATGCATCATGCATAAGTCCATTTGCGCCGGCCGCCGCCGGCTCCTCGCCGCCGCCTCGTTTTCCGCGGCGCTGATCATGACGGGCTGCGACAAAAAGGCTCCCGCCGTACCGGCTTCGCTTCTCGAGCGCGTGCGCGCCAAAGGCGAAATGCTGATCGGCACCGAAGGCACCTGGGCGCCCTGGTGCTATCACGATGCTTCCGGCGCTCTGACGGGATTTGACGTGGAGCTCGGCAGACTGATCGCCAAAAAAATCGGCGTCAAGGCGGTTTTCATGGAAGGCAAATGGGACGGTCTGCTCGCCGGGCTCGACGCCGGCCGATTTGATCTGATGATCAACGGCGTCGACCGCACGCCCGAACGTGAAAAAGCGTTCGACTTTTCCGATCCGTATGTCTTCAACCGCACGGCCGTCATCGTCCGCGAGGACAACCGCTCGATTGCATCTCTCGCCGATCTGCGCGGCAAGACGACCGCCAATACGATTTCGAGCACCTACGCAGCCCTTGCCGAAGCCAACGGCGCAAAGGTGTCCGGCGTTGACGATCTGCAGCAGACCTTCGAACTGCTGATGAGCGGCCGCATCGACGCGACGCTCAATGCCGAAGTGGCGTTCTTCGACTACAAGCGCGTGCATCCCGAAGCCAAGGTCCGCATCGCCGCGCTGGCTCCCGACGTCACCGCCGTTGCAATCCCGCTCAAGAAGGGCGGCGATTCCGACACGATGAGAAAGGCCGTCAACGACGCGCTGAAGAGTCTGCGCGATTCGGGAGAACTGTCCGAACTGTCGAAGCGCTTCTTCGGCGGCGATATCACGAAGCCCTGACCGTCGTCTCCGGGAGCATTCGAAAAGGCTGCAGGTGTTACGTCTGCAGCCTTTGCATTTTGAGTCGGGCGGGTGAATGAATATTTTGTTCCTCTTGGGAGACGATAAAGTCAATCCCACCGACGGCATGTCCGCTTCCGTCATATTCTGGCGTACGGCCTGCTATGCTCACAGAACCGGGCGGCCGAGCTCAGCCGGCATCGGCATGACGCCGCAGCGGAAACGGTTCGGTACGGGTTCTTATGATTCACACGATTTACAGCAACAGCTACGAAGTTCTCAGAGCAGTGCTTCTGAGCAATGTGACGGCGCTCGGCTTTGACGAGCCCGGCGGCGGCACGGCGACGGAGGCGGCTTTTTTTGCCCGTGCGTTTGAAAAAGTACCGGTGATTATTCCCAGCCGTGCCGTCGAGGAGGATCTTCGTCAGGCGATCGCCCGGCGCGACGGGGTCTGCGCCGGCATGGACTTCATGCCTCTTTCCGCATGGATGGGCTTTTTTTCCAAAGAGCCGCTCGCCAATGTCGTGGGAAACGAAGCCGACTGGATGATCTGGCGCATTCTGCGCGAGGATGGACCCGGGAGCTTTCGCAGAGAGCCCGGGCACGAGCGCCTCTCGCACTATCTGGACGGTAAGACCGACTCGGAGATTTATTCGCTCTCGCGGCATATATCGGCCGTTTTCGTGGTCTATGCCACGTATCGCGTCGACTGGGTGCTCGGCTGGCTCGGCATTCATCCTGAACTGGTGCCCGACGGCCCCGACCGCAGAGAGGAGCAGCGCAGACTGGAGGCGCATCCGGACTTTGTCTGGCAGTGCGATCTCTGGCGCCGGCTTGCGGATTGTCCGAACTGGCAGGGCAGGGGATTTCTCAGCGATTTTCCCGACACGCTGCGGCGGCTCGCCGGCAGTGCGGGCAGACGCATGCTGACGCTCGACGGCGGCCGGCGCGTGCCGCTGCCGCCGGCGCTTCACATTTTTGCGCCTTTTGTCGTGCCTCCGCTCATGCTTCCGATTCTGAAGGCATTTGCGCAGTCGGGCAGGGACGTCTGGTTCTACCTGCTCAATCCCTGCTCCGAATACTGGTTCGATCTGGTTCCGAGAAGGCTCTTTGACTGGCGAAGCGATGACGGAGGCGAGGCAGCCGTCGGCCATCCGATTCTTGCCGACAACGGGCGCAGCACCCGGGCCAATCTCGATCGTCTGTGGCGTTTTACGGCCGTATCCGATCCGGAGCTGCGCCTGACGGAAATCGATCTGCCGAAGCCCGCCGAGCCGGCTGCTGCGCAGGAGCGCTGCTTTCTTCGGGCCTTCGCCGGCCGTCCTCAGGAGCTGACCGCTGATCTGGCGGCGGAATTTCAGAGTTTTTATCTGGAAAGCCGGGAACCGGCGCTGCTGCGCCGCATTCAGGATTCTGTTCTGACTCTGACGCCGCTGAATGAAACTGCCGAAGGAGCCGGCCTTTTTAACGGAAGTGACTGCTCACTCTTTTTTATGCGGGCGCCGACCGCGACTCGTGAACTCGAGGGGCTGGCGGACTGGCTGCAGAATGCTTTTCAGACGGATCCTGATCTGAAGCCCGACGACGTTCTTGTCGTGACGCCCGATATTTCCTCATCGGCACCTCTCGTCGACAAGGTTTTCGGGAGCCTTCCGGAGGGGAGGAGGATTGCGTGGCGTTTTACCGGATTGCGGGCACTGGATACGGATACGGCGGCTCAGGCGTTCTTTGCGCTGGCTTCGCTGATGACGGGCCGGGCACGCAGAGAGGAGTTCGAGTCCTGGCTTTCGATGCCGCTCGTGTCGCAGCGCTTCGGTCTTTCTGTCTCGGATCTCTCTGCCGTTTCGACCTGGCTGCGAGGCGCAGGCTATCGCTTCGGTCTTTCGGACGGTCATCTGATGTCGCTCGATCCCTGGACCTTCGCCCATGTCCGGGAAATGACGCTCGAGCGCGCCGTCGAACGTCTGACGCTCGGCTTCATGCTTCCCGACGAAGAGAAGAAACCCTTCGGCGACACGGTGCCGATTCGCGGCAGCGAGGAAGAGGGCTGGGTCAGCACGGCAGATCAGCCGTCGCTTCTTGCCGTGCTGGCCGGGGTGAGCGCGCTGCTGGAGGAATTCCGCCTGAGGACGGCGGGACTTAAGCCTGCCCGCGAATGGACGGACTGGATTGCCGATGCCTTCGGCGCCTTCTTCCCGGCAGAGCGGGGAGACGTCAGCTATACCCGGCTTCGTTCTGCCGCTGCCGACATGCGCCGCGAAATCGAGCGTGCCGGGGAGGCCGGCGGAGAAGAACCCGAGATATCCTTTGAACTCTTTATCAAAGCCGTGTCCGAGCGGCTCGAAGGACAGCCCGGCGGCGGAGCCGGCACCAATGCCGTGACGTTTACCGGCATGGCTCAGCTGCGGGCGATTCCCTACAAAGTCATTGCGGTTTTCGGACTCAATGACGACTGTGCCTTTCCGGGCTCGACGCGCCGCGAGGAATTCGATCTGATGGCCGCGGCGCCGAGAAGAGGCGACCGCGACAGCCGCATCGACAACCGCAACGTGTTTCTTGATCTGCTGCTTGCCGCACGGCAGCGCTTCCTCATTTCCTACGTCTGCGGCACAGGTGCGGGCGCGGTCGAACGCCGGCCTTCGATCGTCGCTCAGGAACTCCTTGACTGGATTCTGTCCCATGCCGAAAGCCGGCGGGAGCGTCGGGCTGCCGAAAAGCAGCTGACGGTGACCCTGAGCCTCAATGCCTTCTCGCCCGACAATTTCCGAACCGGCACCCGAGGCTGGCGCAGCCATGACCGTCTGCTCCTCAGCGCTGTAACCGCGGCGGCCCGTTCGGGTTACCGCGGCCCTGAAACCAGGCTGGCCGACAGCGGCGTGACGCTCGGAGAAACAGCGGTGCCCCTGTCCGCTCTTTATGCCTTCTGGAAGGCGCCCAGCAGCTGGGCGCTCCGGGCGCTCGGGATCACGCTGCCCGAGCGTCTGACGGACAAGGCGGAGGGACTGATGCCGGATAGCGGAGGTCTGGCTGCCTGGCAGCGCTCGACGGAAGCCTTCAAGGCCGCCGTCTCTGAAGAGGGTCTTGAAGCACTGCGCTCCCGCTGGGCGGCAGATCCCCGCTGCGGAGCGGCAGGCGTCCGGGACTGGGCGGTCGAGAAGGATCTGAACATCGGCGCGGGTCTGGCCGAAGCCTTTCTTGCCAGAACGGCAGGTCTGGCGTCCGCGGACGACAGGCAGATCGAAGTCCGTCCGGATCCTTCCATGCCGGTATTGACTCATCGCCTGACCGGACTGTACGAGAGTCCCGGCGGACTTCTTCTGGTTCGCGCGACGGCCTCATCTCTCAAGGGGAGCGGCACCGCAAGAGCCTTTTTCGAATACGTCCATGCCCGCGCCGCCGGGACGGTCCTCCAGGCCGACGTGGTTTGCCGGGGATCGGACGACGAGCCGGTCAGCATCGTGACCTTCCCTCCTGTCAGTGAAACGGACGCGGCGCACGTGCTGTCGGCCGTTCTCGGCCTTTACGTCCGAACGGCCGGCTGTGCGGCTTCCGCCGCAGATACGACGGGGCCGTCGCAGGGATACAAGACAAAGGAGCAGAAGGACTTCAGAGCAGAGTCCCTGCTTTGGCGCGGACGGGATCTCGCCGGCGCGCGCAAGACCCGGGAGAAGCTTGAAAAAGGGCTTGCCGGGATGATTGCGGCCGGGAGTCCCGAAGAGTTTGCCGAAGCGCTGCAGGCATTTGAGAGGGCGGCCTCCGAGCCCTTCTGAGTGAGATGTGAACGATGACCGAGCAACCGATTCCCTATGACGACGCGCCTCTGCCCGATGAGGCGGAATTTGCGCAAGTGCATATTGAAGACATGCCGGAGACGGATCTGCCGTTTGTAGCGCTGCCCGATGACGCCGAGGATGGCGCTGCCGGTCCGTCCGGCGAGCCCGAAGATGCGGGAGAGTTCGACGTTCTGACCGCGCCGCTGACTGTTCCGACGCTGCTGGAAGCCTCGGCCGGCACGGGAAAAACCTTTTCGATCAAGCATCTCGTTCTTCGTCTGGTTGTCGAAGAGGACATGCCGATCGACCGAATTCTGGTGGTGACCTTTACCCGTGCGGCAACGGCCGAACTCGCTTCGCGCATTCAGGCGCATCTGGCGGAAGCCTCGGGATTCGCCGCGGGCGTGCTGGAGGCAGAAGAAGTCGACGGTCTGATCGTGCGCCAGATCGAAAAATGGCGTTCCGAAGGCCGGATTGCGGATCGCGACATAGCGGGACGCCTCAGGGCTGCGCTTTCGGGTTTTGACAATGCGGCGATCTATACCATCCACAGCTTCTGTCAGAAGATGCTGACCGGACATGCTTTCAGCGCATCGGGCGCCTTCGACTGCGAAATGAGCGAGGATGATGCCGATCTGCGCCGAGAAACAGCGGAAGATTTTCTGCGCCGCGAACTCGACCGCACGCCGGATGCGGACCTCAGACGACGTCTGATGGCAGGCGAAGACTGGGAGGGAAAGCTCGCCGTGCTGGCGGCAACGACGCCTGATCTCGCACCGAGAGTGATCAGGGAGGAGCCCGGCTCGCCGGAGGACGCGGTGCTCCGGCGGTTTGCCGATGAGGCGCCCGGCATGCTGAGAGAGCTCAAGGCCCGGCGAGGCATGCTGACCTTCGACGATCTTCTCGTCGATATGTGGCTGAAGCTTCGTGAAGACCGTTCGGGACATCTGGCGGGCGCCATTCGCAATGCCTACCGCGGCGTGCTCATCGACGAGTTTCAGGACACCGATCCCCTGCAGTTCGCCGTGTTCCGCCGGCTCTTTCTGGACCGATCCGATGATGCCGTCCGGGGCGGGCGCGCACTCTTTTTCGTGGGCGATCCGAAACAGGCCGTGTATCGCTTCAGATCCGCCGATCTCAATACCTATATGAAGGCCCGTTCGCTGATCGGACGCCGCGCCAGACTGGCGACGAACTTCCGTTCGTCTCCTAAGCTCGTTGAAGCCGTCAATGCCTTTTTCAGCGAAGGCCAGACGCCCGGCGGTCCCGGGGCTTTTCTGCGATCCGATCTGACCTACGAGCCGGTCAAAGCCTCGTCCGGAAGAACCGGTCTCTGGCGTTTCTCAGACGGCGAATGGCGTGAAACCGTGCCGATGGAAATCTGGACGTCGGATCCGCCCTTTGCCAAAGCGGACGAGAGGAAGGCCGCCGGCCGGGAGGCGCTGGCCAACGACATCGCCGAGCTGATTCTGGCGGGTCGGGAAAAACGCGCCGCACTGGCCGCCGGAGAAGAAGATGAAGTGATCGCCGAGGTTGAATCCGGAGGCCGCCGCATTGCGCTTCGGGCGCTGAGGCCGGGAGACATTGCGATCCTGATCAGAAAGCGCAGCAGCGCGGACGACATCCGTCAGGTGCTTGCCGAGCGCGGGATCCGCATCCGCATGAAGAGCAGCGAGGACGTCTGCTTCAGCGAAGAGGCGGGCGAAGTCATGCTCATTCTGCGGGCCTTTGCTTCTCCTGCGGACGAGCGCATCATGCGCGCGGCACGGGTCACCCGGCTCATGGGCGATACGCTTTCCGGCGTTGCGAAGAGCAGCGAGGAGGAGCGAACGCGCTATCGCGAGCTTTTTGAAGAAGGCCGGCGCCGCTGGCAGAGATCGGGCGTGGCGGCGGCATTCGCCAGACTCTTCGAAATCTGCCGGACGGCTGAACGCGTGCTTCCCGCCGAAGGCGGCGAACAGCGCCTGACCAACTATGAACACCTCATCGAACTGCTGCACGAAGCAGGGAAACGCTATGACACCCCGACGGGGCTCATCGCCTGGTTTGAAAAAGCCTGCTCGGTAAAAAGTCAGGCGGATAACCGCACTCTGAGACTGGCCGGCGACGCCAATCTGGTCACGCTCGAGACCATTCACTCAAGCAAGGGACTGCAGTATCCGGTGGTGTACATTCCATACGGCGAGATGCTGTCTCATTCAAAGGAAAAGAAAGCGGTCTTCCGCGATCTGAATCCGACCGACGGCTCGATGTGCGTCACGCTCACGCACAGAGAGGAAACGGAAAGTCCTTCCTGCACAAGGGAAGCCGAAGAGGAACTGGTTCGTCTTGCTTATGTCGCCATAACGAGAGCGGCGGCGAGAGCGGTGATTTCGGTCCCCGTGACGGCTAAGTCGGCAAAAAACGGCGGCTGGCACGGAACCATGCTCAAATCGGCCTTCTTCCGAGCGCTGGCCGGATCATCCGAGGCCGGCGAGGGGGACGTCCGCCGGGCTTTTGCGGCACTGGGAGCGCATTCCGATGCCGTGCTGGTGCGGGATGTCCGGCAGCCGGCCGGCAGGGTCGCCGCTTTGCCGGCCGTCCCTGAGGACGAGGCGCAGGATGCTTTCGGAACGGATCCCGCCTCGGACGTCGAGCCCGCCTGGCGAATCAGTTCCTTTACCGGACTGACAAGAATGATGGCGGACGACGATGCCGGCATGCCGCAGCGCTGGTTCGGCCGGGCCCGCAGACCCCGGGTGATGAACGACATTCTGAGTTTTCCCCGGGGCACCCAGCCAGGCGACTGTCTTCACTGCATTCTGGAGGAAGCGGATTTTCAGGCGCTCGCTCCCGATACGCCCGAAGCGCAGGCGGCTCGTCTGCAGCTTGCCCGATCAGTGATCGAACGGCGGCTGACCTTCGAGTCCGACGACGCCCGGCATTCGGCGGTCGAAGGCGCGGCGGCTATGATTTACGATGTTCTCAATGCTGAAATTCTTCCCGGCATCCGGCTTCGCGATGTTCCTCCCGGCGCCCGTTCGGCGGAAATGCCGTTTTTGATTTCCATGGGGGCCGGCGTGACCGCGGAGCGTCTGGGGAGGTTTCTTGAAACGCTCGGACCGGCCTATGCCGTGCCCGGGCTGACCGACGAGTCGCTGGCCGGCTATCTCACCGGCTTCATCGACCTTGCTTTCGGCGCGGGCGGACGATTCTGGATTCTGGACTGGAAGAGCAACGCGATTCCCGATCATGTCCGCCGGGCGGCGGATTTCACGCAGGAGGTGATGGCCGCAGAAATGACGAAGCATCACTACCGTCTGCAGTATCTGATCTATCTGGTGGCGCTCAGGCGCTTCCTGCGTGCAAGACTCGGGCCCGACTACCGCGACGACCTGATCGGGGGAGCCGTCTATGTGTTCCTGCGCGGCGTCCGAGCCGGTGCCGTGCGCACGGCCGAGGGCATTCAGGGCGCGGTATTCGATCCCGTGCCCCCTGCCGCCGTGGCCGGACTCGACCGTTTTTTTGCCGGTGAGGACCAATAACGATGTACAACCTGATCACGAAACCTGCTGACAGTCCGCTCTTTGCCATGGGCGAGGCGCTCCTTCGGATGAGCGGCCGGCGCCGTGCGGCCGAAGGACGGCCGCCGGCTTCGGAAGATCTGCATATCTTCGTGTCTGCGCTTTTTGCGGCGTTTGCTGCCGCCGATGAGAAGGGCAGCGTCTGCATCAGCCTCTTCGATCTTGCCCGCGAGCTTGCGGGCGAAAACGAAGAAGAGGGTTCGCTGCTGAATGACGCGGACGTGGAAGAGCTGACGGCGTTCATCGGCATCCGCCTCGATGAGCTCCGCCGGGACGGTCTTGTCGGGTCGGCTGATTCCGATGCGGATGACGGGGAGACCCCGGGTGCCCTGGCTCAGACCGCGCCCATACTATTTGACAAAGCCGAATCCAAAAGGGACAGCCGTCTTTATTTCGCCCGCGCGTATGAAGAAGAAAAGGGACTGGCCGGCGCGTTGCTGAGGCTGGCATCGGCGCCGTCGAGAAAGCTGCCGGCTGCGACGAAACGTCTGGCGGATTCCCTGACGGCGGAACTCGGCGCCGACCGCATGCAGAAGAAGGCCGTGATCTCGGCGCTTGAAAAGACTTTCTGCGTCATTTGCGGGGGCCCCGGCACCGGCAAGACGACGACGGTGGTTCTGATTCTTGAATGCCTGCTGGCCGAAAATCCCAACCTCCGCATCTATCTGGCGGCGCCGACGGGAAAAGCTGCAAGCCGCATGCGGCAGTCCGTTCAGAACATGACGTCGGGCGTTCACGCACAGCATTTTCCGCGCATGAAGCTGGTGGCCGACGGCTCGGTCGGCGCCGACAGCGGTCTTGTTGAAGAACGCACCATTCATAAATGGCTTGTGACGAATACGCCGGCAGGCAAACGTCCGTCGCCGGACAATCCTCTCGCCTGCGATGTACTGATCATCGATGAAGCCTCGATGGTGGACGTGCATCTGGCCGCACGTCTCTTCAGCGTCGTCGATCCGAAGACCCGCGTCATCGTGCTCGGCGACAAACATCAGCTGGCAGCCGTGGGACCCGGCGCCGTGTTTGCCGACATGTCGGATAAAAAGGGAGCGCTGGCGAAGCACGTGGTCGAGCTTCAGACGAGCCGCCGCTTTGTCGAAGGTTCCGTGATCGCCAGACTGGCTTCCGCCATCAATCACACGACGAAGTCCCAGCGGGCGGCGGACGAGGTCAGGGCAATTCTGGAGGAACCGTCCGATCCGACCGGCCGCTGGATCGCCGACTGGCATGCCGAAGAGCTTTCCCCTCAGGACGGCTCGGGACTGCCGTCGTCCGCCCGCGATTGGCTGACCGGTCATCTTTCCCGTTATGCCAATGCGCTTCTGGCCTATCTCTCGGCAGTGGATTCGGATGGGGATGCCGACGCGGCATGGACGGTGCTCTGGCAGGTGCTTCAAGACTTCAGACCGCTCTGCGCGCAGCGCCGCGGGCCCTTCAGCGTCGAGGCCGTCAACGCGTTTGCCGAAGACTACGTCCGGGCTCGCCTTTCCGCAGCAGGACGGCTCGATCAGCGTTTGGACGCGCTTCACTATCCCGGCGAGGTGCTGATCGTGCGCCGCAACGACGACATGCTCGGCGTCTTCAACGGAGACGTCGGGATCGTTGTGCCTGTGAAAGAGGCCGGTGAGAAAAAGCCGGTTCGAACGGTGATCTTCGGCGACAGCGGCCGTCGGATTCCGCCGGCGCTGCTGCCGTCAAACGATACGGCGTTTGCCATGACGATTCATCAGTCTCAGGGCTCGGAATTCCGGCACGTCGCCGTTTTTCTGCCGACGTCCGCAGCTTCGGGCCTGGCGACGCGCGAACTTCTGTATACCGGCGTGACGCGCACCATGGGCAGCGTCACGATTTTCGGCGGCGAGGACGTGCTGCGGCGGTCGGTGGAAACGCCGACGGTTCGGGTCAGCGGACTGGCTGAGAGGATGACCGAACAGGCAGCGCGGACTGATCTCAGGGCGAAAGGCGAGGGGTGATTGCAAAAAAAGATACTTCCGTCCGGAAAAGGGCCGCAGCTTGACCTGAAGGTATCCTCACTCAACGTAACGGAAGTATCCCAGTCATTGTGTGCCGATGTATGGTCATGAGCAACGTCTTTGCGAAGACGGCCGGACATAAGGAAGAGCCTCGGACCAAGATCATCCGAGGCTCTCTTTTCGTGGATTGATCGGCAGCCGGTTAAAGCGGAACGCCGATCAGCCACTTCGACGGGCCCATATCCTGAACTTCGTTCAGGCTCTTTCCGGCTTCCCATTTGGCGGCTCCGCGGGCCTTGCCGGTGACGTTCTCGATGTCGATGCGCCAGACCGCCGCCCAGGGCATGCGGACTTCAAACTGCACGTCGTTTCTTGCGTCGCTGTTGCCGGGAGCATGACGCCTGAGGATGGCCCGCATGGCTTTCATCTTTTCGTCTTCGTCGGTGACGGGGCTGGCGGTGCCTGCCACGACGGCGCTGGCGAAGTCCACCGAATACCATTCAGGCAGCGTGACGGCCTTGCCGATGAAGCAGAGGCTGACGCGGGGATTGGCCAGCATGTTGTCCGTCTTGCGTCCGCCAGGGAGCCCTGTCGAATGGAAGTAGAGCACGTTGCCCACTCTCACGGGAGAAACGGCGGTACCGTAGGGATTGCCGGCGGGGTCGCAGGTGGACAGCACGGCATGATCTGTGAAATCAATGACTTCCAGTGCCTGCTCGCGGGTCAGCGCACGGGCGGTGCGGCGAAGCGGCCGGTCTTTGGTGGAGAGCAGTTCCTGTTGAGGCATGTCGGTCTCCGGCGAAGGTGAATCTTTTCATTGTATGCCTGCCGACGGGAGGCAGTCTGAAATTCCTCCGCGACAGTCGTTCGGAATCAACTCGGTTGAAATGAGCGGCTGCCTGAACGTCAGGAGGATGCCGCACTTGCCGGCATCCTCCGCGGTGCAACTTCAGTCAGAAAGACCGGCAGTCAGAACGCATAGCGGGCCTTCAGCGAGAAGGCATTGTCCAGACGGTCATGACTGCCTGCCGTGAGATGCCACTCGCCGCCAAACATCCAGGCGCCGCCGGCGGCATTGAGGCCGAGCGACAGCTGTACGGGCGCCGTATCGACCACCTGAGTCCGGATGTTTGCGGACGCAGTGCCGTAGCGGATGATGCTCGACGCTTTCTTCGATCCGACCGAAGGAACGACGGAAAGATCGACGAGAGGGCTGATCATCCAGCTGCTGGCGGACAGCGTGCCTGATACCTTCAGGCCGATAGGTACGGTAACCAAGTCCAGCTTGTCGGTGTCGGTGGCAAACGCGCTCTGAACGCCATCCGCCTTGAAGTGCGTCCACCGAATGCCTGCGTGCGGAATGAGATCCAATGAATGAAGCGGCACCCGGCATTCTCCGGAGAGGCCGACGGTCAGGGCATCTGTTCCGACGTCGTCGTCAAAATTGAGTTCATAAGCATAGGCGCCTCGGATCTCGGACTTGGTATGAAGATAACCGATGTCCGCCCGAAGTCCGGCATTGTCCAGGCGATAGGCCGCATAGGCGCTGAGACCCGCAAAGTCGGTATCGGTTTTTGTCTTCACGGCAGCGCCGCGGGCGTGACCGGAGCCTTTCCCGGCACTGACGGCCGCACCGATGCGCAGACACGGCGTGACGTCGATGTCGGCGCCGAAAACCGTACCGGCGAGGTCAAGGTCATAACCTGAGGCGCCGTACAGCGTGTCGGCGCGGTTGGTCGTGCCAGAAACGTCCGCCCAGAGCTGAAGTCCCGGATCCGGCCTGCTTTCCGTGAGCGATGTTCTGCTCTCGATTGAACGGCTGATGAGCTTGCCGGCATCGAGTGCGGCATTGTAGACGCCGGCGGTAACAGCCAGGGCGGACATCTGATTCGTCAGAGCCACGGCGTCGCCGACGGATGCCAGTCCATAGTCGCCGTAGGCAGCCGTGCGGGAGAGAAGGGCAACCGCCTTGTTTTCGGAGTTCACGTCATTGGCACGATCCGCATAGAGCAGATTCATCAGCGGCGCTGCAAAGAGACCGGGGAATCTGGTGAATGCATTTGCCCGTTGGGCGGTGTACTTCAGAACGCCGTCTTCAAAGACAACGTCCAGATCTATCATGTCGTCCGAGGTGCGAAGAATCTTTGACCAGTCGGCAGGCTCTCCCGGGCTGGCGAGATTGGTGGTCCGGACCGAACCGTCGCCGCCGGTGACATGGAAAAGCGAGACGGGTTCGTCGGTTACCGTGGCATTGATCAGTCCGATGCGGCTGTCGGCGTCAACCGTGACGGCGTTCGCCGTGACCATGGCCTGTCCGCCGGCATTGGCGATGTTGAGCATCAGCAGAGAATTCGGCGACAGCGAAAGCTGTCCGCCTTCATAGGCGCCGAGCTGCATTTCGCTGATTTCGGATAGCGATCCGTCCAGAATCAGCACGCCTGACGAACCGAGCGTGACCGGTTTTTCAATAAAGACGGCGGCTTCGACGCTTTCCGGGCCGTAGGCCAGCCCCAGCTCCTGAGCCTGGGCGACGGCGTCTTCACGCGTCGTTCCGAAAGCGGCGGCGGAATTCATGCCGATCACCACTTTGGAGTCCAGACTGAGTTGCGAAGCGCCGTCTTCGCCCGAGACAACTAGCCATGAAGCTGAATACCAATCAGGATTGTCCGTCCAGAGCGGGTCCAGGAACAGCGTGCTGCCGGGCGACAGGGTTCTGACGTTCAGAGAACCGGGCGAGGCACTGTTGCCGATGCGCAGAGTGCCGCCTCCCTCGAGACTGTCGGCAGTGATGACGCCGGCAACGGAAGAGGCTGCATCCCCTTTGCCGGTCAGCGTCAGTTTTCCTCTTCCCGTCAGTGTCAGGCTGCCGCCCGAGAGCGTCAGCGAACCGGCGGACACGTCGCCTTCAATCCGGGCATCGCTGTTGAGCACCATCAGGGTATGTCCTGCAGCGCTGATGCTCTTCGCAGTGAAAGCCGAACCGCCGGACGAGGGGCCGACAAAAGAAATAATGGCGTCCTTGGCATGATCGGCAACGGAGATATTTCCGATCATGCCGCGCCGGGCTTTCAGAATGTTGCCGACGGTGAGGGCGCTGCCGTCATGAATGACGACGTCGGCGAGCACATTGCTACTGCCGTTGAATGCGAGCAGAGGATTGGTCGCGTTTTCGCCGTAGCCGTTGAGCGTCAATGCTCCGCCGACGTGAAGCGTTGTCCCGTCGCTCAGCGAAACAGCTTTAACCGATGCGCCGATGTGATCAGTGCCGGTCACGCCGTTGAGTGTCAGGGTTTTGAGCGTATCGTTGGTCAGTCCGATCAGTTTTTCGTTGGAGTCGGCTCGGACGGGATTCGATTCCAGAAGATTGATCAGGGTGTCGATACTGATGGCATTACTGTTCTCCGACGCCGGAATGCCGCTGATTTCGGCATTGGCAAAGTCAATGATCCCGACGGGCACGAACCGTTCGCCCTTCATTTCAAAACAGAGGTTTTTCAGGTGACTGTAGATCGTTTTCAGGTCGTCGGATGAAGCGCCGTTAAGTCCCGTGACGCGGAGAATGGCGGAGTTGTCCCCCAGGCCGATGTTCCGAATCTCATTCCAGTTGCGCAGTTTTGTTCCGTCTTTCTCGGCCAGTTTGCTGCCGATCTGTTGTCCGCTGAGCGACGTTTGGCCGTTTTTGGCTTCGTCGTTCAGGAGAGCTTGGGCGGCAATGACCATGCGGCCGTTTCTCATGATGCCGATGGAACTGTGCTGATCCCACGTTCTGACCTGAGAGCCGTTCTCATAAATCGGAATCTGCCGGGAGGTGAGGCTGAAGTGATCCGTGATTTGTAGCGTGCCGCCGTTGTCGACGGTGATTTTGCCGGAGTCCGCCGTGAGATCGAGTCGGTCGACCGTCACGGTGCCGCCGGTGGCGTTCAGTTCACCGTTGAACCAGCCGTTGATGCCGCGCTTGACGGAAAGCTCGCCGGCGCACTGGATATAAACGCCGCCTTCATGATTTTTCAGCCAGAAGTCTTCCGTATCGCTGACTGAAGGATCGAGCTGCGAGTCCTTGAACTGCTGCTTGACCTCGGCCGCCATGCCGTCTATTCGGCTGTTTCCGAGCTTTACATCATTGTAGGCCATGATGATGCCGCCACCGCCGAAAGCCTGAGGCGCATCGATGGAGGTTTCGCCGAGAAGCTTGACGAGAGCGCCGGCTTGGGCATAAATGCCGTAGCTGTGCAGCACCTCGTTCGGTGCCGGAACGATAACCCCGCCGTCAGGGCTCGCAGTATCTCTGCCGCTAACTGAAATCGTCAGATTTCCCCGGGATACGACGCTGAGTGCATGCTGGTTGATGAGAACGGTTTCCTCGTATTCGTCATAAGGGTTCTCATCCCCGCCGGAGTCGCCCGGGCAGTCAAGATAGTTGCTGTTGGTGCCGAGGGCCAGGATGCCGATGGCCCTGTCTTTCGTACTGCTGACTGTGATTTCCGTATTCCCGCCGAAAAGGACGGCGGGGCTCTGCGTCGGATAGCTGGGCACGACGGTGTCGACCGGATTTCCGCTCGAGTCCAGCAGTTTTTCAACATATGCCTGCGTCAGAACGCCCGTAGCCGGACCGGCTGAACTGACGGTGATTTTTGTCGTGCCGTTGATCTCGGCAGAGGCGCGGCCCCGGTCAAAGCCGGCGTTCGGATAAGCGCTGTCCGGGTTGTAGGAGGTGACGCTGAGACCGATGGCTTCCGTGCCCCAGGTTGCCGCGAGGGGCAGATCCCGGGGATGGGTGTAATGATCACTGACGTTCGGAGCACCTTGGCTTTTGGCATCGCCTTCCGGAGTCCAGAAGGCCTTCATGTCGGAAGATTGCCATCCGCTCAGGGATGCACTGTTGGATGTAGTTCGTGCGGGAGCCGACCCTGAAGCAGTGACAGTGATGTTCAGAACGGTTTTTTTCTTCGTCGTTAGAGAAGCCTCGTTCGAGAGACGGACGCCTGTGACGGTATAGTGGTCGCTGCCGATTTCGTCATAAACAGGTTTCCCGTCGGCCAGAGGCATGATGCCTGATGCGTCGGACTTTGCAGTGATGTTGACGGTATCGGACTTGATGTCCGCCGATCCGCCGGCCGTCACCAGAAGCGCGGCTGTTGAACTGCCGAATCGGGTTTCTTCGGGTGTTTTTGTCGGCGACCGAATCGACTCTGCGGAAATATTGACGGTTTTGGCAAGCATGGTCAGCTCGCCGTGATGAGGATTGCGATCGTTCCCGGACATGACGCCGTCCGGGTTGAAGCCGCCGACGCTGACGGCAGCCGACGTTCCAGTTACGACGGGAAGGTAGTTGTCATGCGTCAGTCCGATCGTCACTTCATTGCCTTCCAGGGAGACCCAGCCGTCGGCGCCGACGTCGATCACGGCGGAGGCGAAGAGTCCGGTGCCGGCATCGCCGGGCGGCAGTGTACGAAGCGTATCGGCGGACAGCGTGCTGTTTCTGACCGTGAATTTGGCGAACTGATTGCGGGTGCCGTCGGTCTGACCGATGCTGTACATAGACCAGGCAGTGTTCCGGCTGTCCAAAGCGTCGTAGGCAAAGCCGGCGCGAAGAGTTTTGTCGCTGACCGTCAGATGGCGGTCTCCGGGAAGCAGATCAGTCTGAGCGCTGATGCTGAAATCGGCTGCACAAGCCGGCCATGCGCTGATGGCAGCGAGCATTGCTGCGGAAAGGGCGGTTTTTCGAATTGTCATGATTTGGTGCTTCAGACTGCATCCGCTCCGCAGCAGTGTTCGCATACGAACACTGATCATTTAAGCAGTCAGCAGAAAAGGGTCTGAAGGTGTCTCGAAAGGATCGTTGCGGAAACTTGCCGGTTCCGAAGTGCTGAAACCCCGCCGATATCTGCTCAATTTCTCACCAGAATTCGGTCTGCTCGATTCAGTCTCCGACGGTCCGGCGGCGGCTGCTCTGAAGCATTCGTGCCTGAAATCCTGTCTCCGATTCACAAAAGTATAGGCATGTCTGATTTAAGAGTGTGCGAATCAGAAGCAGAATCCCGGCAGACCGCCTTACGCTGATCATCGTGCTGTTCTGAAGAGACGGAGGCGGTCCTATAATCAGTCGGAACTGAAGAAATGGAGGGTCTTATGCCCGAGCTGCCTGAGGTTGAAGTCACGAGAAGAGGTTTGATCTGTGCGGTCGGAAAGACCGTGACGGCCGCGGCGGTGCGCATTCCCCGGCTTCGGGATCCCGTGCCGGATTTTGCCGGGCTGTTGCCGGGGCTTCGTCTGGCATCTCTGGAGCGCCGGGCCAAGTATCTGATCTGGCATTTTGAAGATCAGCAGGGCATGCCGGCAGGAACCATCGTTTCTCATCTGGGCATGTCGGGCTTCTGGCGAGTTTGGCCGAGTCCCGCGCCGGCACCTCGCAAGCATGATCATGTTGATCTCGTTTTCGGTGACGTCACCCTTCGCCTCAACGATGCCCGACGCTTCGGCAGCATGCGCTGGACGACGGGGGATCCGTATGCCGAAAAGCCGCTCTGCGATCTCGGTCCGGAGCCTTTTTCCGAAGCGCTGACGCCTCTCGGTTTCTGGCAGGCGCTGCAGAAGACCCGCCGAAGCATCAAGGAAACCCTGCTTGCCGGGTCGGCCGTGGTCGGCTGCGGCAACATCTATTGTTCGGAAAGTCTCTTTGCCGCGGGCATTCTTCCGACCCGATCCGCATCATCGCTGACGAAGAAGGAAGCCGCCCGTCTGCTGACGGAAATCCGTCGCATTCTTGCCGAGGCGATCGCATCGGGCGGTACGACGCTGCGTGATTTTCACGGCCCGGACGGCAGCGACGGCTATTTCGCGTTGGACTGCCAGGTGTACGGACGGGAAGGAGAGGCCTGTCCGAAGTGCGGCAGGCTGATCGTTCGCATTGTTCAGAACGGGCGCTCCAGTTTCTGCTGTCCCGGGTGTCAAAAGTAACGGCTTTCAGTTTGTGAGAAGTTGCCAGCAGACGAAGCGTTTTACGGTCTCATCTCAAGAGTTCTGCGCAAAAATGTGTATCTCAGCGCCTGATGAAAACCGTCAAAGGCTGTATAAATGCATATCCGTATAAACCCTTGGATGTTGAGATGATGACTGAATATGCCGACGATGAAGACCGTCCGTTTCTGCTGCGGTGGCTACCGGTTCTGACGCTGACGCTCTGCGTTTTTGTCTTCAATACTTCGGAGTTCATTCCCATCGGGCTGCTGACCGACATCGGCCGAGATTTCGACAGGACGGAGGCTGAAACCGGCTGGCTGGTGACGGCATACGCCTGGATCGTGGCCGCCATGTCGCTGCCGCTGATGCTGCTTGCTTCCCGGACGGAATGCCGCCGTTTAATGATGACGGTCGTCGGTCTCTTCGTTGCGAGTCATGTGCTTTCCTCCGCTGCGGGCAGCTACTGTATGCTGATGGCTTCACGAATCGGCGTGGCCTGCTCCCACGCCGTCTTCTGGTCGGTGGTGAGCCCGCTGGCGGTTGAGGTGGCGCCCAAACGTCGCCGTTCAACCGCGCTCGGCATGATTGTGGCAGGGTCTTCGATCGCCATGATCGTCGGGCTGCCGCTGGGCAGGGTACTGGGGCTCTGGCTCGGCTGGCGCATGACCTTCATGGCCATCGGCATCGTGTCGGCGGCGGCGCTCTTTTGTCTGTGGCGCTTCTTCCCGAGCGTGCAGAGCAGGAATGCGGTGGCTCTGAACAAGGTGCCGGAACTGCTCTCCAAACCCGCACTGGTCGGTATCTATATTCTGACCCCCGTCATCATGACCGGCAATTTCGCCATGTACAGCTATATCGAGCCCTTCCTGGCCCGGATTGCCGGCATGAATGAAGACTGGATTACGCTGGTGCTTGTCGGCTACGGTGCCGTCGGCATTGCCGGCAGCTGGCTTTTCTCCCGATTCTATGACGGACATCCCTTCGTCTTCATGAAGTTCGCCGTCGTCGGAATTGCCGTGAGTCTGCTTCTGATGTACGCCGCCGCGACTGCGGGACAGGCGGCGGTCATCGCCCTCTGCCTCTTCTGGGGACTGTCGGTCACTGCCTACAACCTCGTCTTTCAGTCGGCCATCATGACGGCAGCGCCTCAGGGAACGGCGGTGGCGATGTCAGTGTATTCGGGCATCTACAACGTTGGGATCGGTTCGGGCGCATTGGTCGGAGGTTTGGTTTGCACGCATCTGACGATCGCCGACGTCGGCTATGCCGGAGGACTGATTGCCGCGGCTGCCGCGGTCTTCTGCCTTTGGCGCGTCGTGCCGATTTTCCGGAGAATTCGGTCTGAAGAAAATGCAAACTGACGATTTTCAATCAATTTTTCTGATGAACATGTCGAAAGGCAACGAACCTTCACGTTTTGCTTGAACCTGGGTTGAACGCCTCCATATACATCACTGAGAGGGGATGGAACGAAAGCCTCCGGGTTTCGTCCGAACCTCCCGACAACATGTTTCGCCGCCGCGGTCGACGGCTGATGGTTTGGAGATGAAAATGTTCCTTCCGACAGTCTTCGGTGAAAATCTGATCGACGAGTTTGATCCGTTCCGTGAGTTCGAATCGTCCCGCCGCGACAAGCTTTTCGGCAATCGTGCCGGACGTCTGATGAAGACCGACGTGCGCGAGACTGACAAGAGCTTCGAGCTCGACATCGACATGCCGGGCTTCAAGAAGGAGGACATCAGTGCTGAACTCAAGGACGGGTATCTCACGGTGAGCGCCGTCAAATCCCATGAAGAAAAGACGCAGAGCAGCGAAAAGGGCCGCTACGTTCGTCAGGAACGCTGGTCCGGTTCTGTGAGCCGCACCTTCTTCGTGGGCGAGAATGTCACCGAGGAAGACGTTAAAGCGAAATATGAAAACGGCATTCTTCAGGTCTCCGTGCCGAAGAAGAATGTCCTGCCGAAGCCTGAGAAGAAGATGATCGCCATCGAATGATGACTTTCGGAGACTGACGGGCAAGTCGGTCGGCAGAAAAGCATCGGGCGCCTGCCTCGCAAGAGACAGGCGCCCGAATTTATGTGGGGAGGATTACTTCCGGATGATCAGCAGCGGCACGCTGCTTTGGGATGCGATGCGCATGGCGACGGAGCCGAGCACGGCGGCGCGGAAGTTGCCGTAGCCGTGAGAACCCATGACGAGCAGGTCCAGAGGTTCATTGTTGGCGTAGTCGGCAATGGTGGGACCGGGTTCGCCTTCGAGAGAGACGAGTTTCGGTTCGATGCCTGCTTCGCGGAACTTCGGCAGCAGGGGTTCCACGGCTTCCTTGAAGCACTTTTCACGGTAGCGAAGCATTTCTTCGTCCGTCGAGGCGCTCACCATCATACCGGCCATGGACGAGAAGCCGATCGGATGACTCGAAAGTCCTGCATTGATCAGTTCGAACCGGGCGCCTTCGCCGAAGAGCTTGAGGTTCTTCAGCACGTAGTCGACGGCGGCAAAGCTGAAGTCGGAGCCGTCGGCGGCGATGCCGACGCGAAGTCCCTTCATGCCTTCCGGCAGCTTGTTGCGCAGAATCAGAATCGGGCGATGGACGCGGGCGACGACGGCGTTGGAGACGGAGCCGAACAGCAGGCCGCGGACTGGCCCTTCGCCACGGGTGCCCATGATGATGAGGTCGGCATTGACGCGTTCCGCTTCGTTGGCGATGTCAAGAGGCGCCTGACCCACGCTGTAGGTCATTTCCGGCTTGACGTCGGTGCCCTGCAGGAGGGCGGAAACGGCGCCGAACACGGCATTGGCTTCATTGTCGTAATAGACCTTGAGTTCTTCGGCCGTTTCGCCGAGATAGATGTGCTTCGGAATGGAGGGCTGGGAGAAGAAAATGTCGATATGGGGATTTTCGCCCAGCAGATCCGTTCGGGTCGTCAGAAATTCCACACTGCGTAGGCTGTGTTCGGATCCGTCGACGGGAATGAGAATGCGCATGAGAACCTCCTGAAGATAGTCTCAGATGGGCGGCGGGACAGGCGTTGAGCTCTTCTTCCGCCGCGGACGGTCAGTCTGAAAATATCATGCATCATTTTTCCGGGTAAGGCACTGTCCTGAAACAAATGAAGACAGAAGAAGCATCGAACGGCAAAAGCGGGCGGGCTTTCCTATCATGAGAAGGAGGAATTTCTAGATGCCTAGATTCTGATCATGATTCAAGGCTAGGAAAGATATACGAACAGTGTGTGACTCAACGAACTTAATCCGGCACATGCGAATCCGGAGGAGGTACTTCCGGCAGATCTATTATTCACACAAATACTAAAATTTCAGCAGTTAACGGTAATTTTCTCTAATAAGTCCCAATATGAGCGTACTTGAAAATCTTCAATCCCCGAAGGATATACGAATGGATATTGCCGGGCGATTCAAGGACGTTCGGCTGTCCCGGAATATCTCGCAGGAAGCATTGTCGGAACAATCCGGCGTCACGCTGGCAACGCTGCGGCGCTTCGAGCAGACGGGCGAAATTTCGCTGAAGCATCTGGTGAATCTTGCTATTGCACTGAATCGAGCAGGGGATTTCTCCGAACTTTTTCGTCAGATGCCGCCGACGGATCTTTTCAGTGAAGAAGTGCCGAAGCGCCTTCGTGCGCGAGCAAGCCGAAAATGAGAACATATGACGGCTGTTTTGGGGCGCGGCTCGAAAGTTGAGTGAACGCATTTGCTGGCTTTGGCGGCGTAGTTTGATATCGACAAAGCTGCTGCAACCAAACAGATTGATCGGATCGCTGAATCGGTTTCGTCATACGGCTCGCTTGCCGCAGCATACGGTGTCAGGGTACCTGTCTCGGTGTGCCTGTTCTGAAGGAAGAAGCTATGTACGGCTTCCTTCCGAAAGAGGTTTGAATTGACGCGAAACGACTTCGGCAATGGTTGGGAACGGAGCAAACGTCGAGTACGCACTGCGACGGGATTCTTCATGCCTAAGGTATGAAACCTCACAGCGCAGAGGAAACGGCATCAGCAATCCTTACAAAACTGAGGACGGCGCTGCCGACCAATCATGATCGACGATAATCGATTTTTGCATGACGGTTGGATTACCCTGGGTTCAGCGAAAGCAAGGGAATGCCGGCTCATTCGGTCAAAGTTCTGAAGCCGGCGGCATGACGAAAAAACGATTTGAGCTAGCGTTTACGCCATAGGGTTTACCGGATAACTGAGGTCCTCACAGTCGGGGGACGCTGCTGAGCAGCGTCCGCGTGTACGCCGCCTGCGGACTGCCGAGCACCCGGTCGGCCGTGCCTTCCTCCTCAATGCGTCCCTTTCTCATGACGATGATGCGGTCCGACATATGTTCGACAACGGCGAAGTTGTGCGTGATAAAGAGATAAGCGAGACCGCGCTCGCGCTGCAGATCGTTGAGAAGATTGAGAATCTGGGCCTGCACCGAAACGTCGAGTGCGGAAGTCGGCTCGTCGCAGACGATCAGACGCGGCTCCACCGAAAGGGCGCGGGCGACGGCGATGCGCTGACGCTGGCCGCCCGAGAAGGCATGCGGGAGCCGTCGGGCGGCATCCTGCGGGAGACCGACGGCATCGAGAAGTTCCAGCGCCCGGCGCCGGCGTTCCGCGGGATCCCATTCCGGCCTCAGAGTCAGCA
Source organism: Sutterella sp. (assembly GCA_017936545.1). GTDB lineage: Bacteria > Pseudomonadota > Gammaproteobacteria > Burkholderiales > Burkholderiaceae_F > Sutterella. The sequence goes on from JAGBFJ010000103.1 coordinate 22,719, forward strand.
TGCCTTCGGTCAGCGTTTCAAGTACCGTCATGCGGGGGTCGAGCGAGGCGAAGGGATCCTGAAAGATGATCTGTGCGCATCGGCGCAGATGACGTTCGCTGCCTGGCGAAGGCGGAAGAATGCCGATGCCGTCAAGCGTGACGCGGCCCGTAACGGAAGCTCCGCGTCCCAGGAGACCGAGCGCGGCGAGCGCCGTCGTGGTCTTGCCCGAGCCCGATTCGCCGACGAGCGCCAGTGTTTCGCCGGCATTGAGCGAAAACGAGACTCCGTCGACGGCCGTCATGGCCGGACGCCGGTTGAAAAAACCTCGGCCGCCGAACGTGACGCGGAGATTGTCGATCTGCAGAAGCGGCTTCCCGCCGAGCGGCGCCTCTTCCCGATGAATTCGGATGTCTTTCGGCGGAACAGCCGTTCCCGGACGGCGGCAGCGGCAGCAGTGATCCTGTGCCGTGCAGACCATGACGGGCCGCTCCGCGCGGCAGGCGTCGTCGGCTAGCGCGCAGCGCGGCGCGAAACGGCAGCCTGAAGGCAGTGCCGTCAGCGGCGGAACGGTGCCCTCTATCGGCACCAGCGGCTCGGTTCGACCCGAGCGGGGTAGCGCTTCCAGAAGCGCGGCGGCATAAGGATGCTTCGGTGCACGGAAGAAGGCTTCGGCGGATGCGCACTCCACGGTTTCTCCGGCATACATGAGGGCGAGCCGGTCTGCATGAGCTCGGACGACGGCGAGGTCGTGCGTGATCAGAATGAGCGTGAGCCCTTCGGTTCGGCGCAGTTCGTCAAGGAGTTCGAGAATCTGCGCCTGAATCGTAACGTCGAGCGCCGTCGTCGGTTCGTCGGCGATGACGAGGGCAGGCCTGGCCGAGAGCGCGATGGCGATCATGATGCGCTGCTTCTGACCGCCCGAGAGTTCGTGGGGGAATTTGGCGGCCGTCCGTGCCGGATCGGGCAGGCCCACGCGTCGTATCCACTCGACGGCGTCGGCGTGGGCTTTATCACGACTGACCTCGCGGTGCGTCAGGATCATTTCGGCGATCTGGTCGCCCGCAGTCATCACGGGATCAAGCGCCGAAGAGGGTTCCTGAAAGATGAATGCGATGCGCCCGCCGCGGTAGGGTCGCATGCCGCCCTCGGTAAGAGACAGCAGGTCGGTGCCCTCAAAGACGATGCGCCCGTGCGGAACGGCGGCCCCTTCGGGAAGAAGCTGCATGATCGCCGATGCGGTGAGACTTTTGCCGCACCCCGACTCGCCGACGAGTGCGAACGTTTCGCCCCGGCGGACGTCAAAACTGACGTCGGAAAGCGCCTCGACGCGTCCGCCCGGTCCGGGCAGCGTGAGCGACAGATGCTCGACGGAAAGAAGAACGTCATCGGCCATAATCAGTTTTCCAAATCGGCGGCGCGCGGATCGAAGGCATCGCGCACGGCGGCAGCAAATAGGTTGGCGGAGAGAACCAGCGTCAGCATGAAGAGAAAGCTGGCAAGCAGGTTCCACCAGATCATCGGCGTGCGGCTCATTTCGCTTCGGGCGGCATTGATCATCGTGCCGAACGAACTCATCGTCGGATCCACGCCGACGCCCACGTAGGAAAGCACGGCCTCGTAGAGCACGATGCCGGAGAAGTCGAGCACCGTGACGATGAGGATAATGTGGAGCACGTTGGGAAGCACGTGCCGGAACATGATGCGGGCATGCGATACGCCCATCGCCCTGGCTGCCGTGACGTATTCGAGCGAGGCGATCTTCATGGTTTCCGCCCGCAGGAGGCGCGCAAGCGTCGCCCAGCCGGTGAGACCGATGATTAGTGCGAGCAGGAAGAGCCTGGCGTCGGCGCGTTCAAGTCCCGTCGGCCACCAGTCGGGGTGCTGGTCCATGAAGACCGTCACCATCAGCACCGACGCCGCGATGAGGAGCACGCCCGGAATGGAGGAGAGCGTCGTGTAGATGTACTGAATGACGTCGTCGGTGCGGCCGCGGAAATAGCCGGCGGCGATGCCGAGCGTCACCGCGAAGGGCAGGGTGGCCAGCGTCGCCAGCGTGCCGATGACGACGGCGGTGCGGATCGACTTCAGAGCCTCGAGCAGCACGTCGCTTCCCGCCGCATCGGTGCCGAAAATATGCCGGTCCGGCCAGAGAACGGCGGCCCAAACGGCGAAGACCCAGATGAGGCCCGCCGTGACGAGAGCGGCAAGTCTGGCCTTGTCGAAAAAGAGCTCCCGGATTTTGACTGAAGGTCTGACGCCCTCATCCTGCGCCGAGAGAAGAACGAAGCCCGCGCCCGCGGCGAGCAGTCCTGACAGCGCCGTGCCGGCGGCAATGAGCGAAAGCAGGATGACGGCGCCGGGATCCGTCACTCCGGAGCCGCCTGCGGCATGCCGGAGCGGCTGGAAGTCGCGCACGGGACCTTCCGGGGTGAGAATGGTGGTCTTGTCCCATTCCCGGGCGGCAAAGGGCGCGGAGTAGCTTCGCTCGGTGCCGGCGGCGCCGAGACGGTCTTTCACGATCGTGTCAAGGAGCGATACGGTAAAGGGCGCATAGGCGGTTTCGCCGCCGGGGCCGGGCGGCAGCGCCGGCCGGTAGTGAACGGAATCGACGGCGGCGATGACAAGAAAGGCGCTCAGCATGACCGCGGCGGCGCTTGCCGACGGCCGGGCGAACACACGACGCCAGCGGGCCAGCAGCGAAGGACGCCGGAAGACCAGCCGGATGTAGAAGCCGAGCATCAGGATGAGAAGCAGCATCACGCCGTCGGTCGGAAGAAAAACTGGCATGCGGGGCTCCTCAGGAAAGACGGATTCTGGGATCGGCCCAGGTGTAGACGACGTCGGTGAGGATCAGACCGGCGATGTAGGCGACGGTGCCGAGAAACACCATGGCGCGCACGATCGAGAAGTCCTGGGCGTTGACGGCGTCGATCGTATAGCTGCCGAGGCCCGGAATGCCGAAAAAGCTTTCCATGATGAGACTGCCCATGAAGAGCATCGGCAGCACGGCGACCGTCGACGTAATGATCGGCAGCGAAGCGTTGCGAAGCACATGACGGCTCATGATCCGGCCTTCGGTCAGGCCTTTTGCGCGGGCGCACCGCACGTAGTCCTTGTTCATTTCTTCAAGGAACATGGCGCGGTAAAGCAGCGTGTCTCCGCCGAGACGAGAGAACACCCCGATGGCGACGGGAAGCGCCAGAAAGGCGGCGAGCCCCGGCCCTTCCTGCCAGCCCGACACGGGGACGAGCTGCATGACCTTGCCGAAGAGCCACTGCCCGGCAATGATGTAGAAGAGTCCCGAGACCGACATCAGAAAAACCGACAGGCCCACGGCGGCCATTTCCAGTTTGGTTCTTCGGTACATGACCACCAGAAGCGACCAGGCGACCATGACGATGACGCCGAGAATGAAGGTGGGTACGGCGAGCAGAAGCGAGGGCACCATGCGCGTGCGGATTTCCGCGCCGATCCGGCGGCCCGCGTCGCTCGTGCCGAAGTCGAACGTAAAGAGCGGCACGCTCTTCGTCCAGAAGATCGTATCGGTCACCTTTTCGGCGCCCGAGGCAGCATCGTTCCAGAAAAGCGGCTTGTCGTAGCCTCGCTGCACCTTCCAGGCTTCGACGGCTTCGGCCGTGACGCGCTTGCCGCCGATGTTGAGCCGCGCCATGTCGTCGGGCGTGTTGACAGCGAAAAAGAGCACGAAGGTGAGGAGATTGACGCCGAGAAGCACGGCAAAGCCGTAAAGAAGACGGCGGATCAGATAGCCGGTCATGAACGATCTCCTTCAGAGACGGGTCTCAGCCTGGCCGAATCCCGTTTTTTCCAGACGCGCCGGGCGAAAAGAACGAGAAGAGCGGCGCCTGCGGCGATGACGAGAAGGGGCCAGAGCACCGGACGGTTCCAGCGCTCGACGGCCTCGCGGCGGGCCCGGGCATCGATACCGATGTACTGCAGCGAATTGCGGATCATCGAGGTCGGCTTGGCGTTCGTGACCCAGGACTGGAAGGCGGCTGCCGCCTTGGGGAAGTAGCCGAACATGATGGGTGCATCTTCCTGCATGATGGAAATCATCCGGTTGATGAGGCGCTGCTTTTCCGGGCCGTCCTCCAGATACTTCATGGCTTCAAAGGCGCGGTCGAATTCGGGATTCGAATAATTCGACGCATTTTCTCCGCCGTTGAGCACCTTGGCGTTGGGACCGTAGAAAAGGAACAGAAAGTTTTCGGCGTCCGGATAGTCGGCCACCCAGCCCCAGAGGAAGATCTGCGCCGCGCCGCGGGCCATCTTGTCCTGAAAGCGGTTGTAGTCGGTGGCGCGGATGTCAAGCTGAATGCCGAGCTTGGCAAACTGCTTCTGATACCACTCGAGATAGGACTTCGAGCCCTGCGAAGCGTTCTGATAGTCGAAGGAGAGCACGAGCGGGCGCCCGGTAACGGCGTCTCGCCCGTCGGGATAGCCCGCTTCGTGCATCAGGGCCCGGGCTTCTTCAATGGATCGCCGGACGGTGCGTCCGGAAGCGTCCTTTTTGTAGACCACGGGATTGAAGGCGGAGGGGCCGTCGTCCTGCCAGCCGAAAAGGCCGGGCGGGATGGGACCGTGGGCGGCGATGCCCTGACTCTTTTGAAAGATGGCGAGATTCTCATCCCAATCGACGGCGATCGAGATCGCCTGCCGCAGGAGTCTGGCGCGGCGCTGCGCTTCGGGCGAACCCGTGCCGCCCAGCACCGGATCGAGCCAGTTGAAGCCGATGTACCAGAGGCTCGCCTCGACGGTCTGGGGGAACTTCAGCTGCTTTTCCTTGTATAGAGCCGCCTTGTCTGGACTGTCGCCCATGGCGACGAGAAAGCCGAGGCCCGTGTCGACGCGGTCGATCGAGGGACTGTCGTACCAGCCCTGCAGGAATTTGGTCTGAAGCGGAACTGCTTCCTTTTCAATGTCGAACACTGCGCGCTCGACGAGCGGCAGCGGTTTGCCGCAGCCTTCCAGATAGCCGTTCTCCCGGTCGGAAGGTTCGCCTTCGCAAGGGTAGGTTTCCCGGCGGAAGTTGGGATTGCGCACCATTTCATGACGGCGGTTCTCTTCAAAGACCGACATCATGAAGGGGCCCGTCCCGACGGGCCAGGTATTGAGCGTGAAGTTGTTGTCGGCAAGCCCCTTCTGAGAATAGAAGCGTTCAGCCTCCCAGGGAACAGGCGCAAAAAACGCCATGGTGAGCCAGTTGGAGAACTGGGGGTACTTGCCTCTGACGCGGATGCGAAGCGTATGCGGGTCGGGTGCCGTGACGCCCTCGAAAGGCGCATCGCGCAGATCAAGCCATTCGGCCTGCCGGCCGGCGGCACGCAGCGCCGCATCCTTTTCGCGGAGCGTTTTCGCCAGGTCGCCGAGCCCGATGATGTAGCTCGAGAGCGTGCCGAGAACGGGGCTGACTACGCGCGGACTCGCCAGGCGGCGGATGCCGTAGACGTAGTCCTCGGCCGTAAGTTCGCGCGTGCCGTGCCTCGGAAAGTCGGCGGGAGAACGCTTGGTGCGGGCATCTTCGGGACTGAGCGCATGGTAGAGCAGCCTTCCTTCGGCATCGCGCGCAAAGGCGGGATGCGGAGCATAGAGAATGCCGGGCTTGATACGGATGTCGTAGACCGACTCGGCGATGAGCGCAGGATCGGCATCGGCAGGCAGTTCGCGGCCGTCATGGCCGAGGTAGCGGGGTTCCGCCACCGAAACCGCCGTGCGGGGTTCGAGCACGTACGGCCGCTTCAGATAGTGGTACTGATAAAGCGGCTCATAGATGCTGTAGGTGTAGACCGTTTCGTCGGAAGAATAGGAGCGCTGCGGATCGAGCGTCTTGGGACTTCGTCCGCCGAAGGCCGTATAAATCGTCGGCGCCGAATAATCGTCGATCGGATGCGGCGAATTGAGAACGAGCGCCTGCATCGGCGCCGATAGACTCAGAAAGAGGGCGCCGGCGAGGAGGGGAGCCGGTCGGAAGACACAGGGAAATTGCATCGTCAGTCGTTTTTCGCAGCTTTCTCGGTTCGTTCGCCCGAGAAGATCCAGTCGAGGAAACCGCCCTTATTGCGCGAACAGACGAGGACTCTGCCGCTTCCGCGGAATTTAAGCACGACGCCTTCGCCCGTTGTCTGACTGTTGACGAGTTTTCCGAGAAGGCCCGAATGCGCAGTGTTGAGGCTGAGTTCGTAGCTGAGCGTCGACTCCCAGGCCACGAGGTGGCCGTTGTCGATGATGAGCGGCTTTTCCGGCGTGACTTCAAGTTCAATCATGGAACCGAAGCCGGAGACGGCCACACGGCCGCTGCCTTCGGTGCTCATGATGAAGAAGCCCCCGGAATTGCCGAGGAGAGCGCGCCCGAGCCCCTGCGTCCTGGTCGAAAGCGAGACGCCGTCCGTGGAGGCCAGGAAGGCGCCGTCGGCCAGGAGGTACTGAGATCGGCCGACTTCAAGCACGCGGACGTCGCCGGGAATATTAGGTGCCAGCAGAACGCGGCCGGGGCCCTTTTCCGCCTCGATGCGCTGCTGGAAGAAGGTTTCGTCATTCAGAAATTTGCGGGCGAGCGACTTCATGATGCCCCCTTTGGAACGCCCCGTGAGCGAGAGCGCCGCGTCCATCGCCACCATGGCGTTCGATTCGGCAAGAATCGCATCGCCTTTGTCGAGTGTGACGGAAAGAAGCGGATCGACGCCGCCCGAAATGTCAAAACGAACCATAAATCCTCCGAAAAAGCTTCTTCTGATTATAGGAAAGGCTGCCCGTCGGGACGGCTTTCGCTACAAACGGCAAAACATCGGGAGACAAAAAGGCGCCCGTCCGGAAGCCGGACGGGCGCCTCATCGGATCAGATCCGAATCAGACGCTGAAGGTCAGAGCTTGCGCGCCATCTTCGGGGCGTCCATGTGCTTGGCGATGTAGCGCACCTTCGGATGCGTACCTGCCGCTTCGTTCATGGGCTTTGCCGCTTCGATGAGCTTGGCCTGTTCGGGCGTCGGATTGTCGTAGTCGACGAGCGTCATGGCATGGATGCCGCAGGCAGCCACGCAGGCGGGCAGTTCGCCGCGTTCCGTGCGGTGCACGCAGAGCGTGCAGTGCTCGGCCTTGCCGGCGGTGCGCGTCGTCCACGGCTGGGCCGGACGTTCGAGCAGCGGCTTCTTGTCGCCGAAGTAGCTGGTCTTGCCTTCGGTGTTGAATGCCGGCACGCCGTACGGGCAGGCCTTGAGACACATCTGGCAGCCGATGCACTTCTTCTGATCAACGAGCACTTCGCCGTGCGGACCTTTGTAGACCGCCTTCATCGGGCAGACCTTCATGCAGGCCGGATCGTCGCAGTGCATGCAGCTCATGCGGAACCAGTTGATGACGTTGGCGCCGACGTTTTCGTCGCGAACGATCTTTTCCCAGAACACGCCCGGGGCAACCTGATTTTCTTCCTTGCAGGCGATGGCGCAGGCAAAGCAGCCGGCGCAGCGGTCGACCTGAACGATAATGCCGTATCTGGACATAATTCTCTCCTCCTCGTTAAGCCTTCGTCACCTGGATGCAGACATCGTTGCAGCACGGATAGCCGGAAATCGGGTCCCAGTTCTGACGCGGAATGAGCGGCTGGGTTTCCTGATCGCCGCGCCAGCCGTACTGGGCGTCGATAAGCCCGGGCGGGCAGAGAATCGTGACGCGGGCGCGCGCACGGACCTTGTGGTCGCAGTAGGGCGAAGTGAGCCAGACCTGATCGCCTTCCTTGATGCCGCGGTCGGCGGCGTCCTTCGGGCTCATGTTGATCGTGTGCTCGCTTTCAAGTTCGAAGAGGTAGGGCTGGTCCCGACGGGTCTTCGAGTGCGTGATGTACGGACGGCGCGTGCCGTTGATGAGCTTGAGCGGGAATTCCTTCGTAGGCTTGGGCGGCTCGACGTAGACGGGCAGACCGTTGAAGCCGTGCTTGGCCTGGATCGAGGAAACGAGCTCGATCTTGCCGGACGGCGTGCGGAAGCCGGGCTTGCCGTCGAAGCGGAGGATGCCCTTTTCGTGCTTGCCCATCGTCTGCGGCGGGAAGAATTCGAGCGTGGAGAGCGCGGGCAGACCCTGCTGTTCCTTTTCATAGCTCGTGCCCCAGCCCTTCAGAATCGAGTTGCAGGCCTTGACCGGATCGCCGTTGAAGAACGTTTCGGGGTCGCAGACGGCGGCGCCAATCGTGCAGGCGATCTTCCAGTCTTCCCAGGCCTCGCCGAGCGGCTTGACGGGCTTGCGCACGCTCACCTTGCGGCCGTGCGTGCCGAAGGGCGCGAAGCGTTCGAAGTTGAGGGCGGCCGGGAGGACGAGGTCCATGTCGTGATGGGTTTCGTCGCGGTAGAAGTTGTCGGCGGCGAACGAGAAGTCCATGGCGCGGATGGCGGCCTGGTATTCCTGCGGGCTCGGCCAGATGAGGGCGTTCATACCGAAGCCGGCGACGGCGCGGATGCGGCCGGCCTTCACCATTTCGGGCAGCTTGTTCGGGCTGCAGAGAACCTGCATTTCATTCCAGACCGGCACGAATTCGCGGTCGATGCGCTTGGCCTTCTGTTCGGGTTCGTCGAACCACTTCTGGTCGATGAAGCTGCGCGTGTAGCCTTCGTCCCAGCGGATGTAGTCCTGGGGCCAGTTGGCGAAGCTGCCGCCGCCCGGGATTTCAACGTTGCCGGTGAGGGCCATCATGAGCGAGCAGGCGCGGACGTTGTTGCAGCCGTTGTGCTGATGCGTGATCGATTGACCGGAAATGGTCATGCCGGAGGGACCTTCGGCGAACATGCGGGCCGCCTTGACCACGAGTTCTGCCGGCACGCCCGATTCCTTCTCGACATACTCGGGCGTGAAGGTTTCGGCATACTTCACGACTTCTTCATAGCCGATGCACCACTTGTCGATGAAGGCGCGGTTGATGAGGCCTTCCTTGATGAGCACGCGGATCATGCCCCAGGCGACGGCGCCGTCGGTGCCGCCCTTGGGCTGAAGATGGATGTCGGCCTGTTCGGCGACCTTCGTGCGGCGCACGTCCATCACGATGAGCTTCATGCCGCGGGCCTTGGCGGCAAGCAGATTGCGGTAGTAGCCGTGAGGCTTGGACCAGGCGCCGTTCTGACCGACGATCATCATGCACTTCGTCTTCGGACCGAAGCCGCCGGCGATTTCGCCGCCGTAGGAGAGTTCAAGCGCATGCACCATGGCGAGGTTGCAGGCGACGGAGGATTCGCAGCAGTAGTTGGGAGAGCCGAAGTAGCGGGCGAGGCGCATGACGGCCGGACGCGGTTCCTTCGGGTCGCCGCAGTAGAACATCACGCGGTCGGGACCGTACTTCGTCTTGATTTCCGTCAGCTTCGCGGCAATCGTCTTGATGGCTTCGTCCCAGCTGATGCGGACCCAGCCCGGATCGGCTGCGCCCTTCGGATTCGTGCGCTTGAGCGGGTAAAGCAGACGGTTCGGGTTGTAGAGGCGCTGAAGAGTGGAAATGCCCTTCGAGCAGAGAGAATTGTTCGGGTGCTGCTTCCAGTTGCGGATGGCAATCACGGTATTGCCCTTCGCTTCGAATTCAATGCCGCACATCGGCATGTGGTTGCAGCTGTCGCAGATCGTATGGCCTACCCAGGTATCGTTCGCTTCGGCTGCATGAGCGGCAGGCACGAAGAGCGAGGCGGATGCCGGCGCGGACGCGGCGGCGACGCCTTCGAGGAACGTACGGCGGGTGAGGGAGATTCCAGACATATATGTCACCTCCAGACGGATCCGGGGTCGGATGGGAAGAGTGAGCGATCTCACCGCGGCGCGGACGGGTGACAGGAAAAGCGCAGGGGGTGCGCTTTAATCCGGCGCGGCTCTTGTTATTCGCCACAGACGTGCTCAACGGCCGGACGGATCCTGATCCTGCCGGAGCTTTGCGTCGCGGTCATATTGCCTTTTTCCGAGAGGGTAAACCATGAGGGAAAATCCCTGAAAGAGAGGTAAAACGGGCTGAATTTGAGTTTTTTTCCGTGGCCTTTATAAAATACATGCAAGAATTCATTGCGAGAGAACTGAACTAAAAATAGCTAGTGCTTTCATCGGTATTCTTGAAGAGAATATCGACAGATTTTATAGAATTTTTTATTGACCAATGGAGAAAATTGTCTTAACATGCGCTCCATCCGGCGCCGCCGGCATCGGGCAGGCGGGCCTCAGACGGACTTCTCCCCATGACGACTGGACCTCAGACGCTCTACGACAAGCTCGTCGCCGCGCACACTGTGCGCGCCGTCGACAACCAGACCGTGCTTCTTTACGCGGATGTTCACTTTGCCAACGAATACACGAGCCCCCAGGCCTTTACGGGCCTGATCGAGCGCGGCGCCGGGGTATTTTCTCCGGACTCGCACCTTTGCGTGGTCGACCACATCATTCCGAGCGCCGACGTCAGTCCGAGAGTGATTCTTGACGCCGCCTCCAAACGTCAGGCCGACAATCTTGAGGAGAACTGCCTCCGCTTCGGCATCCGCGCCTTCTACGGGCCGAACGATCCGCATCAGGGCATCGAGCACGTGGTGATGGACGAACAGGGCCTGGTGCGGCCGGGCATGGTGGTTATATGTGGAGATTCGCACACGACGACGCACGGTGCTCTCGGTGCGCTGGCTTTCGGCATCGGCACGTCGGAAATTGAACACATCCTGGCGACCCAGACGCTCGTCTACCGGCTGGCCGGCACCATGCGCGTGACGATTGACGGCAGGCTGCCTTCGGGTTCCACTGCCAAGGATCTGGCTCTTTTCGTGATGAAGTCCCTTTCGGCCCGCGGCGCGCTCGGTCTCGTCGTCGAATATCAGGGAAGCGCAGTGGATGCGCTGACCGTCGAAGGCCGGATGACGCTCTGCAATCTCACGGTCGAAGCCGGCGCGCGCGGAGCGCTGATTGCGCCCGACGAAAAGACCGCCGCCTGGGTGCTCGAGCATGCGCCCGGTCTGACGGGCGCCGAACGGGAGGCCGCGCTCAGCTATTGGAAGACCCTGCGCTCGGATGAAGGCGCCCGCTTTGACCGGGAGGTTTATCTGAATGCCGATGCCGTGAAGCCCATGGTGACCTGGGGAACGAGTCCCGATCAGGTGGCGGCAGTTGACGAAACCGTGCCAGATCCGGAGTCCTTCGCCGATCCGGTCGACCGGGCCGCCGCCCTTCGAGCCCTGCGCTATCAGGGACTGAATCCGGGAACGCCGCTGGAAGGGCTACCCGTGCAGCATGTCTTCATCGGCTCCTGCACCAATGCGAGACTGGCTGACTTGCGCGCAGCAGCGGCGGTTCTCAAGGGCCGGCGGGTCGCACCCGGCGTTCGGGCCCAGGTCGTGCCGGGATCCATGACGGTGCGCCGTCAGGCGGAGGAAGAGGGGATCGCGGACATCTTCCGCGATGCCGGATTCGAGTGGCGCACGAGCGGCTGCTCGCTCTGCCTCGCCATGAACGACGACATGCTGGAGCCGGGTGTTCGCTGCGCATCGACCACCAACCGTAATTTCGAAGGCCGGCAGGGCCGGGGAAGCCGCACGCATCTGGTCAGCCCGGAAACGGCGGCCGCCGCGGCCGTCACCGGGAAGATCACCGACTGGCGCCGACTCTGAGGAGAAAGATCATGGATAAGCTCATTTCTCTTACCGCCGTCGCGGCACCGCTTCCGATCGACAATCTGGATACGGATCAGATCATGCCCAAGCAGTTTTTGCGAGGCATCGACAAATCCGGTCTCGGTCGGGGTGCGCTCTACAACATGCGTTTTGACGGAAACGGTGCGCCGAGACCCGAGTGTGTCTTCAACCGGCCGGGCTTTGAAAAGACGGCTGTGATCGTCGCAGGTCCTAATTTCGGATGCGGGTCGAGCCGCGAGCATGCCGTCTGGGGACTGATGCAGATGGGGATCCGTGCCGTCATCGCACCCGGTTTCGGCGAGATCTTCTATTCAAACTGCTTCAACAACGGTCTTCTGGCTGCCCGGGTGATGCCCGAGGCCGCCGAAGAGATTCTTGCCGCTCTGTCGGACACCGAGCCGAGAATGCTGACTGCAGATGTCGTCTCGCGCGAAATCCGGATCGGGGACCGCGTGTGGCCGTTTGAACTGAGCGAGCGTTACCGCACGATGCTGCTCGAAGGCCTGGACATGACCGGAACGACCCTGCGCGAGCTGGATGTCATCCGAGCCTTCCGGGAAAAGCACGAAAAGGCTTTTCCCTGGATGGCCGGGCTGCCCGCCAAGGCCAGAGCGCGCTTCGGCAGCTGAGCGCTGGGCGGCGGCAGACGGCCGGCGTCTGCCGCTGACACCCTCTCAGTCCCGGATCAGACCCAGAGCATGCTGCTGCTGAAGGCGATGTCGGTGTTTTCTGCGGCGCTGAAGGACTGCATTTCTCTGATGAGTTCCGGCGCTTTGGAAACAAAGACCGTCAGCATGTTGCCGAGTGCCTGCGCATCGAGTTCGCTCAGCGCCGTGCGGAAGGAAAACAGCAGGACGCGCGTCGGCGCATAAAGTCCGATGTGGCCGCCCGCCGTGGCGGCGCCGAGGCAGTTCTGCTCAAGCAGAAATTCGCAGAGCTGTGCCGAAGGGGACTGGGGCAGCGTGCCGATGCTGACGTAAAAGACGGCTTCGGCCGTTTTTTCATTGGTCTCCCAGCCGACGCGAAGACCGTCGGCGAGAAACGCGCCGGCACCCTGACGAATGCTGTCAGCAGGCTCAAAGCCGGCACTGACGGCGGCCTCATTGATGAGTTCGGAATACTGGTTCATGATGAATATTCAGTTCTGAAGTGAGTGCCGTTTTCTCAGTCTAATTTGATGTCAAGCGAACCTTCCTGAGATGCGGTCATCAGGCTGGAGCGGCTGACGAACTGGGCAAAGGCAAGGCCCGGCGAGTGCGACGAGACGTTGTCCGACTTGCGTAAGACGACGGAAAGCTTCACCGCCCGATAGGAATCGCTGTCCTTCAGCAGATCGAACGCCTTGCTGAGATGGCTGTTCCGTTCGGAAGCGGGCGCTGTTCTGGCACGAATTAATTCTGCCTGAATCGTCTGATGCACGTCGGGACGCAGAGTGCGCCGCACGACGACGTTGGCCCCGGGCTTCAGATTGCTCATCAGATAAGCCAGCCGGCCTTCGAATCTGCTGTCCTTCTTCGCCATTTCCTTCACCTCGGAGCCCGTGAAGAGCTTCGAGAAGAGTTCATGTCCGCTGACGGTGCCTTTCAGAATGAAGGACTTCGTGATCGATGTCGACGGATCGATGCCTTTTTCGTTCGTCACGAGCTTGAGTTCGCTGCTGTAGGCTGCCGTGACGGCGGCATTGACCGAAAGCGGCGTTCCCTTTGCGAATTTGCCGACGGCTTCGGTGCCGACCGTCTGAGCGAGAACGGCGGACGTGCCGACGCCGGCATGAAGCGTGGCCGTGCCTCGGACCCGGAAGGTGTTCACTTCGCCTCTGGCATTGGCCGACCGGCTGGATTCGATCGCGCCGGAGATCTTGGCGCCTGCCGAAGCCGCGCCGGTGACAAGAAGCGTGCTGGCGAGACTGCCTGTCTTGACGGTGGTCAGTTTTTCCTGCATCAGCGTATATCCCGCCGTCGCGGAAAGGTTTGCCGACACGCTTCGGTCGGTCACCAGGCGGATGTCTCCGGCATTAAGCCAGACGGATCGGTCGTACTGATCATTGGAGCGGTCGGTCAGTCCGGATTTCGGGGTCATCACTTCGTTCATGAAGCGCTTGACGTCGTCGAGAGTGCCGAACGTCAGTGCCACGCCTTTGGCTTCGGACGCCGAGCCTTCGACGCCGAACGTGCCGGAGAGTGTCTTGGACGGGTCGGTGATCTTGAGGGACCCGCCGATGGCGGCCGCAAGACCGCCCTTGATGAGGACTTCGTATCCCCGGCCGATATTGGTGACGGCGATGCTGTCGTTGCGCATGACTTTCAGACGGGCCGTCACCGGGAAGAGCACGTTCGAGGCGAAGGGCTGACCCGGATCGCTCCAGGGCATGTAGACGGCGCCGGAATCCAGCGACAGGCCCCGCTCACGTGAAAAGGCAATGCTGCCGCCAGGCTGGGAGACGCCGTCGAGCAGTCTGGCAACGCCTTCGCCGACTTTGGCGGCTTCCGGCATGAGCATGCGGTTGACGGTCTGACGGCTCCGATGAATGCCGATGCCGTTGGCACGAAGATCGTCCCGGATCGCCTTGGAAGCGTCCTTACCCGCAAAACGCAGTTCCGTGCTTTCGGCATATTCTCTGACTCGCTCGATATTGAGCGAGCCGTCCGGCATGGTGATGCGGTCGATTTCATGACGGATGATCGGCCGCAGGACGGGATTGGCGGGATCGATGCCCCAGGTTCCGAGCTGCCGGCTGAGAAGATTCGCAGTTTCGGGATTTCGCAGCGAGAAGGCTTCATGCGCATCAAGAGATTCGGAGTAAACCTTCAGGACCGCGGCTGCCGTCGTCGCCGCAAGCTGACGGGTTCCGCTGACGCCGAGCTTGAGTCTGAGACCCATGCGCATGCCCTTCATGTCGGCCCTGAGTTTTTTCAGTTCAACCGAGGTTTTCAGCAGCGTTTTGGTGTCGGCCGAGGCGTCGGACAGCGCCTTGTTTTCCACGCGGCGGTCGAAATAGGCGAGCGCTCTGGCCCGAGGTAGCATTTCCTGCAGGATGACGCTGTCGCTCGGCAGGGTTTCGCCGTTTCGTTTGGAGACAAGCGTAGTCGCATTGACGCCTCGGAGCTCTCTGCGGAGGACTTCGAGCTCTGCTTTCAGTTCAGTTTTGCGCTGACCGTCAGGCAGTCTGTCCGATTCAGTCTTGATGGCGGCGAATCGGATGATCGCAGCAGCATTTGAACGCCGTTCGGCTCGGGTATGCGGCCACGAGAATCGGATGGAGTTGAAGTTCTTCTGATGCCCGCTGCGCCGGGCATTCAGGTCGGTCTGCCTTGCCTGAAGTTCGACGTATTCGTTGTCCGCCCGGGAAAGCCGGGTCAGCTTGTCGGCTCGGCCTTCAAAACGAAGGGCGGCTTCGAAAGCCGTATTCTGGTAATCGTAGTACCGACCGATCAGCTTTTCGTATCCTTCCGTCGAGCCGAGCCGTCTGAGGAGTGCTTCTGACTGACGGGTCATGGCGGCGTCGACCTGGTCGCCGTTCACGATCAGACCCTGCTGCGGATCGGTCAGCCTGTCTTCGGCTCTCACCAGACCGCCGAGATCGGCGGCAAGATTGCTGAGTGCGCGGCGGGCGAGATAGCCCGGCGCCTTCGCAAACAGATCGTCGCCGTGTTTGGCATCGTAGCGGCCGGCCTGCTTCCGAATCATGGTTTCGGTGCTCTGAAGAGAAGTGACGCCTTCAAAGCCTTTGCCCCAGTCTGCCGCAGCACTGACCAGACGGCCGAGAACAGTGCGGGCCGCATTTTCGGTGCCGGCAGTCAGGACATGATTGACGTCATGTGCATACCTCAGATAGCTGTCTTCCAGCCCGAGTGTCTGGAGCCAGGCATCGGGATCGTCAATACCGGCGTTGCCGGGAAGGAGACCGGCCCGGGCAGCCTGAATTTCAAGAACGGCCAGGTTGGCAAGACGAAGATTGACGTCGTCGGTCTCGGTTTTCGGAGCTCTTCTGATCAGCGCCGAGACGGTCTCGGGAGTCAGGATGAAGCTGCGCAGCGAGGCGCTCGGCTGGGCGGCGCGGGAAAGCGCCTGCCTCTGACCGCCGCGCTGCGTCGGACGTGCATCCATCAGACGGGATGCAGCCTGACGGTGCGCCAGCATCAGAGCGTGCTGCAGTCTTGCAGCATCGTTGTGATCGGGAAGGAGATGCTCTTTGACGGCCAGTGCGGCATCGGACATCTCGGGAATGCCCTCCTGGAAGACCATATCGACGAGCCGCAGGGTTTCGAGTCGTCCCTCAGGCGTTCTGTGGTCGGCTTCTCCGAGATGCCTGAGCAGCGTGCCGACCATCTCTGCGGAGAGGGCAGGATCTCTGCCCGGCATGAAAATGGCGGGTTCCAGCAATTTCAGAAGTTGAGCCGGATTCCTGCCGGCAATGACGGACGTCCGCACGAGCTGTGTCAGCGCAGCGGAGTCTATTCTGCCCAGCTGGGCGGCATTCATGACGGAATCGGCATCGGTGCCCGCTGCAAGGGCGGCTCTGCCGAAAACCTCAGGACCGGCGTCCGGACCGAAGCCGCCGTTTCTGACTGCATCGGAGGCTTCTTCAAAAAGACGGCGCAGTCCTGTGACGGCGGCGGCTTCGTAGCTGCTCTTCAGTTTGACGACATCCGCACCGAAGATCTGATCGTCATTGCGAAGCTCAAGAAGAGCGGAGAGCCGTTCGAGCGGATCGGTATTGCCCAGACCGAGAACCTCGCGAGCATGTTCGGCTCGTCCAGCATCGTGGAGCATCGTGCCGACTTCGGCAAGACTCTCAAGCATGAGGTCCGTCCGGGGCTCCTGAAGTGAGCGTTCAATAATGGCCATGCCCTCGTCGAATATCTGACGGACGTCCATTTGCTGAACCGTCCCTCTCAGACGGACGGCCAGCGCATAGTTTTCCACCGGAGCAAGACCGACGGGTTCTCCTTCTCCCGGATTGTTTTCAGGGCGGTTGAGCGCTTCAGGGATGTTTTGATCGAAAAGCGTCTGAAGCAGATTGCCGAGTTCGTCGCCGGGAATTTCAGCAGGGATGCCGGCGCCGCCGGCCCGGATGGCCTGCAGATTCTCAATATGATGTCCGTCGGTTTCTGCTGCAGCGACCTTCTCATCTTCCTGGAAAAGCTTCTGAAGCATGTTTCCGACGTCTTCGTCCTGAAGATCAGGAACGCCGTTATCAGCGGCATCGGGATTATCAATCGGATTGGCGCCGACATTTGCCGTGCCAGTGTCCGGACGCGGTTCGGGTCCATCGGCCGGCGGC
The DNA here is from genome assembly GCA_017936545.1 of Sutterella sp. Classification (GTDB taxonomy): domain Bacteria; phylum Pseudomonadota; class Gammaproteobacteria; order Burkholderiales; family Burkholderiaceae_F; genus Sutterella. The sequence continues at coordinate 39,630 of JAGBFJ010000103.1, forward strand.
GTCTTTTCTTCAGACTGGAGCATGATTTCTGCCTGACGGATCATCGACTGACCGTTCGCGGGAAGCGATTCAGCCGCAGCCTCTCCGGTCACGGCGCCGAGCGCGGCCCGGACCAGTTCGGGGTTGTCTTTGTCGAGCGATGCTTCAAGCGCGCGGACGTTTTCGGTGAGTTTGACCTCGGCGTTTTTTTCGGCGACGACGTCACTGCCGAGCGAGGCTGGCGTGTCCGCGGCGACGGCGGCCGTGCCTCCGGCATGCTGAATGGGTTCAGCGGCATTGGCCATGATTTCCCGGACGGCTTTTCCCTCGGGGGGCAGCACGGGATTCGGGTTGGCCGGCTTGGCGGCGCTGCCGACGACGGGATTCATACCGGAAGACAGGATCTCAATATTCATGTGAAAAGACTCCAGGTTCGGCGGTCGGGCTCGTGCGCAGGGCGCAAAACCGAAAAAAGGATGTTTGGAATAAGTATCGGCCAGTTTCTGCAGGGACGCAAATATTTTGAGCAGGTCTTTGCCGAACCGGCGTATGTCAAAGATGACTCACCTTAAAGGGCTGAAATAACGACGGCGGACATGACGACCGCCGGACAGCAAAAAGGGCCTCCCCTTTTTCAGAGGAAGCCCTTTGAGTCAGCACCTAAATGCGAAGAAGCCGATTACTTGGCCTGCTTGGCATAAATGTAGGCCTGCTGGCCGGCGATGCGGCCGAACGTGACGATGTCAGCCTGGGCGTTGCCGCCGAGACGGTTGCCGCCGTGCACGCCGCCGGTAATTTCACCCGCAGCATAGAGACCCGGGATGACCTGGCCCTTGGTGTTGTAAACCTGGGTCTTGGAGTCGATCTTGATGCCGCCCATCGTGTGGTGGACAGCCGGGGTCACCATGATGGCGTAGAACGGACCCTTGTCGAGGTCGCGCGGCATGTTGGCGCGGCCGAACGCGTCCTTGCCCTTGGCCTTGCCTTCCTTCCAGGTGTTGAGCGAAGCCTGCAGAGCGGCTGCGTCGACGCCCATGGCCTTGGCGACTTCTTCAATCGTTTCACCCTTGACGGTGTAGGACTGCTTGATGTACTTGTTCGTCGCCTTCAGGGACTTCTGCATGTCGGAGTCGAAGAAGAGGTAGGCGACGGCATCCTTCTGCTTCAGGATGGCGGCGGACACGGCGTCACGCGTGTCGAGTTCGTTGAAGAAGCGCTTGCCTTCCTTGTTGACGAGGATGGCACCGTTGCCGCGGACGGCTTCGGTGATCATTTCGCCGACCTTCGGCACAACCGTCGGATGGGTCTGGATTTCTTCCATCTGGATGAGCTGAGCGCCGGCCTTTTCAGCAAGCTTCAGGCCGTCGCCCGTGGCGCCCGGATGGTTCGTCGTGGCGAAGCCCTTCAGACGCGGGACATAGCTGGCAACCATGTCGTTGTTGCCGCCGAAGCCGCCGGCAGCGTCAACCACGGCCTTGGCGTGAACCGTGTAGGAGCCGTCCTTGCCTTCGACCTTGACGCCCGTCACCTTGCCGCTGCGATCGGTGATGATCTTGGTGGCCTTGGTGTTCATGCGCATTTCGATGTTGCGGGCCTTGGCGGCCGTCCACAGGGTGCGGATGACTTCAGGACCGACGAGAGCGCCGCCGGTCGGACGATGGGTGCGCGGGAAGCTGGCGCCGGCCATCAGGCCGACGTCGCGCAGGTCGCCGCCGAGGGCGAGCAGCCATTCAACGGAGGAGGCGGCACCGCTAACGAGCGTGCGGACCAGTTCCGGGTCGTTCTTCCAGTGACCGCCCTTCATCGTGTCGTAGAAGGCGATTTCAACGGAGTCCTTCGTGCCCTTGGCGGCCTGAAGAGCCGTACCGGCAGCATTGAGACCGCCCGCAGCGCGGATGGTGTTGCCGCCCACCATGGCCATCTTTTCAATGACCACGACCTTGGCACCGAGGTTCGTCGCTTCGACAGCGGCCGAAAGACCGGCACCGCCCGCGCCGATCACGGCGACGTCAACGGTGATGTCTTCTGCGGCCTGAACGCAGCCGAAGGCGGCTGCAACAGCCGTAGCGACCAGAATCTTTTTCATGAATGTTCTCCTCTGTGAAAAGATAGTGCTCACTGCCGCTGCGCAGGGGCTGAAGACCGGTCGGATCAATAGCAGGCGCGGGCGGCGGTGAAAGACGTGCCGCCGGCAGTCAGCCGGCGCACGCACGGCTAAGATATTAATGTAGTCGGCATCCTTCGGAGAAGTGGGATTTGTTCGGAGTTGATGCAGATCTGAAGAATCACCCGCCAATACACTTGGTTAAGGGCGAACTGCCTGCAGGAGAAGGAATTTCGGATTTTCCTATTTCCTTCCGGAGTGTGCGGTTTCCCGAACGGAGTGTCGGGCGGAAAATGCTAAAAATCAAACGAACAGCGTGTTCGGCGCTTAGGAGAAACGCATGTTGGGGACCGAATTATTCAGCCGGCTGCTAGCTCAGGAACAGTTGGCTCTGCCGGACTGTCCGCCGGCGCTGCTGGAGAAAAGACTGCGGGAATCACTGCCTGTCTGCGCTCAGCTGACGGCTTTCGAGGACGAGGCCTATCCGTCGGAGCTGGCGGCACTCGACGGGCATCCCGACGTGCTGGTGTCGGCGGGCGATCTGTCGCTCACCGAACGCCAGCTTCGGATGGCCGTGGTCGGAAGCCGCAATGCCGGCGAGGAGGATCTGCAGACGGCGTTCGATACCGCCCGACGTCTCGCAGAACGCGGTGCTGTCATCGTATCGGGGCTGGCTGCCGGCGTCGATCGGGCGGCGCATTCGGGCGCATTGTCCGCCAGGACGGCTCAGGGAGCGCCCGGTCGCACGGTCGGGGTCATGGGAACGCCGTTTTCGGCACCCTGGCCGCCCGTCAATGCCGATCTGGCTCGGCGAATGATGAGGGAAGGCCTGGTTATCTCCATGGCGCCGCAGGTGCGCGGACTCGACTATACGGCTGAGGAACGGGCGGCCAGTCTGCGAAGCCGCAACCGCGTCGTCGCGGCGCTCTCCTGCGGGTCTCTGATTGTGACGGCCAAGGAAGGTTCGAGCACGCTCATCGAAGCGTCGCACGCGCTCTCGCTCGAACGTCCCGTGCTGATCTGGAAGACGAATGTCGAACGCGGCGAGCCCTGGGCGGAAAAACTGCTGAAGGCTTCTCCCCGAGATCGAGCGGGGAGGCCGCTGGTTCATGTCGTGGGCAGCGCGGATGAGATCGAGCGGGCGGTGTCGCCCTGGGTCAACGTCTGGTGGCTCTAGGCCGCCCGGGCGTTATTGACGGAATCAGCAAAAAGGCCGCTCCGTATTCGGGCGGCCTAATGTTCTGACGATCACATTTTCCGATTTTAGTCCTCCCGTCAGAATGCGGCATCTCAAGAAACGGGCTTTGCTGACAGAAGACAAAGGACGGCAAAACTCTTTTTCGTCACGGAGTTTCCCGCTTAAGATGGTCGAAAGCAGGCTTTCGCGCTCCTCTCTCTCTCAGAGCGCCCGCACTGTAACATCACCTCCTGGCTCGGTGCGGCGCCGCTCGCGTCAGAAAGCTTGCTTCTTTCCCGCAGTGTGGCAGGCCTCCGCCTCTTCCCGTAGCCGCACTGCGGTTTTTTTCGTCCGGCCGCCGGCAGTCTGTCGACAGAGTGAGCCCTTTTTCAGGTTTTGAGCCGGCGGGCGCTAAGATGGGGCCCTTAAAAAGAACAAATTCCCCTCGTTTCAGGTGTTTTTATGGATCCCGCCCTCTGGCTTACCTTTGCGGGCGCTAGCCTCGTGTTTGCTGTTGCGCCCGGTCCCGACAACCTATTCGTGCTGGCGCAGAGCGCCGTCTACGGCGTCAGAGCCGGTCTCACGGTCGTGCTCGGTCTCTGCACCGGTCTGGTCGTTCAGACGATCTGCGCCGCCTGCGGCGTCGCGGCGGTTGTCGCCGCCATGCCGGCGCTGTTCTGGGGCATCCGCATTGCCGGTGCCTGCTATCTCATTTACCTCGCCTGGATGGCCTGGACGCACGCCGTGTCCGACTCTGAAGGCCCGCAGGGGACGGCGCTCACCGGCATGGCGCTTTGGCGGCGCGGCGTCATCATGAACATCACGAACCCGAAGGTTCAGATCTTCTTTCTCGCCTTCTTCCCGCAGTTCGTCAAGCCGGGCACGGAAGGACTGGAGCTGATCATTCAGATGATCATTCAGGGTGTGACCTTCATCGGCGCCACGCTGATCGTGTTTTCCGCCGTCGCCTGGGGTGCGGGCGCACTGGCCGACCGCATGAGAAGTCCGCGCTTTCAGCTCTGGCTCAACCGGACGAGCGCCGTCATCTTCCTGATGCTCGCTGTGTTTACCGTTCTGTCCTGAAGCACCGGACGCTCCCGGCGTACAAAAAAGCCCCGCTCTCGGCGGGGCTTTTTGTACTGAAGAAATCCAAAGATCACCAGCCTCTGACGGGGCCGCGCGTGAAGAAGGAGAACTCGCCGGCGCTGTGCATCGTGCTTTCAGGACGGCCTTCGCAGGTAAAGAGACCGTTTTCCCAATAGCGTTCGTCGACGCGGGCGGCGACCGGTTCGCCGACCAGAATGCCGGCGCGGGCCAGCAGATCGGGTTCCGTGAGCCGGCATTCCAGATGTGCCAGCGCACCGCCGACCAGAGGCACGGGGAGCGCTTCGCCTTCGAGCTTCTCCAGACTGCACTTCACGAACTTGTCGCCGACCTCCCAGCCGTGGCAGCAGCCGCTCGCGAGCAGCTTCTTCTGAAGCGACGTGCCGGGAACGGAAATGCCGAACACGCCGGTGGCAAGAATGTTCTTCGTCGTCGTGTGGTCAGTCATGAGGGAGGCGGTGACGACGGCGGGAGCCATGCCGTGGAGCATGTTCCAGGCATTGGCCATCGCATCGTCGACGCCGTCGGCGCTGCGGGAGGTGATGAAGACGCAGGGACCGCCCGTCAGGGCGGAATAGATTTCATTGAGGGAAACGGAAACCAGCATGAGGGTTTCAATATGAAAAATCATGCGGAGGGCGGTTCGGAAACCGCATGCGCCGCATGACGGATCAGAGATTGTGTTCGAGGAAATCGCGAAGCGCAGAGGGCGTCTTCATCTCGACGATGCTGTCGACGGTCTTGCCGGCCTTGACGACGACCATGGTCGGAATGTGTCGGACTTCAAAGTGCTGGACGACCTTCGGATTGTCTTCGGAATTGCAGCGGGCGAACACTGCACGGTCGGCGTAGACGCCGGCGAGCTGAACATAGAACGGTTCGGCGCGGCGGCAGTCGGGGCACCAGCTAGCGCCGATGGCGACGACGACCGGCCGTTCGCTTCTGAGGACGGCTTCTTCCAGATTAGCGTCGGTTACGACAAACAGATCAGACATAGTGAGTTCTCCATAATGCGTGCGGGTCCGGTACGTGAAAACCTGAAAGGCACAGACATCCTAGCAAAGCCTGCGAAAGAATGAAGCCGATGAAACGATTTGTGACAAGCATCCGTCGGAAATCGTGCGGCACAGACCTTCCGGAGTGGTCCGAAAGGTAATTTCCGGGCATACGGCACGCATGCCGTATGCCCGATTCGGCGAGCCGGCACGTTCAGCGGAGGTCGAAGTCGCAGACGGTATGCCAGAGAAGTTCGCAGCCGGCCATGAAGTCGCCGATGTCCATCGCTTCCCGGGCATTGTGGGAGCCGTTCTGATTGGCAACAAAGATCATGCCGACGGGAACGCCTGCATTGCTGAGCACGGCGGCGTCGTGACCGGCGCCGCTCGGCATCGTCTGAACGGGAATGCCGTGACGCCCGGCGGCCGATTCAAGCGCCGCACGCACGGCCGGATCGACGCCGGATGCCTCGCAGACGAGCACGTCGTCCCATTCGAAGCGCACCCCGCGCTCGGCGCCGATGCGCTCGGCCTCTTCAACCATCAGGGCGTGGAAGGCGCGGATCGTCTCCATGGAGAGGCTGCGCATGTCGAGTCCGAAGCTCACTTCGCCGGGGATGATCGCGATGGCGGCCGTCGGCAGCGTATTGACGACGCCGGCGGTGAAGACGAGGTCTTCGCCGCGGTCGAGCCAGGCTTTCCAATGACGGTCCATGGTGTTCAGGAGTTCGGCGAGCGCCATGACGGCATCATGACGGAATTCGCGGTCGACGGCGCCGGAGTGTGCGGTTTCGCCGACGACGCGGCAGATCTTGTGACGGAGGTTGCCGCGAATGCCCGTGACGACGGCCGTGCGGCGGTCGGGACTGGCGTCCAGACGGGGACCCTGTTCGATGTGGAGTTCGACGAAGGCGGCGATCTTCGACAGGTCGCGAAGCGGTCTGCCGCCCGCCATGACCTGAGGATCAAAGCCGCAGGCGGCAACGGTTTCGGCGAGCGTTCTTCCGTCGGTGCGGTGACGAAGTTCAAGTTCGCGCGGCAGAAGACTGCCGGTGAGTGCCAGAGAACCGACATAGGCGCGGCCGAACCACGAACTTTCCTCCATGCGGAAAATCAGGACCCGGTAGTCGCGTTCGAGCTGAACGTTTTCCTTTTCAAGCATCCACGCGACGGTGAGCGCGGCGCAGACGCCGGCCAGGCCGTCGTAGTTGCCGCCCTGGGGCACCGAATCGCCATGCGAACCCGAGACGAAGGCGGGAAGCGTGCGGTCGCGTCCGGGACGGGTCAGCCAGAGGTTGCCCGCCGGATCGGTATCGATTTCCATGCCGAGTTCCCGGGCGAGTGTCCTGGCCTTCTCGTGGACGTATTCCTCGTGAGGTCCGTAGCCCTGGCGGGAGACGCCCGGGCCGTCCCGGCTTTCCCGGCGGATGTCATCGAAAAAGGCGGCGGCAAACGGTTGGGCCGCTGTGCGGAAGTCAGTCATGGCGATGTATTCCTTAAGAAACAGATGTTCGGCTGATCAACATTCTATCGCTGTGAGGCGGCGGAGCGCCTGATTTTTTACGTCGTCTCCGGGCATGCGGAACGTCTAAAATAGCACGGATATTTTTTGAAAAATTGGTCTGCGGATGCGTTCATCCGACCGGCGTCGGAAAGCTGTCTGTCAGACGGGATAACCCTCATGTCTCTAATTCTACGACGCATGCTGCTGACGGCCGGCACGCTGATTCCTCTGGTGTGTTTTTTCGTCGGATGTGAACAAAAAAAAGCTGAATTGAAAACGCCAGAGCCGATATCCGTATCCAGTTTGACAACGGTCGCCGGCGACGAGCCGAAATGGCAGACCTTTACCGGCCGTACAGAAAGCCGGGAGGCGGTGGAAGTCCGCCCGCAGGTGAGCGGCGTGATCAGAGAAGTGTGTTTTGCCGAAGGCGCCCGAGTGGAGAAGGGCGATCTGCTTTACCGCATTGATCCCGCGCCCTTCGAGGCGGCGCTTCGGAACAGCGAGGCCAGAATGCGTTCTGCCGAGGCTCAGCTTCAAAGAGCTGAAAGAGAATACAGACGCTCAGCCGAACTGCTGAAAACCGGCGCCGGGTCCCGGAAGGCTTTCGATGCGGCTCAGAGCGATCTGGCCGCGGCTCGTGCGCTTTTTGCCCAGCGACGTTCGGAAGCCGAGGCTGCCCGGATCGATCTTCAGTGGACGGAGGTAAGGTCGCCTGCGGCGGGTGAAACCGGCAGAACCGAGCTTCGCGCCGGAGCGCTTGCGGCACGCTCTTCTTCGCTGCTCACGACGATTACGCAGTCCGACGGCGTGCGTGCGGTCTTTGCGCCGTCGCTGACGGATCTTGCCGGCGTGCAGATCACATCGGCAAACCGTGCTCAGGTGAAAAAGACAGGCGGGAGCTGGACGCCTGCTGCCATTGATTTTGTCTCGCAGTCGGCGGATCCGAAGACGGGGACGGTTCTGATGCGGGCCGGACTCCCTGACGGGACCGGATTCCGGCCCGGCGAGTATGTGAAGGTGCGTCTGATGACGGGCGTCAGGAAAGATGCTGTCCGCGTGCCGTCCGGCGCTGTCAGGCAGGAACCCGACGGCAGCTTCACGGTGTTCGTGCTGCAGGACGGCAGAGCCGAGGCCAGAACGGTCGAGCTGGATCTGTGGGACGGTCCGGAACGGCTGGTCGTCCGGGGACTCGCTGCGGGCGAGGAACTGATCACCAGCGGTCTTCTGAAGCTTCGCCCGGGTCTGCCGGTGAAGCGCACGGCCGAAACGACGCATTAAGGAGCCGCTCTCATGCTCAGTCAGTTCTGTATCCGCCGGCCGATTTTCGCCACGGTGCTCTCGATCATCATCGTGCTTGCCGGTCTGATGGCGCTTTATGTGTTGCCGCTTTCCCAGTATCCGAACATCACGCCGCCCACCATCCGCGTGTCCACGACCTACGACGGCGCGGACGCCCAGACGCTGGCCCGAACCGTGGCCGCGCCGATTGAAGATCAGCTTTCCGGCGTGAGCGGTCTGCTTTACTACACCACCAGCATCCGAAGCAGCGGCGACCTGTCGATCGCCTGCGTCTTTGAGGTCGGCACCGATCCCAACGACGCCATGCTGGAAATCAACAACCGCGTGCGCACGGCCGAAAGACGTCTGCCGGATGCGGTCCGATCCTACGGCGTCAGCGTGAGAAAGCGAACTGAAGAAAGTCTGCTAATGATCGCGCTCAGTTCGCCCGACAAATCCATGTCGGCGACGGAACTGGCGGACTACGCCAACCTCAACATCGTCGACGAACTCAAGCGCATGCCCGGCATCGGCGACGTGCGCGTCTTCGGCAATGCGCAGTCCGCCATGCGCATCTGGGTGGATCCGGAAAAGATGGGCCTTCTCGGCGTGACCGTCAAGGACATCGAGGATGCCGTCGATGTGCAGAACGCCCAGCGAAGCGCTGGCAGCGTCGGCACGTCTCCTACGCCCGATACGCAGCAGGTTTTCTACAAGATCACGACGCGCGGCCAGCTTCTGACCCCAGAAGAGTTCGGGAACATCATCATCAAGGCCGATGATCCGGATCGCATCGTGCATCTGCGCGACGTGGCGGCAACCGAGGTCGGCAAGCGTTCCTATGAATTCCGCGTCGACATCAACGGCGAGCCCGGCGTCAACGTCGGCGTCTATCTTCAGACGGGCGCCAACGCCATGGCGGCGGCCAAGGCCACCAAGGCGCGCATCGCCGAGCTTGCCGAGCATTTTCCCAAGGGCCGAATCGACTATCTGATCACCGACGACACGACGGTGTTCGTGGGCGCTTCGCTCAACGAGGTGTATCACACGCTTGCCGAAGCCGGACTTCTCGTGATGCTCGTGGTCTTCCTCTTCCTGCAGAGCGCACGCGCGACGCTGATTCCGATGCTCGCCGTGCCCGTTTCTCTGATCGGCACGATGGCAGGTCTGTGGCTTTTCGGCTTCTCGCTCAATACGCTGACGCTCTTTGCCATGGTGCTTTCTATCGGCATCGTGGTGGACGACGCCATCGTGGTGCTTGAGAACGTCGAGCGCATCATGCGCACCGAGGGACTCGGTCCTGTCGATGCGTCGAAGAAGGCCATGAAGGAAGTGTCGGGCGCGCTGGTGGCCATCGTGCTGGTGCTCGCCGCCGTGTTTATTCCGGTGGCCTTCCTCGGCGGCATCGCGGGCGAACTCTACCGCCAGTTCGCTGTGACGGTCGTGACGTCGGTCGTGCTGTCGGGCTTCGTGGCGCTGACGCTGACGCCGGCGCTCTGCGCCGTGCTGCTAAAGCACGGCGTCAGTCTGCAGAAACCCGCCTTCTTCCGGGTTTTCGACCGGGGTCTCGAGCGCTTTACCGACGCTTTTCTTACCGTTGTGCGTCTCGCGCTGCGACACCGCATCGCCAGCGCCGTGCTTCTTGCCGCCGTCACGCTCGGCTGCTGGCAGCTTCTTCAGGCGACGCCGACGTCCTTTATTCCGAAGGAAGACCAGGGCGTGGTCCGACTGACGATTCAGCTTCCCGAAGGCGCAGCCTTCCCGCGGACTGAAATCGTCGGTCAGGACGTGCTCGAAAAGGCCAGGTCGATTCCCGGCGTGCGCAGCGTGGTGACCATGATGGGCTTCGACACGATGAGCAACGACATCAAGAGCAACTACGCGACGGTCATCATGCAGCTCAAGCACTGGGACGAACGAACCGAAAGCGCCGAGGACATCCGCCGCACCATGCAGAAATACATGGCGTCTCACCGTGATGCCAAGGGGACGGCGGCCTTGCCGTCGGCCGTCAAGGGGCTCGGTTCGACCAACGGCTTTACGGGCTACGTTCTCTCGCACGGCAATGACGACCCTCAGGTTCTGCAGGAGGTGTCCGACAACTTCATCCGAGCGCTCTCGGAGCGTCCGGAACTGACCGGCCTGCGCGGTTATCTGAATTCCAATACTCCCCAGATCCGCATGATCGTCGACGAAGAGCGAGCCGCATCGATGGGCGTCGCCATCGATGAAATCTACAGAACGGTTGCTCATCTGATGGGTAGCAAATACATCAACGACTTTACGCGAAACGGCAAGAACTACCGAGTCGTGCTGCAGGCGAAGCAGGAATTCCGCATGACGCCCGAGAGCATCGGCAGCGGGTATGTCCGCTCCAAGCGCACGGGCGAGATGGTCCCGCTGTCGAGCCTTATCACGATCGAGCGCACCGCCGGCGCCTCGTCGTTGGCCAGAATGAACGGCTATCTGGCGGCGCAGTTCAGCGGCGCGGCTGCTCAGGGCGTCTCTTCGGGCGAAGCCATGCGAATCGTCGAGGAAATCGCGAGCGAGGTGCTTCCTGAAGGCTGCACCATCGAATGGACGGGGCAGGCCTATCACGAAAAGCGCATCGGTGCATCCTCCGCCATGGCCTTTTCGTTCGGCATGCTGATGATGTTCCTGATTCTCGCGGCGCTCTACGAACGCTGGTCTCTGCCGATCGCCGTCGTGCTGGCTGTGCCTTATGCGGTGATGGGTGCGCTCATCTCGCTCTGGGTGCGTCACGCCTCCAACGACATCTACTTCCAGATCGGTCTGCTGGTGCTGATCGGCCTGACGGCCAAGAATGCCATTCTGATCGTGGAGTTCGCCGCTCAGAAGATGGAGGAGGGAATGAGTGCCGCGGAAGCCGCCGTGGAGGCCGTCCGGCTTCGTCTGCGTCCGATTCTGATGACGTCCGCGGCCTTCGTGCTCGGCGTCGTGCCCCTTCTCCTTGCGACGGGCGCCGGCGCCGAAGCCCGACACTCGATGGGGACGGGCGTCTTCGGCGGCATGATCGCCGCCACGCTCGTCTCGACTGTGTTCGTGCCGGTGTTCTTCACCTGGTTCGCACGAAAAGGACGAAGCCGCTGAGCGCAGACTGAAGGCCCGGGCATCGGATGATGCGCCGGGCCTTTCAGTTATTCGGACGGTTCGGATCAGATCACGGGACCGGTGACGTAGATGTTCATCGAGTTGTAGTAGCGGCATTCTTCGGCGCGGGTCTTGCGGCCGTTGACGAATTCCATCAGTTCTGCGAAGAAGGCTTTCGCCGCTTCTTCATTGGTGATTTCGCCGTCCATGATGCCGCCGGCAAAGCTGTCGATATGCTCGCGCAGCGTCGTCCAGGTATTGCTGTTGCCGGTGAGCTTGATCACCGGCATGAACGGGAAGCCCTGCGGCGCCCCGCGGCCCGTGGTAAAGAGCACGAGACTGCAGCCGGCGGAGGCAAGTCCGGTCAGAATTTCCGGTTCTCGTCCTGGAGAATCCATCATCACGAGGCCGGGAATATGCCGGCGTTCGCCGTAGCGGATCACGTCCTGGAAAACGGCGCTGCCGGACTTGACGAGTGCGCCGAGCGACTTTTCTTCAATGGTGGTGAGACCGCCGGCGATGTTGCCGCGGGTCGGCTGGCCGCCCCGCATGTCGACGCCGATGGCCTTGGCCCGCGCCTCCATGTCGGCCACGGCTTTTTCAATGGCGTCGGCAGTCTTCTGATCGGCGGCGCGGCGGGCGGCGATATGTTCGGCGCCCATGAATTCGGTCGTTTCGCCGATGATGACTTCTGCGCCGGCAGCGGCGAAGATGTCGGTCATCATGCCCGCGATCACGTTGGCGGAAAGTCCCTGCGTCGTATCGGAACTGCCGCACTTGAGGCCGAGCTTGAGTTTGGAGAATGGCACGTCGACCGGCTCAAAGGCAATCCGGCTTCGCATGGATTCCACGATTTCACGCGCTTTGGCCAGCGTCTTCGAGGCGCCGCCGAGTTCCTGAATCACGAGGAGCTCGGCCGGTTTGCCGGACGCTTTCGCCTTTTCGAGCACTTCCTGAGACTGTACGCTTTCGCAGCCGAGGCTGACGTAGAGAATGGCGCCGACGTTGGGGTTGAAGGCCAGATTGGCCAGCACTTCGCTGATCGAGGAAATGTCGGGACCGGTCTGACAGCAGCCCTGCTGATGGGTGAAGATGGCGACGCCGTCCATTTCGCCGAGCTTGAGCACGACGTCGTTGACGCAGACCACGCAGGCGACCACGGCAACGTAGTTGCGGATGCCGGCCGAGCCGTCGGGGCGCGGATAGCCCTTGAACGTGAGTCCGGACGCGTCGACCACCGGTTTGCCGGTCAGCAGCGCGGACGTGCGTTCGACCGCGACGCGTTCGGTTTCTCCGGCTTCGGTGCCGAGGTCGCCTCGGCCTCGGGTGCTCTTGACGTTCTGCGTATGCACATGTTCGCCGACGGCGATGTCGGCGCTGGCACGGCCGATCACTTCTCCGTACTTGATGATATCTTCTCCGGCGCGGATCGGACGAACCGCGGCCTTGTGGCCGAACGGAATGTCGGAGAGCGCGGTGACGCTGCCCGTGCCGCCCTCTGCGGCAAAGCGGAGTTCATCGCCTTTGCTGCAGGGCGCCAGCAGGGTGACGGTGTTGTCGGTCGGGGAAATAAAAAGTGAGTTGTATTTCATGAAAAAAACCTCCGGCGGCCTCGGCGGAAGAATTGGAAAAACAGCGGATCCGCGGATCTGAGCGTCATACAATCTTACGCGCATTCGGCTGCGGGAGAGGGACGGTGCCGTCGGCGAATGCTCGGAAAAGGCCCCGACGGCACGGCGGATGAACGTCAGTTGATTTCGCAGGCGAATGTTTGCCGGTCCCGAGGTTTGCTAAACTCAAAAATTAGGGCGGGCGACCGGGCAGATGTTCTGCAGCGCCCGTCCGGCATTCACAGAGGACCATCAGCATGTCGGACCGAACAGCCGCTCAGGAGAAAAACCGCAGGAAGGCGGAGGAAAAGAAGCAGGCGCTCAGACGCCGGATCGCGGAGATGCTGCCGATTCCAGAAGCAGGCTGTCTCGATATTCTGCTCAGTCTTAAGACCCGTCTGCTGGCTGCCCGGGTGGCGGCCTCGCCGCTCGGCAGGGAGGATGCCGACATGATCCGCCGTCTGATCGCGGACATGGTGACCGTGACGGCGTCGCTCGACCATTTGGCCGTGCTTTTTGAGAAGACGGACGAGATCCGTGCGCTCGCTCACGACGCGACCGAAGCGCTGACGAACGCGGCCGCCTGCTGGAAGGCCGGCCGGAAAATCGGGAACGAGGATCTCGATGTGTTGGACGCCGCCGCGGATCTGCTGTACGACGTCCTGAAGGAAACCAAGGTCTCCGAGTACAAGGCCGTGCTGACGATCGTCGGCAGGGAACTCGCCCGCTGAGGCGAAGCCGGCCGACGGAACGTCAGCGGTTTTCCAGGCTCTGCACCCAGCGGAGCACTTCGGCCACGGGACCGATCAGGTCCCGCGGAATGTACGCATTTTCCGTTCCTTCCGCATAGAGCGCACGCGCAAGCGGCACGTTGCGCATGATGGGGATGCCTTCTTCCTTGGCCACTTCGATCATTCTCTGCGCCAGGGCGCCTTCGCCCTTGGCGAGAATGACCGGTAGCGGTGTCTTGTCCTTGTCGTAGTCGAGGGCTACGGCGTAGTGCGTCGGATTCGTCACGAGTACCTTGGCCTTTCTGACATTGCTGACGGTGTTCTGGTTCATGAGTTCGCGGTGAAGCTGCTTGCGCTGGCTCTTCACCATCGGATCGCCTTCGCTTTCCTTGTATTCGCGCTTCACTTCGTCCATGCTCATCATGTGGTCCTGCGTCCACTTGTACTTCTGATAAAGATAGTCGAGCGCGGCGATCACGGCAAATGCGCCGGAGGCCATGAGCAGCAGTTCGCCGACGGCTTCGCCGATGAGCGACCACATTGAACTCAGGCCGCCTTTGGGAATGCCGAAGAGAATCGGAATGAATTTCTCAAGTACCTTCCAGACCAGAAAGCCGAGAACGCTCACTTTGATGATGTTCTTGGCGAACTCGAAAAGATTCTTCATCGAAAAGGTTTTCTTGAACCACTTCGTCGGACTGAGGTTTTCGAGTTTGGGCGTGGCGGCCTTGGGCGCGAAGAGCACGCCGGTTTCCGCAAGAAGAACGGCAAGAGCGACCGTCATCACCAGACCGACGATCGGTGCGACGATGGTGATGCAGCAGTCGATGACGACGTCGACGCATTTCGAAAGCGCTTCCGCAAACGGCAGAGGCATGGCTGCAAACGGCGCCTCCACCATTTCAACGAGCGTTTCGTAGATGCTTTCGCCGTTGGTGACGGCATAGACGGCAAGCGCCAGAACGGTGGCGGCGGGCGCCAGGTCCTGCCCCTTGGCGACGTCGCCTTTTTCACGCGAATCCCTGACCCGTTTCGGGGTCGGCTGCTCGGTCTTCTCACTCATGGCAGCAACACCCTGAGCGAAGCGAGATCGACGTTGAACGCCAGAAAGCGCTGAGGTGCGTCGGTCATGAGAATGGCAAAGTAGAAGATGAGCAGGAACGACGAGAGCGCGCTCTTAATCGGCATG
>JAGBFJ010000104.1 GCA_017936545.1 Sutterella sp.
AAGGCCGGCTTCGGCCGGTGTTTCGGGAGTCTTGGGTCTGCGCGTCGTGCGCTGCTTTTTCGTGGTCATATGTGTCACTCGAGTATGGCCGCAAAGGGCCGTCATTGTACCCGCTAGACACAAAATTAATTACACCCTCGCTTTTTGCAGGCATCGCCCTGTCCGCCCTGCTGCTGATGCTTGGTCTGCAGCCTCAACAAAGTGTCGAGCGCTGACTCTCTTTTGGAGTCACTTTGAAGCTGAGACTGATGTTCTCACCTCAGAAATGCCAGAGCATGAAGACGGCGACGACGTCATAATCAAGGAGCAGCGCCTCTGGTTCTCGTTGCCAGAGAGTTCCCGGTTTTGCCCATTCATCTGAAGAACCTCCTCACACTCTCCTCGATTCCGGGAGTGAGGATCATGCCGCCGCTTCTCAACTATTACCAGGGCGTCAAAACCGTCGCGGAACTCGAACGGCAGCTCGCAGCAAGGTTTCTCCTGCCGTTCGGACTCAGAACGCCGGATTTCAGACAATGGGAAGGCGGCAGGCAATAGTGTTTACGAATTCTTCGCCGGCGGAAGGACTGTCCCATAGCATCGCCGAATCCTGCCGCCGATCCTGTATCAAACCGTAGATGCAGCCATTTTCTTCAGCGAGCGTCCGACTCGAAGCTTGGTGCACAGAGCCGCAAAGGCGAAGCCTGCGGCACAGACTGCCAATGCCGCCGTATAGGCTCCCGAATAATCGCCTTCTGAAGCGAAAGAACGCAGCAGCCAGGGTCCCAAAATGCCCCCGAGGGAAAAACCTGCGGCCATAATGCCGTAGTTCACTGAATTGTATTTGGCTCCGAACTGATCGACCGTGAAGCCGGGATAGATCCCGACGAAACCGCCGTAGCACATGCCGAGAAGGCTGATGCCGCAGACGAACAGAATGAAGTCGCCTTTCCCTGCTGTCAGCAGAATGAGAAGTCCGGCCGTGGCAAGCGACAGACTCATAAGCAGAGCGGGAATTCGGCCGAATCGGTCGGAAGCAAGTCCGCCGCCAATGCGGCCCACCGCATTCATGACTGCCAGAACGGAAACGGCAGCGGCTGCGGCGGAGACCGATGCACCCGCCTGCTGCTGAGCGATCGTCGAGGCCGAGGAAATGAGCATCAGCGCACCTGTGCTTCCTGTAATAAAGAAAGCGAGCATGCACCAGAATACCGGAGTCGACAGCATGGCCTTCCAGTTCATGTCGCCAGTCTCAGCCTCTGCGGAAGCTTTCTGCGGCGTCGGCACGGAACCCTCGGCGCATCGTCTGCCGATGATGATTTCGACGATATTATCAGGACACTTTTTGCTCAGGAGGCCGCCGATCACAATCACGGAACCGCAGACGCATCCGAGCATGAAAAGCGTCTGTTCAATGCCGAAGGCGGCAATCACGGCGCTCGCTACGGGCGGGAGAACAATCGAACCGAAACCGTAGCTCATGGAAGCAACTCCGCCGGCAAGACCGCGACGATCAGGAAAGAATTTGATCGAGCTGCCGATGGTTGCGGTATACGTCAGACCGACCCCAAGCCCGAAAATCACGCCGTAAAAGAGCATTAGTTCGCTGATGGTCGTCGCCATGGAGGATAGCAGCAGCCCCCCTCCGATCATCAGACCGCCCGCCGGAATGACCGCTCTTGCCCCGAAACGGTCGTTAACCCAGCCGCCCGCAATCATGGCGAAAGGATTGACCGCGCTGGCAATGCTGAAAATCACACCGAGCTCTGCAGACGTCACAGGGTGACCCGATACGGCGGATAGTTTTGAAGCCAGCGGACCGGAAAACACGCTCCAGGCATAAAGCGAACCGGCAAAGAGATTGACAATGCAGAATATGCTGAGATAAAGCCAACGGCTTTTTCGGACGGGCATCTCGCCTCCTTTGGAAAAAAAAGCCGGAGCGAAAGCATCAGCTCCGCTCCGGAAACACGCTCGAAAACGTGCGACGCACGGTCCCCTGCCGTGCTCGTCATCGGATTACAGCTAAACCTTCTCAGTCTTCGGAAAGACGAATCGTGCCGACTCCGCCGGCGATATCGATTTGTGTTCCGTAGGGAGACGAGAGTTCAGCCAGACGCTTGAGCGTCGATTCATCGTGCGACAGTCTCGGCAGCCCGCGAATGCCTCTGGAAGCGTTCATCCCGAGTTCAATCGGATAAAGCTTCACTTCCGTGAGACGACCGTCTTCCACAGTCCAGGAAGGAATCACTGCTTCCCAGATTTCGGGCATCACGGGAAAGCCCCTTGTCCCGCCGGCGCTTCGAATGTCCATGTATTCTCCCGTCTGCATCGTGACAGGCAGACGCATGTCGGCATAGGCGTCGTAGGGCTGGAGCTCTGTTGTCTCCGTTTCAAAAAGGAAATTGCCGATGCTGTAGAAGATCACGCCGCCGTGATACATCTCAATGCCGCGAAGCTCGTGAGGTCCGTGACCGATGACGGCGGAAGCTCCGGCATCGATGCAGGTCCGGCAGAACGTTTCGTGAAATTCAGCCGGAATCTTCGTACTGCGGCCCCGCATTTCATGCGTATGCAGACTCACGACCACAGTATCGGCCTGACGCCTTGCCTCACGAATGGAGGCCACCGTGCGATCCAGATCTTCCTTGTTGGGAACTGTTTCGATGTATTCGCGTTCGTCTCGTACGAAATTCATGCGGCCGAACGGCATGCGGCCGTCCGGGAAAGGGGGCGCATAACCGCACTCGATCTTCTGTTCGATCGGCCAGTTGACAAGCGTCACCCGTGCAAGTTCCTCAGCCATGCCGAAATGTTCTTCATTCACATGGTGAACGACGGTGTGTCTAAGCGGATTAAGTCCGGGCCGGCCGATCATGTCGCCGCTCTGCCCGCCCGCTTTTGCCGCAGGATCAAAGGACGACGTGATGCCGATCAGTGCCGCTCTCGATTCGGGAAGGTCGATATAAAGCGGTCGGGACGCCTCCTGCAGATTGCCTCCTGTCCCGGCAAAAGGCATCTTTCGTGCCTTGAGGTGCCGTGCTGTTGCAAGAACGCCTTCCTGACCGAAATCACCTGAATGATTGTTGGCCGTGTTGTAGACGTTGAATCCGTAGGAGGCGATGTCGTCAAGCATGTCCGGATCCGTCATGGCCCACGTGCCACCGGAACTGGCAGCCGGATAACCTTCCTGCCGGTGGAAGGTCATTTCCAGATTGCAGAAGCGGAAGTCATGCCGGGCAATCAGATCACGGACATGTTCGAAACCCGAATACTTTCTGTCGGAGAGATGCCGTGTAATGAAAGCATCACCAGCAGCGACGAACGTCGTTTTCATATCAGTACTCCTCAAAATCGAGACGGCCTGCAGCCGAAAGGACTGGCAGGCGGTGTGAAACGATTCTAGGAGAAGATGTTGCGGCGACTCAGTTAACCGAGTTGCAGGAGAATGAAGGGAAATGCGTTCACAATGAGCGGCACAGCGCACGTGCGCATTTTTGCAAATCGAACACCGGAGACAAACCATGTGGGACCTGCTCCTTAAAAACGGACACGTCGTCGACCCGCTCAACGGCAGGGACGGCATTTTTGATATCGCCGTCGAAGGCGGCCGCATCGCCGCAGTCGGCGCTTCTCTTGATGGCCGCGCAAAAGCAGTAGAAGACTGCTCGGGCCTGCTGGTTGTCCCAGGCATCATCGATGCCCACATGCATCTCGGATGCGTCTACGGGTCGCCCTACGGCTCCCGGATGACGGCACTCGCGGGCGTAACGACCTGTCTCGACATGGCAGGTCCGATCGATGAAATCCTGGCCGACGGTCATCGAACCGGCGCAGGTCTCAACGTTGCGATCATGGACAGGCTTGAACCCGGCGAACGCTACGGCACGAATGATCCCTCTCTTGATCAGGTACGGGATTTTGCCGACACCTGTACGGAAAAAGGCGCTCTCGGCGTCAAGCTGGTCGGCGGACACTGGCCGCTCACCCCCGAAGCCTGCCGCCGAACAATCGAAGTCTGCAATGAGAAAGGCTATGCCGTTGCGTGGCATGCCGGCACCACGACGGCGCAGTCCGACATCGAGGGCGTGCGTCAAGCGGTGGAAATCGCAGGGGACATGCGCCTTCACCTTGCTCACATCAATTCCTACTGCCGAGGGCGCATTCTGAATCCTGAAGCTGAAGCTCGCGAAGCACTCGAACTTCTCAAGGCGCATCCCAACATTTGGTCCGAAGCCTATCTGAGCCAGTTCAACGGCACCCACCTCACCTGCAGCGAAAGCGGAGAGGCTCTGGACTTCGTGACCAAGCACTGCCTCTCGCTTTTCGGTCTGCCGCAGACGGCGGACGGCATCCGAACAGCGCTTCGCAAGCGTATTGCCCATGTGCTGAAGGACACCGGGTGGATTACCGAAATCCTTCGCGGCGAAGACGCCGTCAGAGAGTGGGAAGCCCGAGGCACGACCAACGTCGTCGGCTGCTTCCCGGTGAACGCCGCCTCCTCGCGCCTGATGCTCGCTTCCGATAAACGCCAAGACGGAACCTTCACGGTCGACGCCTTCAGCACCGACGGCGGATGCATTCCCCGAAATGTCATTATCGAAAACGGCCTCGGCCTGGTGAAGTTCGGCGCGATTTCGCTCTCGGAATTCGTCCTCAAAGCATCGCTCAGCACCGCCCGTCATCTGCGGCTTTTCGATCGCGGTCATTTCACTGAAGGCGCCGTCGCCGACATCACCGTCATCGATTATGAAAAGGCCAAGGCAGTCGAGACGCTGGTTTCGGGGAGCGTCAACATGAAGAACGGCGTGCTCTACGGTCGAGATATGACGATCATCACCACCGAGCGCGGCAAACCCTACGTTGAATCGATGGGCTACCCGACAATCATCATTGATCCGTCGGCGCCGGAACCCGAACGCATCTGTGTTTCCTGATTCCCCATCAAGAACAGGTCATACCGCACCGCACGGGCAAACTCGCACGTGCGGTATTTTTCTATCCTCGTTTGTCTTGATTTTTTATCGGCAGGCGCCACCATACAATGTCGGGACTGGCATGACCGGAGACCCCAATGATTACCGACCCTTTCGGCCGGCCTAAACAGACTCTGACCGACAAAGTCGGGAAAGAGATTCTCAGCCGCATTACGTCCGGCAAATGGCCCGCCGGTTACACGCTTCCGAGCGAGCTCGAGCTCGCTGATCTTTTCGACGTCAGTCAGGGCACCGTACGAAGAGCCTTGAGAAATCTGGTCGACTGCGGAATCCTGATCCGCCAGCAGGGAAAGGGCACGTTTGTTGCAAGCCGCAAACGCCGTCCGGTCGGTACCCGCGTTCAGTGGTTCGTCAAAAACGGCGACGAGAGAAAGGAAGACAAAACCCCTCACACGCAACCCGTCATCTGCGGGTTTGAGCTCATAGAAGCCAACCGAAGGGTGGCCGCTTTCCTCGAGATCGAACCTGGTTCCCGCGTCTGGCACATCATGCGCGACAACTCTTATCTGGGGTTAGATGTGCAGTGCTGCTTCGACGACATCTATCTGCCTGCGGAACGCTTCCCCGGCCTCTCAGAACGTGACATCCGGCTCTCCGACAGTCAGGACATCTACGGCTTCTACGAAGAGAAGTACGGCATTTCGGCCTTCACCGTCGACGAATACGCCCGTGCGGTGTTTCTTAATCCCGATCAGGCCCGCAAAGCCGGTGTCACGCCGCCCTTCCCTGCCATCTGTCTGCAGCGCATCACGCGCGATGCAGCCGACCGGCCGATCGAACTTCGCTACCTGACCAATGCCACCATTGAACAGAACATGGTGCTCAGCATCGGACGCTTTCTCTGATCGAGAACCGAACAGCTGATATCAAAGAAAAGCGGTCCCGCCGACGCGGGACCGCTGACCGGGTTACTTCCGGATGAACTTCTTTTCAGCGACTCTCAATTCTGATCAGAAGTTGTGTTCAAGACCCAGATGGCCCGTCACACCGGTGAGACCTCCAACCTTCAGCTCATCGCATCCTTTAAAGTAGGACATCACCCAGTAGATCTTCGTGCGCTTGGACAGCGCCTTTTCCAAAGCAGCATTGACGGAATGGCGCTGGCCTTCGACCTTGGATCCGTCCGCCATTTTATGTTCGCCGTCGAAGTACACGTATTTGGCAAGCAGACGCAGATCGCCTGCAATCTTGTACTGGAAACCGAGCAAGCCGGTCAGGCCGTCGATGCCGTGACGGCGGTCGGCTGCAGAGTATTCGTCTGAAGCATAAGTTGTCGCCTTGTCAACGTTCCATCCTGCGGACGAACGCCAGTCCCTCTGATACTGACCTGCGGCAAAGAGTTTCAGCGTATCCGTCGCCTGCCAAGTCATGCCGAGATTAAACGCCGTTGCGTCCTCGCGTTCGATGCCCTTGGCTTTGTCCGCAAGACCTGATGCCGTGTCATAGCCGTAACGGATGTGCGTGCCGCCGATATAGAAGGCAACAGGACCCGTCGCATAACTGGCCGCAGCGGACACGAGCCGATTATTTTTGTTCGTATGATCCGCTTCCTGATCGGTGAAAGCCGTGGAGGCCGTCGCACCGAAACGGATGCCGTTCAGCAGCGGCGAAACGTAGGTGACTGTATTGTTGCCGCGCGGATCATTGCCGAACATCGCCGACATGCCGGCATCGCCCCAGTTCGTTTCCAGAGGATCCAGCCATGCCAGAGAGAGTGCATAAGGCGCCATCGTGCTTCGCACCGAACCCATGCGGCCGAAACCCACTTCACCCCACGTCTTGGAGTGGACGGCCAGAATCGAACGGCGGTCAAAAAGCGTCGAACCGGCATTGCCGCCGCCCGTATTAGTAAGAGCGCCGTCATCCACGTTGAAACCGCTTTCAAGATAGGCCTTGACGGTCAAATCATCAGTGAGCTTCTCGCTCACATTGAAGCCCCAGCGCGAGCCTTCATTGGCGAGCGAAACCTTCGGACGCTGGCCCGAATAGTCTTCATAGTAGATCGAGGTATTCACCTTGCCGTAGACAACGACGTCGGCGGCGGAAGCAGCGAGCGGGATCAGTGCGGCAAGAGTCGTCAGAGCGAAAAGCTTTCTCATGACTTTTCTCCTTTTTGATGAATATGCGGCATCGACAGCCGCAGGGAATGAGGTTCACGGCCGCATTGTATTTTTGGTTTTTTTGCCGCTCGAAAGACTCAGTTAACTGAGTTCTCAAAAATCAGGCAACTTTTATACATTTGCGAAAAAGCCCCTGAAAGACGGGGCATAGCATTGACGACTCAGATCCTCCCCACCCTCAAACCTTCAGGAGCAATCATGTCAATCACCGCTTGGATTGCGGTGGCGGCGATCATCTTTACGGTCGCTGCGCTGATCCGCAAAATGGAGCCCCGCCTTATCCTTCTCGGCGTCGGTCTTTTCCTCTGTGTCATTTCGCTCAAGCCCTTGGCGGCCTTCGACGTCTTTGCCAAGATGATGACAACGCCGACGCTCGGTCAGTCGATTCTTTCCGCCATGGGTTTTGCCTGTCTGCTCGGCCTGACCAAGTGCGACCGCCATCTCGTGCAGCTGCTGGTACGTCCGCTCAAGAAGCTCGGCATTCTTCTCATTCCGGTCTGCACGATGGTGACGCTCTTCATCAATACGGCCATTCCGAGCGCGGGCGGCTGTGCAGCGGCCGTCGGCGCAACGCTGATCCCCGTCATGATCCGTTCCGGGATTACACCGGTGGGCGCCGCTGCCTCGGTCCTTGCCGGCACGATCGGTTCCTTCATGAATCCGGGCAGTCCCCATCAGGTTCTTCTCGGCGAATACGTCGGCAAGACCAGCATGGAAATCATCATGGCCTGTACGCCCACCTACCTTACGCTCTGGGGCATTTCGGTCATCGGCATCACCGTAGTTGAATTCCTTCTGAAGGACCATCGCGCAGAAAAGCAGTCGGAAGGTATGCCTGCTGCTCAGACTGCCGACGACGTCATCAAGGTGAATCTCCTCTGGGCCTTTGCGCCGCTCGTTCCGCTGATTCTTCTGGTTCTCGGCAACACCTGCGTTCCCTCCATCCGCATGGGCATTGCCCAGGCCATGATGATGGGCGTGGTCTACACGATGATCGTCACCCGCCACAATCCCGCCAAGGCCATCAATGAGTTCTTCAACGGCTGCGGCAAAGGCTTTGCAAACATTCTTTCGATCATTATTGCAGCCAGCGTTTTCGCTGCAGGTCTCACGCAGTCCGGACTGATCGCGTTCCTCATCGAAGCGCTGAAGAACTCCAGCGAATTCGCCCGCTGGGGCGGTATCCTCGGCCCGTTCTTCATGGGCGTCATCATGGGGTCGGGCGACGCAGCCGCCATGGCATTCAACACCTCGGTCACACCTCATGCGCCTGAATTCGGCATGGACATCGTGAACCTCGGCAACCTCGCCTACGTTGCCGGCGCACTCGGCCGCACCATGTCCCCGATCGCCGGCGTGGTCATGGTAGTGTCCGGCATTGCAAACGTCAACCCGGTCGACGTCATCAAGCGCACGGCCCCGGGCATGATCACCGCCATTCTGGTTCTTCTTTTCTTCTTCTGATGCTTCACCTCTGACAGTTGCGCCGATTCTAATGACGGATCGGCGCAACGCATTTTCCGCTGATCCAATGAACACTATGCTTAATCTTGTTGAAGGCTATACCGAAGAAATGACGGCGCTGCGCCGTTCCTTTCATGCAAAACCGGAAACCGGCTGGACCGAATTCCGCACGACGGCCATCCTTGTCGAACATCTGAAGGCGCTCGGCCTTGAAGTCCGCCAGGGGCTTGACGTCATCAACCCCGACTTCGTCATGGGACGCTACGAGGAAGAAGTCGAAGCAGGCAAAAAACGCGCTCTCCGGGAAGGCGTCAGTCAGGAAGCGCTTGATGCCATGCAGGGCTATACAGGAGCGCTTGCCGTTCTTGATACCGGCCGTCCCGGTCCGGTCACCGCACTGCGTTTCGACATTGATGCCCTTTACGTGCCTGAAACCGACGATCCCGAGCATCTTCCGAACCGTCTGGGCTTTGCCTCAGAACATCCCGGCCTGATGCATGCGTGCGGTCATGACTGCCATGCGGGCGTCGGTGCGGCGCTCGCGCACTGGGCAGTCGACCATAAGGACGAACTCTGCGGCGTGATCAAATTCATCTTTCAGCCTGCCGAAGAGGGCACCCGGGGCGCACTCGCCATGGCTGAACGCGGCATTGTCGACGATGTCGACAACCTGATCGCATCGCATATCGCCTGTACGCCCAGACTCGGACACGTAACCGTCACCGACCCCGGTTACAACGCCACGATCAAATTCGACGTTCATTTTGAAGGCCGCCCTGCACATTCCGTCGCCAATCCTCAGGACGGACGCAACGCTCTGATGGCGGCATGCCACACCGCCGTGATGGTCGGCAGTCTGCCCCGCCACGGCGCCGGCCTGACGACGGTGAGCTGCGGGCGCATCGTCGGAGGCGAAATGCGCAATGTCATTCCTGTTAAGGCGGTCATGCAGATGGAGGTTCGAGGCGCCACCAATGAACTCTGCGAGTATGTCTTCTCGCAGGTTGAGCGCGCCGTGAAGAGCTGCGCCGAAGCCTTCGACGTCAAATTCAGAATTGTCAAGGTGGGACAGGCCTACAACATGAATCCCTCTCCCGATCTCGCCAGAATCATTGAAGATTCCGCCGCAGAAACGGTCGGCAGCGATAATGTGGATCATTACAGCGAAAAAGGCGGCAGCGAAGACGCCACCATTCTTATGGCTCGCGTACAGAATCTCGGAGGCCGCGCCGCACACTTCTACTACGGCGCCGATCACAAAGGCAATCACCGCAGCGACTTCGATCCCGACGATGTCAGGAGCATGCCGGTCGGCTTTACGGTTCATACCCGGATCCTCCAGCGCCTCAATGGGAGAAATAATCCTTCAATCTGACTAAACAATGAAGGTGTGACGCCGGATGCGGCTCAACCCGCCGGCGTCACCCAGAGGCTAGATTTCTTAAACGGCGGTATTGCTTCCGATCCCGCCGTTTTTTGTATCTGACAGCCCCGAATGGTTTGCTTTGCCTGCCTTGTGGAGCTTCAAACCGGATATCCGGTCGTCCTGAGTCCCGTCAGCAGCTTGGCTCAGCCGAGTCATTCCGCGACATCTCGGCGTCCCCCGGTTGTTTCCGATCATCCGGGCGGCAGGCCGGAACCCTGCTGACCGGACCGCCGCACATCGCATCCATACCCTATTCCAGAATTAATCCGCTCTCGTCCTTTGACGGCGCATTGTTGCGCCTCAGGCTTGTTTTCCCTGCCGACTTCCCGCAAATCCTGCTGAATTTCTTTCCATTTATCGTTCTCTGCCGCTACAATGCGGCGAAGGCTCCGCCTGAAGGCTATCTTTTGGTGCATTGAAACCGCAGGCCATCCCAATCTTATTTCCGAAACGACGCTCATCCCCGGGCGGCTGTCGGCTGTTTGCTTTATGAAAGACCGAAACTCTTCTTCCCTTCCTGATTCGAGCTATCAATTTCGCAAAGGATTCCGACAGATTGCCGCCGATCTGGCGGAAGGTCGGCTTCGGTGGAAGCAGTTTGACGGGATGGTCTTCCGGGAATTCAGAAAAAAGCGGGGCATCACTCAGTCCGATCTGGCCTTTCTGCTCGGCGTTTCAAAAATCACCGTCGCCCGCTGGGAAACCGGCACCCTCAAGCCTTCTCTTCAGGCGGTCATGGCTCTGGCCTACATTTCGAAGTTTGAAACCGACTTCTACAAGCCTTTCGTAGAAACAGCCTCTGTTTCATCCGCCGATGACGGCGGCGTCCCTCAGAATTCGGACAATGATGCGGATCGTTCAGAACCGTTTTCCCCCGAAGACATTAAGGCGCTTCGCACCCGTCTTGATATTTCCCGCCGGCAGCTTGCCAAGCTGATCGGGGTGACCACCAACGCCGTCGACAAATGGGAGGCCGGCGATACCCATCCGAGCGCCGCAGCCGACAAGCTTCTTCACCATCTCCGCCAGAACGGCCTTGTTTCCTTCATGCTGACCTTCCATCCGAATACCGGCAGCTGATAACAGCGTTCAGCGCCGATCAGACGAAACATTTTTTCAGAACCAACGTCCTCGTGTTTCTGATATACTTTTAAGCATAGAAATTACGCATATAGCCGTCTGTTCGATGTCAGAGGCTGTCTCTGAACCGTCGATTTCCGAAATCGACCTCTCCTTCCTTTCGGTCTGCCTTTGGATAGCGCCGCATTCAAACCGCGGTGACTGCAGACCCGGCCGGCGTCCAGCTTCTTTTCCCGGCTCCCGACGCCGCACGTATACCGCCTCCCGCCGGAGCCTGACGCCGAGGCATTGATGAAGCTGCTGAGCAGCTGAACCGAATAGCCGGATCCGGCTGAACACCCTGAGCCGAAGTCCGTCACATTTTGATGGTCTGCATCCGACAATGCCTGTTGCACAGCATGCAGACTTGGATTATTCATAAAATGAAGCTCCGTACCTCATTGCGGGCAGCGCCGCCTTTTTCGGATTATTACGAACTGTGGGCGCTCCGCCTGCTTATAGAAAGCCGTCTCTGGCGCTATGTCACAGCCCAGTTCATCTCGGCGTGCAGCATCTGCGACGACTCCCCCGTCCTCATCCGCCTGAACAAGTACTGCGAGGATCTGGCGGACATCGAACGCCGCTGCCGGCGCCGGCAGAACGCGGCACATCATCGCGGCGACGACCCTGAAGACCTGCCGCTTCCCGATCTTCATGCAGCCGTGCGCAGACTTCGCGCCGACATCGTCCCGCCGGAAGAGCAGCCGCCCGCCTTTCTGACGGAAGCGCTGGAAAAAGCGTCGAACGACAGGTCTCGGCCCGAATGGCCGAATCGTCAGGTGGCAGCAAATCTGACTGCTCTTCAGAAAACCTTCGGTCTGTCCGGATGCGAGACGAAGCTTCTCTTCTGGATCATTTGGCTGCGGCAGGATACCGACATCCGCAACCTGATAAATGCTTTTGATTTTTCTAAAGGCGGTTTGGAGCTGTACGCCGACGTGTTTGCCTGTGCCTGCGAAGAATCCGGCGACGAGGCGCTCAGGGCCCTGTCCGGCGACGGACGGCTGTTTTCCTCCGGCCTCGTTTGCACCGTCAGAAACCGGGCGCCTGCAGACGCTGAAGACTGGTTCTGCTTTTTTGATCCCGTGGTCGCCGCTTCTCTTCTGACAAGGCCGATTGACGTCAGAAACCTCCTCGGCGACAGCCTTCGAGCAGCTCCTGCGGCCAAGCTTGCGCTCGGCGATTTCCGGCGTCTTCCCGAAACGGAAACCATCATCCTTCCTTATCTTCGCAAAGCGCTTGACACCCGGCGCCCCGGTGTCAACGTGCTTGTCTACGGCCCGCCGGGCACCGGAAAAACCGAACTTTCCCGCGTGCTTGCCGCCGAGATCGGTGCCGAAGCCTGGGAAGTCGCAGTATCGGGCGCAGACAATGATAACGAGCAAAGCGGCGGACCCGACAGGCTGCGTTACTGGCGTCTGGCCGACAGAATCCTTCGCGGCACCGAACGATCGATTCTGGTGATGGACGAATCAGAAGATGTGTTCAACAGCAGCATAACTTTCGGAAATCAAGGCTACGCCCGCCGCAACAAAGGAGAAATCAACGCCCTGCTGGAAGAAAACGCCGTTCCGACGATCTGGATTACCAATTCGCTCAGCATGATGGATCCCGCCATGCTGTGGCGTTTCGACGTGATTCTCGAAGTACCGCTGCCTGACGAGGATGAAAAGATCAAAATCGTCAGAAACGCATCGGAAGGCATGCTGTCCGATGAGGCCTGCCGCCGGCTCGCCAAAACTGAAAAGCTGGCTCCAGCCGTCATTACGAGAACGGTGAGCGTGGTACGCGAACTCGACCTGACCGAAGAAGCGGAAAGGGACGAGAAAACGCTGCAGCTGATTGCCTCTCAGCTCAGAGCCCAGCAGCTCGGCCGCATTGCTCCGCCTGAAAAACCCAGCAGCACTGTCTACTCCGTCGACTACCTCTGCACGGGAACGGACCTGACCCGTCTGGCTGAAGGCATCCGGAAAACCGGGCAGGCCAGACTCTGCCTCTACGGACCTCCCGGCACCGGCAAATCCGCCTGGGCGGCGAAGCTGGCCGAGACACTCGGCCGTCCTCTGATTGTCCGAACCGCCTCCTCGCTGCTGAGCTGCTGGGTCGGCGAAACCGAGGCCCGGATCGCCGAGGCTTTTGCCGAAGCGGCGCGAACCGAGGCCGTCCTGCTCATTGATGAAGCCGACTCTTTTCTGCAGGCGCGTTCGGGCAGCCGGCAAAGCTGGGAAATCACTCAGGTCAACGAAATGCTCACTCAGATTGAAGCTTTCGACGGCATTTTCATCGCTACGACCAACCTGATCGACACCATGGACGAGGCCAGTCTCAGGCGCTTCGACATGAAGATCCGATTTGACGTTCTTGACGCCCCGCAGGCCCGAGCCCTTTTCTGCGCACATGCCGACGCTCTCGGGATCGGGAAACCCGAAGACGCCGTTCTCTCCCGAGTCGCCGCCATCGGCAGTCTGACGCCGGGCAACTTTGCTTCAGTCGTTCGCCGAGCCACCCTGCTTCCTATCCGCGATCCCGCCGATTTTGCCGGTCGTCTCGAGGATGACTGCCGGCTGAAAAAAGACAAAGGCCGTCCTCAGCGGCGCATCGGCTTCTGACACAGGGAGCCGGCGCAAAATGCATGCCGCCGGCTTCTTACCTGCGTCGGAGAAGGCCTCTGCCGTCAAGCGCTCAATGATCGGCACTCACACCACGGGAACGACTTTAAGTATGATCGTTCCGATACCGCCTGACACAACTTATCTCGTCAGCGCCAACATGACTCTGTACAAAAACGGCAGAGCTGTCTTAACGGCCAAGTACAAGGCCGGCTCGGGCACGCTGACGAAATTCGGCCGAACCGAAGAAAGAATCGACAATGTCGTCGGTCAGCTTTTCGGAGAGCCGGACACTGAAAAATAAGCCGCAGCCGTCTTAAGCGAATCGTTTATCATTCAGTTCTCAGCGGGTGCGGACCCTGATGGTTCGCGTGTCCGGCTTTGTCCCGAAGGCGGCGACTTCTCGACGGGCACCCGCTCTCAGTAGCGCCTGCTGCCGCCGTGCCTTCACGGGTCAGAAGGCGGACGCCAGAGAACTCAGCACGAATGTCCGCCGCCCAACGGCTGGCGGCGGGTTCCTTTGCCGGGAGCTGCGCAGAGCATCGGTCCGGCATCAGCGCGGACCGATCCGGACATGCTTCAGCCAGCGCGGCGGGCGAAATACTCGGCCGTCCAGGCCGGCGAGACGAAGAGCACGTTATCCTCCGGGCCGAGCGGCATGTTCGGAACGATACCCTCTTCGTAAGCGCGCCGATTGAAGGGAAAGCTGCCGAGAGGAGCCCCTTCGGAGTCGTAAGCCGTGAATGTTTCCCCGCCGTCCGCCGCATGAAAGCGAAGATAGGCGACGGGAAGATCGGGTTTCGCCTCCCGGAGCTGCTGCAGCACGAAGGGCTTCATGATTTCGACGTGCCGGTCGTCAAGACCCGCATGAAAAATTTCGGCTTTTTCACGCAGATCGTCCGCATCGGTCACGATGCGGTGCTGCAACGCGGCGCCGCCGAAAGCCTCCGCGGTCTTGCGAACCTCCTCGGCCGTCATTCTGAGAACCTCCTCATCGTCGGTCCCCGTGCATCGGATGACGGCACGATGCGCCATGTCCGTATACAGCATCGGATAACGGATCGTGCTTTCAAAGCCGCAGCCGCACCGCACGTCAAAGAGCGTGCCGCGGCGCAGTGCCTCCGCAGCCTCGGGCTCCCTGTCGGCACTCAGTGTTGCCCTAAACTCAAAGCGAATGGCTCCCCCGCATTTGGGGCAGCGCACTTCCTTCATTTCACCCATCTTCTTCTCCTCGGCTCTGCAGCGGTGATTCCGACGAACATCCTACATCCATTCCTTTGTCGACATATGCAGAAATCGGATCTTTCGGCGATCATGCCGGAACTGCCGTTCGCTTTAACCGTAGGGGTCATGCCGAGTTCAAGCGTAAAATGCCATACGAAGTCAGTGTCCGGCGAACTGAGACCGTTGCCGCCGGACCGCCCGGCACGCCCCGCGCCGCCGGGTCAGTCGGAGCTGCCGGTTCGGCGGGACCGCCCGCCCGGCGCTCGTTTCGCATTTTAGGAGGACATCCATGTACGATCTTCTGCTCCGCGGCGCCCATGTGGTCGACCCGCTCAACGGCGTCAACGGCATTGCCGACGTTGCTGTCGCCGACGGCAAGATTGCCGCAGTCGGGCGTGATCTCGAAGGCGCCGCCCGTGAGGTGATCGATCTCACCGGCCTTGTGCTGCAGCCCGGCATTATTGACAGCCATGTGCATCTCGGCAGCATGTGGGGTTCGCCCTTCGGACCGAAGATGCTCGCCATGAACGGCGTGACGACCTGCCTCGACATGGCGGGCCCGCTCGACGATATTCTCAACAACGTCCCCGAATACGGCGCGGGCATCAACATGGCCATTCTCCAGTTCGCCTCGCCGCCCTTCACGTTCAAGACGAACGCCCCCTCGAAGCAGGAAATGATCGACCTCATCGACGCATCGCTTGAAGGCGGTGCGCTCGGCGTCAAGCTTCTCGGCGGCCACTACCCGCTCAAGCCCGACGTCTCGTCGACGCTCATCAAGACCGCGCTTGAACGCCGCGCCTACGTCGCCTGGCATGCCGGCACGAGCGAGCACGGCTCGAACATTGAAGGCATGATCGAAGCCGTGGAAATGGCGGACGGCTATCCGCTTCACCTCGCCCACATCAACGCATACTGCCGCGGCGCGATCAAGAACGAGATCGAGGAAGCGAAGACCGCCGTTGAACTGCTGAAGAAGAACCCGAACATCTTCTGCGAAAGCTACATTTCCCCCAAGAACGGCACGCGTCTCACCTGCGACGCAGAGGGCAAGATCCAGTCGAAGGTGACCGGCAACTGCCTGCGCCACTTCGGCTTCAGTGAAGACCGCGACGGCGTCAGAAAGGCGCTCCTCGCGCAGAAGGCCTTCGTGGTCTACGACGCGGGCGGCTATTCCGACCTCTGCACGGGTGAAGAAGGCCTGAAGCGCTGGGAAGCTGCCGACAGCGACGTCGGCGGCAGCTTCAACATCAACCCGCCGATCCCGCGCATTCTCCTGGCTCAGGCAAAGCGCGACGACGGCTCCTTCGTGGTCGACGCCATCTCCACGGACGGCGGCTGCATCCCGCGCAACGTCATCATTTCCCAGGGGCTTTCGCTGGTGAAGCTTGACGTGCTGACGCTTTCCGAATTTGCACAGAAGACGTCGCTCAACCCCGCCCGCATGCTGCGCCTGACGACTAAGGGACACCTCTCCGTCGGCGCCGATGCCGACATCACGGTGTACGACTACGCCACGCAGACGCCGAAGGCCTCCTTCGTCGAAGGCCGCAAGGTGCTCTGGAACGGCGAAATCGTCGCCAAGGGCGCGACGGTCATCTGCACGGAACACGGCCGCAAGGCGATCGAAGCCCGCGGCATGAAGGCCGTCACGGTTGATCCGGGCAAACAGGTCGAACGTGTCAAGGCGCTCTGAAGCCGGACAGTACGCAGACTCTGAGTTCTGAACGACAGCGTCCCTGAAAAGCTCAGCTTTTCAGGGACGTCGTTTTATCCGGCTGCGGCAGAATCAGTTTTTGCCCTGCAGAAAGCGCGGAATCGTCGGAATGCGGGGCGCAGACTTCTGTTCTTCCTGCGCCGGCTGACAGATTGCCTGCGGCTCCGCAGCACTGGCGGCGGGCTGACCGAGACCGACATTCACCACGGGAGCCCGGGGTTCTTCCGTCGCGGCTGCCGGCGCGTCAGGCGAGTCTTCGTCAAGACCGGTCGCCACCAGCGTCACGCGAAGCGCTTCGCCCATGGAGGCATCCAGCGCCGAGCCGAAGATGATGTCGGCCGACTTCTTCGTGAAGTTGTTGAGCACGCCCATCGCCTCCCGGATTTCAGCAAGCGTCACCGATTCGCCGCCCGTGAAGTACGCGAGCAGACCGCGGGCGCCCTGCAGATTCGCGCCTTCAAGCAGCGGACAGGAAATGGCGCTTTCCGCCGCTTCCCGGGCGCGGTTCGGACCCGAGGCCGTCGCCATGCCGATGATGGCAGTGCCGCGCACGCTCATGACGGTCTTCACGTCTTCGAAGTCCACGTTGATGACGCCGGGCGTATGAATGATGTCGGCGATGCCCACGCAGGCCTTGTACAGCACATCGTTGCTGGCCGCGAAGCATTCGCTCATCGTGGCGTTGGGCGAGCAGACGGATTCCAGCTTCTCATTGAGAATGACGATCATGGAGTCGACTTTGTCGCGAAGCGCCTCAATGCCCTTTTCGGCAAGACGCATGCGGCGTCCGCCTTCGAAGGAAAACGGCTTCGTCACGACGGCCACCGTCAGAATTCCGAGCTCCTTCGCAATGTCCGCAATCACCGGCGACGCGCCGGTGCCGGTGCCGCCGCCCATGCCGGCCGTGATGAAGAGCAGATTCGTTCCGCGAAGCGCATCAGTGATCTCGGCACGTTTTTCCTCGGCGGCCGCCGCGCCGATTTCCGGCTTCGATCCGGCGCCGAGTCCCGTGCTGCCGAGCTGAATCGTCACATTGGCCTTCGAATGGGTCAGCGCCTGATGGTCGGTATTGGCCGCAATGAACTCAATGCCTTCGGCATTGTTTTCGACCATGTGATTGACCGCATTGCCGCCGCCACCGCCCACGCCGATCACGCGAATGACGGTGTTGTGGGGGTCAAGATCCTGAAGAATGTCAAAGCCGGGCATGCTGAAAGTATTCCGTAAAACGCCCGGGAGAAACCGGGCTCAGTAAAAAGTGCGCATATTGTCGCAGATCCGAAGGAAAACGGCGCGCCCTGACGCGCGCCGATGCATCCGGCTCGGAACGAAGCGGTATTTTCCGCCAGAATAGCTGAGGATCATCCATCAGCTGAAGAGCGCACCGGCGGGCATCAGAACCTTGAGGCCCCGCTCAAAGAGGAAATAAATGACGGCGGGCGCCGCCAGCGACACTGCGATCACTGCCGGAGTGAAATGTCCGTCATTGAGGTACCACATCAGAAACAGCAGGAAAAGAAAACCGCTGAGATAAAACCCGAGGAGGGAAATGCCGGCGATCCAGGCCGCAAGCGCGGCAAAGACGACGATGATGCGGCCGTGGGTGCCGATCAGAACCGCGAGATCCGGAAGCGATCCGCCCGGCTTGCGCATGACACGGATCAGACTGCCGATGAAAACGACAATGCTGCAGAGCGCCATGCCCGCGATATAAATCTGCGGCACCAACCGGGACCCGACGATATCCCATTCGCCGGCGCCGGGAATATCAAGCGTCGCTGCGAAGAGAACGGCGCTCGCAATAACGAAAAAGCCGGAGCAGAAAAGACTCAGCATGAAGACGGATTCCTGTATCGGTTCGGGGAGAAGCGCCGGCCGCTGCCCGGCAGGGGCCGGCTGACGTCTTATTTGGCAAAGGTCGCCTTGTACATGACGTCCTGATCATCAAGGAACTTCTTGAATTCAGCCGGTCCCATGTAGACGGCCATGCTGCCGAGATTCTCGATCTTCTTCACGGTCTCGGGGTTGTCAAGCGAGGCCTTGTACGCGGCGGCGATTTTTTCCACCACGGCAGGCGACGTGCCCTTCACCACGAAGATGCCGCGGTTGTTCGCATAGCTGAAATCCACACCGAGCTCCCTGAACGTCGGAACGTCCGGACAGGCATCGAGACGCTTGTCCGCCGACACGCCGAGGAGCTTCAGCTTGCCGTCCTTCACGTATTCGAGCGCGCTCGGCACATTGCCCATCGCGATGTCCACATGACCGCCGAGGAGCGCGCGGATCTGCGGCCCCGTTCCGTTGATGGTCACGACGCGGAAAAGCTTCTTGTCGACGCCGGCGCGGCGAAAGAGTTCTTCAAAAAACAGCGTGCCGGTCGAGGCCGGAGAATAGGTAATGGACAGTTTCCCCGGATTCTGTTTTGCATATTCGACCATGCCCCTGAAGTCGGAGAACGGCAGCCCTTCCCTAACCGTCAGAATGTTGGGCGTCTGCGTAAGGAGGCAGACCGGCTCGAAGGCCTGATAGGTGAACTTGGACAGTCCTCCGTAGTACGTCGTGAAGAGAAAGTCGTGACCGGCGAGGAGCGTATAGCCGTCGGCCGGCGCATCCTTCACGAATCGGGCGCCCTTCACGCCGCCCGCGCCGCCCATGTTGACCGGCACGATCGAAGCCCCGAACGTTCCTTCGGCGGCGCTTGACGTCACTCGGTAGATGATGTCGGTGGCGCCGCCCGGCTTGAAGGGAATAACGACCTTGGCCTCGTGTTCGGGATAGGCGGCCTCGGCGGCGCAGACGAGCGACGAAAGCGAGAGTGCCGTCAGCAGAGCGGCAGCGGCTTGACGAAGGGAAAACATACGGACTCCTTTATAGTTATGTGCTTGTCGAGGGAAAGAGCATCAGGGCGTCTACGAACGACCTTCGGCCATCGCGCGAAGGCCTTTGCGGCCTTTGAGCGTCTGACGGGCGCAGAAAACAGCGGACAGCACCGTGAGCACCAGGAAGGCAGCGGAAATCGGACGCGTAAAGAACGGCGTCAGATCGGGCACCGCGGAAAGCGCCTGTCTGAGATTTTCTTCGCAGAGTCCGCCGAGAATCAGACCGATGACGATGGGCGCCAGCGGGAAGCCCGCCTTATCGAGCAGATAGCCGGCGGCGCCGAAGGCGAGGAAAAGCCAGACGTCGAAAAGCTGGTTGTTGAGCGCGAAGCTGCCGACCGCGCAGAGCACGAGAACGACGGGCACGAGAAGATGCTGCGGCACGCAGGCGATCTTCAGAAACACGCGGCTGCCGGCGGCAAGCTGAATGAAGAGCATGAAGAAGTGTGCAAGGATCAGCGCAAAGAAGATGCCGTAGACCAGATCCGCCTCATCCCTGAAGAGCGCCGGTCCGGGAGGAATCGAATGCACCATCAGAACGCCGAGCATCACGGCCGTCGTCGCGCTGCCCGGAATGCCGAGCGTCAGGGTCGGAATAAGCGAACCGCCCGCCACGGCATTGTTGCTCGATTCGGAGGCGACGACACCGCCTTCGGCGCCTTCGCCGTAACGTTCGTCCGGCCCGGCTGAGCGCTTGGCCTGATCGTAGCTGAGGAAGTTCGCCACGGTGCCGCCTTCGCCGGGGAGCGCTCCGACAAACGCGCCGATCAGACTAGAACGAAGAAGATTCCACCAGTTGCGGCGAAGATGACCGAAAACCCTCGCGTAGGGGATCTTCAGATCCGCTTCCTTCACGCTGAATCGGCCGGAAGCGTCGGCCGTCCGTTTGGCCCGGTCCGACTCCAACGCCCCGAGGAGATGCGGCATGGCAAAAAGGCCGACAAGGACAGGAAGCAGACTGATGCCGCCTTCGAGCTCCTCGAAGTCGAAGGTAAGGCGCAGCACGCCGCCCGTATCATCTGTCCCGACCGCAGCGAGCGTCAGACCGAAAAAGCCGCCGAAAAGACCCTTGAAGAAGGATTTGCCGCCGAGCGAAGCGATAAGCGTCAGCGAAAAGAGCACCAGCGAGAAGATTTCCCAGGGTCCGAAGCGCAGACCGAACTCCGCCATGGGCTTGAGAAAGAGAATGAGCGATGCCACGCCGATGAGACCGCCGATGAAGGACGAAAAGATGCCGATGCCGAGGGCCTCGCCCGCACGGCCGCTTCTCGCCATGGGATAGCCGTCGAAGACGGTGCAGATCGAACTCGGCGTTCCGGGAATGCCGAGCAGAATGCCCGCCACCTGACCGCCGGAGAAGCCGCCCACGTACACGCCCATCAGCGTGGCCAGACCTTCCAGCGGGCTCATTGAAAACGTGAACGGAAACACCAGAATCACGGCCATCAGAATCGTAAAGCCCGGGATGGCCGCCGCAATGATACCGACGAGCGTTCCGATGAAGGTACAGAGGATAACGGCCGGCGTAGCAGCCTGCATCAGCGAGTTCAGGATCTCCATGAGCGTTCCGAGGGTTTGTGCGCCGACGATGCGCGATCATTCATTTTTATGCGGCATCGCACCCCTGTCGGGCCTCCCGGAAGCCGCCGTCATCAAGCATCATGCCAGAAAGCGTCTGCTCAGTCACGCAGCTCGGCAATACACCTTAGACGGTGCTCCCCGGCAACACCGTCGCCTTCAGACCCTTTTTTGCCATTCGCTCATGCAAAGCGTGATAATGGTAACCTTCATCGAACTCGGAGGTCAGACATGCCGATTCTTCTTCGTCCTCAGGATCTTCAGGCCGAGGCGCTGTGCGCAGCCGGCATTCGTCACCGCATTCACCGCGTGCCGGAAATCGGACTCTATCTGCCGAAAACCGCGGCGGTGATCGAAGAATCCCTGAAAGCCTTCGGCGCCGACGAAATTCATACGCATGTCGGCGGGCCCGGCGTCACGGGCATCGTCGCCGTCATCCGCGGCAGCCGCCCCGGACGCACGATCGGTCTTCGCGCCGATGCGGACGCCCTTCCGCTTGAAGAGAAAACCGGCGCGGCATGGTCGAGCACGATCCCGAAATGCATGCATGCCTGCGGACACGACGGACATGTGGCCACGCTTCTGGCCGCCGTCGCCTGGCTCACGAAGCACCGAGACTTCGCCGGCACGCTGTGCGCAGTCTTTCAGCCTGGCGAAGAAGGCTATGCCGGCGGACGGCACATGGTGGAGGACGGTCTCGTCACGCGATTCGGCATCGAAGAGTTCTACGCGCTTCACGCCGAGCCGAGCGTTCCCGTCGGCAGCGTCGCCTTCGTTCCGGGCTATGCCACGGCCAATGCCGACGTCTTTGAAATCACTTTCGAGGGCAAGGGCGGACACGGCTCCCGTCCGCAGCTCGCCCGGGATCCGATCATTGCCGCCGGCGAAACCCTGCTGGCGCTGCAGACCATTGCATCGCGCAGCGCCCCGCCCGACAAGACGGCCGTCGTTTCCGTCTGTTCGCTCATTGCGGGCGATGCCAATGGCACCAGCGTCATTCCTCAGAAAGCCGTGCTCCGCGGCACATCCCGCTCCTTCGAGCCCGAGGTGCAGGACATCATTGAATCCCGCATGAAGGAGATCGCCCGCGGCATCGCGATCGCCAACGGCATGACGGCCGAAGTGAACTACACGCGCCTTTATCCGGCGATGTACAACGATCCGGCGCGCGTGGCCGATGCCCGGGCGCTTCTCGAGGCCTCTCTGGGGCCGGATCACGTCGAAGACTTCCGGCGCACGCCGGGCGGCGAAGACTTTTCCTTCATGCTGCGCGAACGTCCCGGATGTCTCTTCCGTCTCGGCATGAAAGACGACACGCATACTCGGGGCGTTCACAACGAAGGCTTCGACTTCAACGACAAGGCGATCGCCGTCGGCGCCAGCGCCCTGCTGACGATCGCCCTCAGCCGCATGGCAGCCTGATCAGATCAGCAGCCGCATCCGACAAAAACGCCTTCAGGCCTGAGAGGCCGAAGGCGTTTTTCTCACCGGGCGAAGTGCCGAAACTTCAGAGATGCCCGAAATATTCGCGGGCGAACTGCTGAGTGTCCGGATCCTTCGTCGTGTAGTTCGGATTTTGGCACTTCCAGATGTTCGCCTTGGTAAACGCGTAGCCCGGCTTGCCCTTTGTAAAAGAAAGATGCGCGGAACCTTCGACGGAGAGCGCCTTCTTCACGATCACCGCACTGTTGCGGGCCTTGCCGTTGATCAGAAGCACCGAGGCGGAGCCGGCGTAGTCCAGATGCAGGCACTGCAGATCGGCGGCTTCCCGCGCGCCCGTCACCGCTCTCAGGCGGCCGGCCGGATTTGAAGCGGACGGCTCAGACCGACCGTATTCGGCGAAAAAACGAACCGCCCGATGCTGCAGAGTTACAGCACGGTGCTGCGACAGATGACATCGTTTAAACCTGACGCAAGCTTCGCTCGCCCGCAGATCAACGGCTGCAGGACAGCACTCCGAAGGGAGTCCAGGCAGCTTCCCGGACAAAACAGCCGGCCCCGGCGAATTATTTCCCTCCCGGGACTGATCTCGGCCGGTGCTCTCCAAGAAAAACATATGCTGACCTCGGAATGCCTCCGTCCGGCATCGGGAAGCCTCTCGTTCTCCCGAAGATCGGGACTGAGCCGGAATCCCGTTCGCTATACTTTTAGAGTTATTGTTCCGCAGGTCTGTCCGGATCCTACCGAAGTGTCCGGCATAAATAAGTATCCATGAAGAAGATCATTTCCGCCGTCGCGATTTCCGTCGCGGCGCTTTTCGCCGTTTCCGCCGCCGGCGCCGCCGAATTCAAGGCCCAGACGCTTCGCCTGGCTCATACCGCCGCCGTGTCGCACGCCCACAACGAGGCCGCGAATCTTTTTGCCAAGAACGTGCTCGACAGAACGGGCGGCAAGGTCAAGATTGAAGTCTATCCCGCGGGCGAGCTCGGCGACCAGCCGGCGCTCGCCGAACAGGTGACGATGGGTGCGCTCGATTCCGCCGTGGTCTCGCTCGGCAATCTCGCCATGTACTCCAAAAAGCTCAATGCCATGACGGCCCCCTTCCTTTTCGCGGATTACGATCATGCACACCGCGTCATCGACGGCTTCGTCATGAACTGGATGAATGAAGGACTCGCCCAGCACGACGCCTACGGTCTTTCCATGTTCGACTACGGCTTCCGCGAAACGACGACCAAGGGCCTCGTCGTCAATTCCGCCGACGACCTCAAGGGCGTCAAGATCCGCGTGCCGCCCGCCACGGGCCTTTTGGCCGCGTTTGACGCACTCGGCGCCAACACCCAGAAAATCGCCTATTCCGAGCTCTATACGTCTCTCAAGCAGGGAGTCGTGGTCGGTCAGGAAAACCCGGTCTTCACGATTCTGGCCGACTCGCTCTACGAGACGCAGGATCAGCTCGCCATGACGAACCACTACTTTGACTGTCAGGTCCTGCTCATCAACAAGACGCTCTTCGAAGGACTCTCTCCGGACCTCCAGAAGATTCTGAAGGAAGAAGCCGTCAATGCCCAGAACCTCACCCGCGAACGCATCAGCAAGGGCGAAGCGAAGGTAATTGAGGAACTGAAGGCCAAGGGCATGAACGTCACCTACCCCGACCGCGCCTCGTTCGTGAGCAAGATGGAACCCGCCTACAAGAAGGTCGGCGAGCTTGCCGGCACCAAGGAGATGCAGCGTCTGCTCGACGCCGTCGAAAAGGGCAAGGCCGCCAAGTAATCGTTCGTCCCTGACGTTCGGGAATCGACAGGAACCGGGAGAAGCTTCACCGTCATGATCATGTTTGTGATTTTTGCCGCCGTGCTCGGACTGATGCTGATCGGCGTCACGACGGCGGTGACCATGGGCTTTGCCTCCATTGCCACCTTCCTGCTGGCGGGCGGCGATGCGGCCAGGCTGTTTCTGGTTCCTCAGCGCATGTTCGCGCAGGTGTCCGGCATCACGCTGATGTCGATTCCCTTCTTCCTTCTCATGGGGAACCTGATGACGGTGGGCGGCGTGAGCCGCAGCCTCTTCGGTTTCGGCCGCGTCTGTCTCGGACACCGATGGGGCGGTCTTTCCAATGCCGCCATCGTCGCGTGCGTCGTGATGGCCGCCATGTCCGGGTCGGCCGCCGCCTGCGCCGCCGGCATCGGCATGATTGCCATTGCGGAAATGACCAAGTCCGGCTACAGCCGGTCCTTCAGCTGCGCAACCATTGCGGCGGGCGGTGCACTCGGCCCCATCATTCCGCCGAGCATCACGCTGATCCTCTACGCCGGCCTTACTCAGACGAGCGTCAACGCGCTTTTTGCCGCCGGCGCCGTGCCCGGTCTTCTTCTCGGCATCGGCTTCATGTGCTGGTCGAGCTGGGTGTGCTGCCGGCACGGCTACGCCAAGACCGATCCCGCGCCGTGGTCCGAGCGGTGGCAGGCCTTCAAGGATGCCTTTTTCGCGCTGATGACGCCCGTGATCGTCATCGGCGGCATGTTCGGCGGTCTCTTCACCGCCACGGAAGCCGCCGCGGTCGCGTCGCTCTACGTCATGATCCTCGGCTTCTTCGTTTTCAAGACGCTGACGATCCGCGATCTCCCGACCATTTTCTGGAACACCGTGGAACAGACCGCCAAAGTGATGTTCGTCATCGCGACTGCGGGCTTTTTCCAGTACGTCCTGCTCTATACCCGCATTCCCCAGCAGGCCATCGCCTTTATTTCCACAAGCTTTTCGAGCGTCGCGCCGGTGCTTCTCATCATCATCGCCCTGCTCGTTCTGATGGGCTGCTTCATGGAGGGCACGGCCATTCTGCTCATTACAGTGCCGATTTTCGTTCCGCTCGCCAAATCCTTCGGATATGACGTCGTGCAGCTCGGCATCGTCATGTGCATTTCGCTCGCCGTAGGCGTGCTGACGCCGCCGGTCGGCCTCAACCTCTACGTCATGTCATCCATCACCGGTGAAAAGGTGATGGCCATCGCCCGTCATGCCGTCGGCTACGTCCTCATCATGATTCTTTTCGCGATCGCCGTCGCGTTCATCCCGGGGCTCTCGCTCGGGCTTGCCAATCTCGTGCCCTGAGGAGTGTCGGTCCATGCTTCATCAGCTTCTCGATCTTCTGAAAACCGCCGACATGCTGATCAGCCGCATCGTCCGGGCAGTCTGCATCGTGTCTCTGGCGGCAATTTTCGTGATGTTTCTGGCGAACGTCTTCGTTCGCTTCGTTCCGGTTTACAACTTCACTCAGACGGACGACTGGATTCAGATCTTTCTTGTCTGGATGATCTTTCTCGGCGCCCAGGAACTGGTCCGCATGAAGAGTCACTTCGTGGTAGACGTCCTGACCGACCGCCTGGCGGGCACCGCTCCGGGGAAAGCCTGCCGCGTGATGGTCTGCCTGATCGAGCTCGCCACCTATGCAATCATTTTCTGGTACGGCTGGGTCTGGGTCTTCCGTGCGCAGGCCTATTTTCAGTCGATTCCCTGGCTCCAGGTTCGCTGGGCCTACGCCGCAATTCCCGTCAGTGCTTTCTTCATGACGCTTTACGGCATCCGCGACCTGCTCGAAGCGCTGCTGGCCCTGCGGACCGGCGGCCAATCCGATCGGCTCAGGCAGTCAACCTCCGATTCCTGAAGGACATTCGACAAAAAAACGGCACCGATCGGTGCCGTTTTTTGCTGATCAACTAACCGTTGTCAGAGCCCGGCCAGCTTGGCGAATTCCTCGCCCTTGACCTTGGCAAAGGGCACATAGCGGCCGTCGGCCGTCTTCACCACTGCAAAGGGCACGACGCGCGTGCCAGCATGGCGGGCGATCTTGCTGTTTTGCCAGACCTTCTTCTTTGTTTCAAACGGGAAGTCCTTGCCGCGGACATGCAGACCGCGGAACTCGTCCTTGAAGTGAGCTTCATGTTCCAGGAAGGTCTTCACCGGATCGGCCGACGAAATAATGGCCGCGCCCTGAAGCTCGCTCCAGGAATTCAGCACCGCCGTCGGGTACCAGTTGAACTTCACGCGGTCCTCAAACGGCTTGAACTGGTTGTAGAGCCAGACGCACCACGCGCACTGGGTATCGAAGACAACGCTGACCTCGACCTTGGCATTCTTGTTTCCGATGACAAGACCGGTGCCTCTTTCCGCGAGCTCAACGAAGAACTCTTCAGGATTGAAGTCTGTGGGCACGGTGGGTTTTTCCGGCCAGGTGCGCTTTTTCTCAGCAGCGGACACGGGCGCGGCAATTGCCGCAAACGGGAGAAGACCGCCTCCGGCAAGGAGCTGTCGGCGGGAAACAGTCATGGAGCATCCTCCTTCGGATTCGTTGTGCGAGAGCGGGTCTTGAGGGAACACCGGCTCCGTGTCCGATCAGATTAGCGCATCCTTGAGGAAATCGGGTAATACTTTCAGCCGTTGAGGGATCCGAAATTACCCGCAGACAGTCTCAGGTTCGAATTGCCAGATCGGCATGCCTGAACGTATTCGTCCAGCGGGCGAAGCGGGCTGCATCCCCGTTGTCGTCGGAACACTTTTCAAGATAGGCAGCGCCCCATCGGGCCAGGGATTCCGGCTCATAGGTTTCAAAAGGCAGTCCGCCTTCCTCATCCGGCGTCCGTCTGGGCACTTCGGTCAGAAGTGCTGAGGCATCGGGCACGGCGTCCGACACAGCCTCCGCCGCCAGCAGAAGACCGCCGCGGCCTCGAATGACCGGCAGACCGAAGGGATCGTCGCCTTCGGCATCATGGATGAGCGGTTCAATCTCTTCAGCCCACAGGGCACGGTCCCTCAGACGGCGCCACAGACGAAAGAACGGCCACAGAATAAACGCCGCCCAAAAAGGCGCCGTCAGAAGCGCCGAGACCGACAGCGCCGTCATGTCGACGGTGCCTTCCATCGTGAGGGACGTGCCCAGCATCCCCCAGATGGCCCAGACCATCCAGGCGCGGCGGATGCGCGAGGCCGGCATGCGGCATCGGATGCGTTGTTCCCACTCGGCGCTCATATGCTTTCTCCGATGTTGAATTCAAGACCGCGCCAATTATCTCATTACTGCCGGCCCGCAGCGCAGCACCTCGCGCCTTCTCCCTCTTCCGCCCAACAGGAAGCGGCTCGAGCCTTCGGACCTATCTGCCCACGAGTCCGCCGCCGCGTCTCGCGGGACGGACATGGGCCTGCATGACGCCGGAAAGAGTGAGAATAAAATCCTCGGGATCAGGACCGACGTCGAAATCGCTCAGAACTCGGCGGGACACAGCAACCTCCTCACCCGTGATCGGATTGCAGGCTTGTTCTGTCAGCTCCTCGAAGCGAAATCCCGTGCCGCAGCGCTGCCATAGCAGCATCTTCTCAATCGGCATTCCGGCTTCGGCGATGAGTTTGAGTCTATCGG
This sequence comes from Sutterella sp., assembly GCA_017936545.1. Classification (GTDB taxonomy): domain Bacteria; phylum Pseudomonadota; class Gammaproteobacteria; order Burkholderiales; family Burkholderiaceae_F; genus Sutterella. The sequence goes on from JAGBFJ010000104.1 coordinate 27,969, forward strand.
GCTGAGACATCCCGTGAAGAATTTTGGTCGCCTGAATCGCGTCCGCACCGTCTTTCCGCAGACTCCAGTAGCACCAGGCGCCGACGGCATTGCGCTCGGCGTCCGCCAAACGCCAGCGAAAGTAATCCGTCACGTCTTCGGCCGACGCGAAAACCGACACGCGGCAGTCGAATGATGCGGGAAGACCGAGCTTCAGAGAGAAAACCGCGGCAGCCTCGCCTGCCAGAAGGGAGGTGTATTTCTGAAGACGCCGGCTGAAGGTGGACTCGTCGATGCGGTGAAGCAGCGAAATCTCGTCGCTCTGGGTATAGGCCCAGATGACTGAAAAACCGCAGTTCATAAGATGACGGACCGTAGCCGTCATCATCTGATGAAACCTCAGGTCGAACGGCCGCTCAAACGGCACGGTTTCCTTAGTCAGCCGCGAAAACCCGCGCCCGTCGATGCGGGTCACGATCCATCCGGAAGGAATGACAGCATTGCATGCCGCTTCGCTTCGGCGCATCATTGCCTCGAATTCCGACGATCTCATTGTTCTGCCTCCTTCCAGGGCGTCACGAGAAAACCGCCGCAGCCGTCTGTCTGAGCAAACCAAAGACTGGAAAACCCTTCTTCGAGCCGCGGCATTTCCAGACGATTGGAAAAATTCGCAATAGCCGTTCTCGGAACCTTGGCTTTACCGGTCCGTCTCTCATTGCGTTCTACGGCTTCCCGAATGACTGAACGGAAAAAAATGCCGACAACCTCATACCCGGCAGTCTTCGCCGCCTGAATAAACGGACGGCGCACGGCCTCCGTGACGTTCGTGTCGTCCACCGCCGCGCTGCCGCCGTCTGCAAGAGCAGCCTGAAGCGCATCGAATTCCCTCCGGCGGGTGCCGAGCAGATCCAGGCTCACATGTGCATGAGTCGAACAGAGAAAGGTGCCGACAAACGTACTTTTGCCGGTAGCCGGAATACCCATTAACAGGACCATCTGTCCTGACGGACGAAAAACGAGGCTTCGGGCATACCTGTGGGTAAAGACTCCTTAAAGCCCTCCTTGGCATTGTCATAAACATGCCCGGGGCGTAAGCCTGCAGATTGAAGCCGTCAGCGACAACATCACGACATCAGAATGAGCACGACGTGCTGAACGGGAAGACCGAAGCCTGCTCATTCCATAAACAGAAAAGCCATTGGCATTCAGTAGATTTTTGTTTCCACACTAAAAATCTGGAGCTGAATAGCAATGGCTTCGACCCATACTTTATTTACTCGCCTCATCAATGTCAAGAACAGCGTCATCACTGATCTGACAATCACTGATACCGTGACAGGGACGCCTACTCTGGAGGTCGAGATTCGTCCCTACAAGCGGCTTCAGTGCCTCTGCCCTGAATGCGGCAGGAAGTGCCCGAAGTACGATCAGGCATGCCGGACTCCGCGTCGATGGCGTGCCACGGACTTCGCGTCCGTCAAAGTGTTTCTGCGCTACGCTCCTCCTCGTATCGAATGCCCGGAGCACGGTGTGCTGACTGCCTCTGTACCGTGGGCGGATCCTGGGTCTGGCTTCACCCGTGACTTCGACATGACGGTTACTTGGATGGCGATGAACATGAACAAGTCAGCCGTGGCCGAGCTGATGCGCATAGACTGGGCAACTGTAGGCCGCTGCATCTCCCGAGTTCGACAGCTGCTCGAGCCGGATCCTGCGGTTCGATTTGCAAATCTCAGGCATATAGGCGTAGACGAAACCAGCTACCGCAAGGGACACAAGTACATCACCGTTGTCATCAATCACGACGACGGTTCAATCGTCTGGGCCCATGAGGGACACGGCAAAGCCGTCTTCATGAAGTTCCTGAATGAATTGACGCAGGAGCAGAGAGAAGGCATTGAAGTGGTTACAGGGGATGGCGCTCGCTGGGTCGACGATGGGGTTGAGGCAATGCTGCCGAACTGCCATCGATGCGTCGACTCCTTTCACGTTGTCGAATGGGCGATGAAGGCCTTGGACGATGTACGCGCCGGCATTTGGCGTGAACTTTACAAGCAGGCCAAACAGGATGCCCAAGCCAGTGCGCAGGCCCCTCAGAGTAAAAGGCTGAAGAATAAGGCACAGCGATCAAAGGAGGCCGCTTCAGAAGTGAAGGGATCGAAGTACGCGATTGGCAAGGATCCCGGCAACCTGACGAAGCATCAGGAAGAGAAGCTTGCAGTGATCAGGGCATGGATACCGATGCGAAGCCGGCCGCTTTCTCCGGCTGCCGCCATGCCGGCGGTCTTCACCGCATGGTCGAGTTGGTCGATGCCTGCGGCTATCCGCTCGACGAAGTGGCGTCCGGCCTCGGTCAACCGAACACCCCGCGCATGGCGCTCGAACAGAACGATGCCAAGGTCTTCTTCCAGCGCCTTCACGCGGGCGCTGACGCTGGATTGCGCCACGCCGAGCGCATTGGCGGCGTGGCGGAAGTTCAGATATTCGGCGACGGCGAGAGTGTGAACTAAGGTCATCATCGGCACTCGCCCCGAGAGGAGATGATGGCTCAACGGATTTAATCCGTCATTCCTCGTAAGTCTACGCATACCAATTCGCCATGACTCAATCACAATGAAGTTGCGAAAGGTCTGCGTAGTATTGGCAGACATATTAAATAGAGGGTCGCGCCGACAATCCAAACCCAACCGTTCCATGCTCCGGCGGTGGCAGAATAGAGTGCTGTGAAGCCAAGCGGTCCTGCGAAAGAGCTTAGATTGGTGAGGCTCGTTAGCGTTCCCTGCAAAGCCCCTTGCTTGTTACTGCTGACATTGTTTGAGAGCATTGCCTGCAAGGCCGGCATGCCAACACCCCCGGCGGCAAGCAGCAACAGAATCGGGAACACCATCCATCCCTGCGTGGCAAAAGCCAGAAGAACGAAGCCAGTCGCATCCGCAGCCATGCCAAACAGTAGCGTGCGCCGCTCTCCAAGCCGGCTTGAAAGCGGGCCGGTAACAAACGCTTGGAAGATCGCATGTGTTGCCCCAAACGCCGCGAGCGACAAACCAACGGTCGCGGTGTTCCACTGAAAACGGTCCTCGCCATAGATGACCCATAGGGACGCAGGCGCTTGGCCGATCAGTTGAATAATGAAGAAAACTGCGAAAAGCGCAGCTAGCCCGCGCAAAGCATCATCCAGCCGGAACAGAATGAATGGTTTGATGCGAACCGACTTTCCGGTCCCGCCATGGCTGCGATGAGTTTCCTTGCGCAAAATGCAGGCAAGCAGGAACGCGAACCCGTTGAGAAGGGCAGCGGCGACAAACGGAGCATGAGCAGAAATACCGCCGAGCATGCCACCAAGTGCTGGCCCGGCAATCATGCCTGCCCCATAACAGGCCCCCATGTAGCCGAACCAGCGCGCGCGAGAATCTTCCCCCGTCGAATCAGCAATGGTTGAGGCAGCTACAGCTCCGGTTGCGCCCGTGACGCCGGAGACGAGTCGGCCGATATAGAGCACCCATAAGACCGGCGCAGATGCCATAATCATGTAATCGACTGCGGCTCCCGCAAGAGAAGCCAGAAGAACCGGACGCCGACCGTAAGCATCCGAAAGTTGTCCAAGCACGGGCGCGAAGACGACCTGCATCAACGCATAGAGCGACAGCAAGGCACCATAGTGACCAGCGACCTGCTCTGCTGGCACAAGCTCACGCAAAAGCGTCGGAAGGACGGGCATGATGAGGCCGAGACCCATGGCGTCGAGACCCACGATCAGCAGGGCAATGATGGCAGAGCTGCGCACCTGAAACTCCAGCGCCGCTCAATGCGAGCGACTTTATCAATGATAAGGACATAGACATATAACTTATCGGTGATAAATTGTCAAGCGTTGGCGAAGGAACGTGAATGACCAAACTGGACAAGGGCACCGTGATCGCAGCGGCGCTGGAGCTGCTGAACGAGGTTGGCATGGACAACCTGACGACGCGAAAGCTCGCTGAACGCCTCAAGGTTCAGCAGCCTGCGCTTTACTGGCATTTCCAGAACAAGCGCGCGCTGCTTGACGCTCTTGCGGAGGCGATGTTGATGGAACGCCACACCCGGTCCCTGCCCAAGGAAGGCGAGGACTGGCGGGTGTACCTGAAAGAAAACGCCCTGAGTTTCAGAACGGCGTTGCTCTCTTATCGCGACGGCGCGCGTATCCATGCGGGCACCCGACCGACAGAACCGAATTTTGGCACCGCCGAGGCACAAATACGCTTTCTCTGCACAGCGGGCTTTAGCCCGAAGCGCGCCGTTTGGGCGCTCCGGGCGGTCAGTCACTATGTGGTTGGTTCCGTTCTCGAACAGCAGGCATCTGATGCCGATGAGAGAATTTCGGACAGGCCAGATGTGTCCGAGCAAGCACCGTCATCCTTCCTGCACGATCTGTTTCACGAGTTGGAAGCAGACGGCACGGATGCTGCGTTCAACTTCGGACTCGACAGCCTCATCACCGGTTTCGAGCGGCTACATTTATCTACAATAGATTAGAGGCTATCCCCCTCTGCCGCCCGAGTTGCCGCGACACCGATCCGTCCTGCACAACGCCCATGACTTCCTGGCCCAACTGGCGGTCGATGGTCGGCCGCCAGCCGGCTAGATATAGTCGGTGCGGACTAGCTGGCCCATGTCGCTGGCGAGGGTGAGCAGGTTACGAAGCGCCGCGCTACGGTTGAACGGCGACCAGATGGCCGAGAACGGAACTGGTTCCGGCTCATCCGCGAACGGGACGAAGACGACGCCGGATGTTTTCAGCAGCGACGTAGCCGCACCGGCGATAGTGATGCCGAACCCCTGTCCGAACATGGACAGCAGCGCGCCGCGCCCAATGTCGAAGCGCAGGATCGACGGGGCGGGCCAGCGCCCGGCATGACGTAGCACGATATGGCTATGAACTTGCGGGCCGGTGCCCCCATGGCGGACAAGGAACGTCTCGCTCGCCAGATCGGCCCATGTGACCGATGATTGCCCGGCGAGCGGATGCCCCTCCGGCAGCGCCGCCACCAGCGGTTCGGTCCAGATCGGGCGGCTATGGCAGTCGGGCAGTGCGGGCGTGCCGGCAACAAACACCACGTCCAGCCGGTCTGCGCGAAGCTGCATGATCGCATCGCGGGCCGTGCCCTCGGCGATCTCGACCTCGATGCCGGGATGTTCCTCCCGATACCGTCCGATCAGATCGGCGAGGAAACTGCGCGGGATTAGGGCGTGGATGCCGATACGAAGCCGGCCGCACTCGCCTACCGCCGCCATGCCTGCGGTCTTCACCGCATGGTCGAGTTGATCGACGCCGGCCGCGATCCTCTCCACGAAGTGGCGTCCGGCTTCGGTCAACCGGACGCCCCGCGCATGGCGCTCGAACAGGAGGATGCCAAGGTCTTCTTCCAGCGCCTTCACGCGGGCGCTGACACTCGATTGGGCCACGCCGAGCGCATTGGCGGCGTGGCGGAAATTGAGATATTCGGCGACGGCGAGCGTCTGGAGGAGCGACGCGAGGGGGATGCGCGATCCGAGCGCGGTCGGCGCTCCCCATGGGCGATCAATCGTATGTGTGGCACGACGACGCATCACTCACCACTAATCGGATTGTTTCAATGGCGGTTTCAACAGCGTCGATGTGACCATTGATGCAACTGCGAAGGCGACTAAGAGAGCGCCCCCCCATCCGTAAGCCAGTTGGTTGTCCGTCGTCGCGGCTTGCTCAAGCACAATGACTGTGGTGATCGCGCCCAGCGCACCGCCAAGACGTTGGGCGATGTTGATAATTGTCGCCGCGTCGCTTGTCTCATTCTTCAAAACAGCGGCATAAGCGGCAGTCATGGCTGGCATTTGTGCCAATGCCAACCCACCTCCACGGACAAATAGTATAGAAGCTAAGGCGAGTGGCAGCATTGAGGGATTCAGAAGACTCATCCCAGACTCTTCCGTGCCTACAGGCTGAAGGAAGTTCTGAGGTACTGCCTGAAGCTGACCGATCCGGAAGAAGCAGCGAAGGAGCTCCAACGCTGGTACTTCTGGGCATCTCACTCTCAGATCCCTGAGATGAAGGAGCTCGGGAAGAAGATCAAACGTCACACGCAGAACATTCTGAACACCATTACCTATGGACTCAGCAACGCTCGAATTGAAGCTTGCAACGCGTGCATCAAGCTCCTCATCAAGCGATCCTTTGGCTTTCGCAACATACAGAACATGATCGACATGATCATGATCGAGCGATCGAACCTGAAAGTTGAGCTTCCGGGAAGGCTCTTAGCCTAGAGAGGCAGGGCTTGCCGAGATGCAGGAGTCCTCAGCTGACCCACAGGTATCCACGAAGAGCCCGAAAAACTGGCTTCTCCATGACGATCTCTCTACACAGTTCGGGAGATCCATTTTGGGCTGTGTCTGCTGCCGGCGGCAAGAACACTTCGCCGGACTGTCTCGCAAATGCACACATTTTTCTGATTTCTTGCTGAAAATCGGAATGCATGTCCGACTGCGGCCTCAATTGACGCGCCGTGCGGTATAAGGCCTGCCGGATTCGCCCATCATTCGCTGTATGATCAAACCATCCGACAAACCGCGAGGTGCCCTATGTCCGCAGACCATCCGTCCGATTCTATCCCTCAGGAACCCTCACCGGGCCGCCGCCCCGTCAGCGGCGCTCCGGAACACCTTCGTCTGAGAAGCGACCGGCTGAGCAACGAAGCCAAGGCCGTTCTGTCCGCGCTGCCCTGCGAGTACGTCCCGGTTGCGATTAAATTCTGCGCGGTCAGTCCGGAACATGTCGGTCTGCGCTATCCGAAAAGCAGCGAGCGGATGTCGCTCTGTCAGTTTGTCAGTCACGCACAGAAAACGAAGACCGCCTTCTATATCGACAAAAACAATGAGAACTGCATGGGCAGAACCGTTCTCGGCATGGCCGACGAGCCGCCTCTTGGAGCATCCGGGCAGGCCGGATACGACTTCGGGGTCTTTCGGGATCAGAACGCCAACAGCCGCCTCTACTATCAGATTCCCAAAGCGATCCGCAACACGATCAACTATGTCGTTTTCGCACCTGTCGATCAGTGCGAATTTAATCCGGATCTGGTGATTTTTGTCGGGAACACAAAAGCCGCAGACATCATCCTGCGCGCCACAAGCTATATTTCCGGCGATCTGTGGGAATCGAAGTCTTCATCCGTCCTTTCCTGCGCCTGGACGTATATGTATCCGTGGCTCAGCGGCAAAGTGAACTTTACTCAGACAGGACTTCATCACGGCATGAGCCGCCGCAAAGTCTATCCGGAAGGCCTGACCGTCATCTCCGTTCCTTATCAGAAGCTCGACGAACTGGTTCTGGCTCTGCGGGAAATGGACTGGGAGCTGATCGCCTTCAGGGATACAGAAGAAGACCGGCAGGAACTGACGCGCCGCATGCGCCGATGGAACGAATTTGCCCGGGAAATTTCAGAGGGCGGGGAATTTTCTCTGCCGGAAAATTCCAACCGATAATGCCTTTGAAAACCCGCATGGTTTGTCGACTTTTGCAGTCTTCATAAATTTTGTCAAACTCGAACGCCTCGTTCATTTTCATCCGGCACACACCGAACCGAAATCAAAAAAGGATCCCGACGCAAACAATGGTCGGAATCCTTTTTTCAGCTCAGACTGCCGGCAGCTACTTTGCGAACCGGCTGCAGACAAAGGCAAAGAGGAGTCCGGCAGTGCAGAACCCGATCCCGGCCAGACAGCAGTCGGCAAAAGCAAAGCCCGAGGCCTGCAGACTTCTCATCAAAGCAGGACCGATCATTCCTGCAAGCGCAAAGCCGCAGAACATGATGCCGTAATTGACGCCGGCGTTTCTGGCGCCGAACCGGTCTGCCGTAAAGCCCGGATAGACAGCCATGAAAGCCCCGAAAGCAATGCCGACCAGCACGCAGCCGCCGTAAAAGAGCGCCGTATCGCCCTTTCCTGCCGTCATTAGAGTCAGCAGACCCGCGGCGGAGAGAACAAGACCGAAGGCCAGTACGCCGATGCGGCCGAGCCGGTCGGAAAGCGTGCCGGCGAGAAGGCGGCCTGCCATATTGAAGAGCGCAATCACCGACACGGCGCCTGCCGCAGCCGCCGGGGTCATGCCGATTTCCTGACGGGCGATGAAGGCCGCCTGAGAGAGGATCATCATGCCGGTGATGGCGCCGCACATCAGAAGCGCCAGCATGGGCCAGAATACGGGGCTCGAGAGCATCTCGCGCCAGTTCTTCCCCTCGGCAGCCGCACGGGACGGCAGGCTGACGCCGGCCGGAACGAAGCCGTCGGGACAGCGCGAGCAGAAAAAGCCGCAGACCACGATCACCACGCTGAAAACCGAGCCGAGAATGACAAACGTCTGCATCACGCCGAAGGCGGAAATCAGGACGTGGGCCACGGGAGGCACGATGACCGAGCTGAAGCCGTAGGCCGCAGTCACGATGCCGCCAGCAAAACCGCGGCGTTCCGGAAAATATTTGACGACCGTGGCAATGCCGGCGCCGTAGGCCAGGCCGAGTCCGATGCCGAAAAAGCCGCCGAAGGCGAGCGTGATGCCGGCGACGGAGTGAAGCATGCCGCAGAGCGCGAGACCGATGCCGATCAGCAGACCGCCCGTCATGATGACAAAGCGCGGACCGAAGCGGTCATTGACTGCGCCGCCCAGAATCATGGGAATCGGTCCGACGCTGTTGGCAACGCCGAAGGCGATGGCCAGATCGCCCGGCGTGACGGGCGTGCCGGTCAAAGCCGTCAGGCTTTCCGCGGCGGCGTCCGAAAGCACGCTCCAGGCATAAACGGAGCCCGCGCAGAGGTTGATGAGGCAGATGAGGATCAGGATGATCCAGCGTCTGCGCTGGACAGCTTCTTGTTCGGTCATGTCGTCTCTCCGGAATTCAGGGTTAAGTCGTTCAAATGGCGTCAATCGCCTGGCTCAAAGCCTGAGAGGCAGCTTCCTGATCGGCGAAATAAATCTCGATCCAGTCGCGCTCGCGGCTGAGAAGATCCTCGGCGCTGCGGATCTGCTGATCAAGCATCAGAGGCGAAGCGCTGCCTGCCGTCTTTCTGTTCTGAAGAATGGCCAGAGGCTCGGTTGCTTTTTTAAGATGATCTTCCGAAAGCGGAAACTCGGCGGTCAGCCCGTTCTCGGAGGCAAATTTTTCCCAAATCGAACAATACGCCGAGAAAGGCGTATCGGCAGGCGTTCTGCCGTTTTCCCTAGCCCAGGTGACAAAGTGCGAGGCAAAACGATGCCCGGTCCGGAAGTCCACACCCTCTTCGCGCATCAGCGTATCGGCAATTTCCTGCGTGCAGGTCCAGTCGGCATTGAGTTCCGCAAGCGCACGCTCACGGTCCACCCGCAGGCTCGACACAATGCCGGTGAAGGTCCGCACGACCGTACAGGCATCTGCAAAAAGATCACGCATGATCCAGGCGTCGCGCGCATCGGCCATGCCAAGCGTCAGATTCTGCAGACGAAGACGGATGCCGTCCGTTTCTCCGAGAACAAGTCCCGCATCACGGCGGCAGTCGTTGATCAGACCGGGATTGCGCTTCTGCGGCATGGCGCTCGAGCGATAGACGCCGTTCTGACTGACGCTGTGAATCCACGGCCGCGCCTGCGAATACTGCTGCATGAAATCCGCAAGGAAGGCATTGATGTGAATCATCACCGAAGCAATGATCTGGCTCGATTCGAGCGGAAGATCGTTGCCCTGACACTGTCCGGCGTCAAAGGCATTGTCGGCGGCTCGCGAAAATCCGAGCAGCTCGGCCATGCGGGACGAATTGAGGGGCCACCCGGTGCCGTTGCAGACGCAGCTGCCCATGGGACAGACGTCGTAGCGGCGGCAGCACTCCATCAGACGGGTGATGTCGCGGCAGAACACCCTGCACTGCGCCAGAAGATAGTGACTGTAGAGCGTCGGCTGCGCCTGAACGCCGTTGGTGTAGGCCGGGACAACGGCATCCGACTCCCTGCGGGCGGCTTCAATCAGAGCAGCGCAGAGATCGGCAACCGCCTCCGCGAGCATCATCAGGTGCTCGCGGTTCATGGCGGCATTCGCCGTCGCCAGAATGTCCTGACTCGAACGGCCGGCATGCAGCACGCTGGCACCGACGCCGCATCGCTTGAGAAGCTTCGGTTCAAACTGAATGTAAAGATCGCAGCGATCGGCACCGGGCTTGCCGGCCTCTTCGAGAAGCGCGTCCAAAGCACAGCGAATCTGCCGCGCGAGTCCGGCATCGAGAAGACCCGACTCGGTGTTGGCCACGACGGATGCACGGTTGATCTGCTGAAGCCAGTATTCCGTATCGTGTTCCGCGCGCTTGAACGGGGCCGGTACGCTGCCCATGTGAAAACCCAGCATGCTTTATGAATTCCTATGAATGGCGTTTTACAGTTCTCGCCGGAGAGCCGCAGGCTCATCCTGCGGCCTCTCCGTGTTCAGATCATCAGAAGCGGTGCATCAGACCGACAATGGCTTCGTGAGCGCTGATGCTCGAATCCTGCCAGTCGGCATCCTGCCAGAACCAGCCGCCGATGGCGTAAACGGACGTGCGGCGGGAAAGCGGATAGACGTAGCCGAGACCGGCATTGGCGCGCTTCATCTTGTTGTCCGAGTCGACGTTCTGGTTTTCGCCCCAGGCATATGCGACGGAAGCCTTGACGGTGCCGCCGGCTGCCTTCCAGTCGAGACCCGTGGCAACCGCCCAGGCTTCAAAGCCCATATTGAGCATTTCCTTATTTGCACGAGGAGCCCATTCCTTCGTACTGTAGCCGCCGATCCAAGGAACGTTTTTCAGGTACTGAACTGTTCCGAAGACTTTAACGTCGTCGTCGACCTTCCAGTGACCGCCCGCCAGTGCTTTCCACGCATCCTTGCCAGCTTGTCCGGCTGTGTTAGCTGAGCCTGCCTTAATCCAGTCCACCGCAGCAGCCAAGTAATATCTGTCGGCTGTCACGCTGGCGCCGACAGCAGACCAGCGATCGACACGCACAGAACCTTCATCGGCACCACTTTTGTTTCCGAGGGAATGCTGAGCATACAGACGAACACCGCGCCAACTGGGCGAAATCCAGTTGATCATATTGTTCCAGCGGGCCTGGGCCAGCGTACCGGAGAACTTCCAGCCGCCCGTCATGTTGCCCCAGCCGGCGCCGAACGGATTGACGCGGCTGTTGAAGATGCCGGTCGTGCCAGAGCCGGTCGTGAGCGCAGGCATGCGGCCCGCTTTGAGTTCGCCGAAAGTCTTGGAACGAAGACCGAGAGTCGATTCTCGTTCAAACATAGTGGAGCCGCCGTAAAAGGTACCGTCGTCAGCCAGAAAAGCGCTTTCCAAATGAAACACGACATCCAGATCGTCGGTCAGCTTTTCGCTTCCCTTCATGCCCCAGGTGCTGACGTTGCCCGTTCCCTGAGAAAGACCGGTCTTCGTACCGGCCGCCCCGACCTTTCCATTTGACTGAAGAATCGAAGCGGCCGCTGACTGTCCTACCGGAGCAGCCATGCCGGCATTGAGATCTTCATGAATATAGGCGAGGCCCTGATCCAGAAAGCCGAACATCGTGATGTCGGCAGCGGAAACGCTGCCGGCGAGAACGGCGGCAGCCACAGCAGCGGGCAGTTTGTAATTCATGGCAAGAGTCCTTGATGTATTTGAAAACGAGAGGTTGAAAATAGTGTTCAGCCGAAACAGCGGCTGAGAGCCGGAATGCCGCCTTTGAGCACCTGCGGCGTCAGTCCGGCACGGCGCACGGCAGCGGCGCCCTGTTCTGTGCAGAGTACGGAGCCGCCCTGTCCGACGACTCTGCCGTTCAGAAGAACGGGACGGCCGGCGGCGAAACTGGCAGCGGCACGGTGCTCTTTCACGGAAAGGAGCGTGATGTCGGCGTCAAATCCGGGCGCGATGTGTCCCTTTCCTTCAAGGCCCAGCATGCGGGCCGGAATCAGAGACGTTTTGGCGGCAAACTCGGTGAGCGTCAGCGCCGAAAGACCGACCAAGGCGAGTCCCGCTTCGGCAATGACGTTTCTCGGAATGGCGCCGCCGTCCGTCGCAATACCGTCGACGAGGAAGGTGCCGTCGTCGCGGCGGGCGGTTGCGAAGTACACGCGGGAAACGGCAGGATTGACCCGGTCGAATGAACCGTCGGCAGCCCGGCCTTCTTCCAGCGCATCCGCGCCCGACCGGCCGGAGACGAGTTTCAGCATGCCGTCCTCAGGGAGGATGACGGAGAGCACTCCGTCAAGCACGGCCTGTCTGAGACCCTTCCGGTCGGGCGTGAATCCGAATCGGCGCAGATTGCCGCAGACGACCTTCGACAGCGGATCGCCGTTCTCGTCACGAACGAGCGGTGCGCCGCTTCGAGCCGAGAGATAGCTTTCCGTCACGATTTCGGGATGCGCCCTGAGAAGCGACGCAGCCTCTTCGCATTCGGCCAGTTCGGAACGGACGCGTCCCCTGCAGTACGCATTGATGTGCGCAAGATGAAACGAACGCCCTTCGGCGAGCTCGACGGCCTGACGCATGCCGTCGATGTCCGAACCCGCCGTCAGCGTGCCGGCATGCCAGGCCATGTAGGCGCCGAGCCGGGCCGACTCCTCGACCATGCGGGCCGATGCTTCGGGCGTGAGCGGAAAATGTCCGCCGAGAAGCTTGACGCCGAAGGAACCTTCGGAAATCGAGCGTTCGATGAAGTCATCGAGCTCCGCCGCCGAGGGATCGCGTCCCCCGACGTTGGTTCCCGGCAGCACGGCGTTTAAAACCGCTACCGAGAGACCGCACCCGTCGGAAAGCTTTCCGGCAAATACCCTGTCAGCCGGTCCGGCCATTTCCACGCACGTCGTCACGCCGGAGGCGGCGGCCATACGTTCGCCGTAGGGATGCGGAGCAAGATGAAGATGCGTATCAATCAGACCCGGAACCGCCGCAAGTCCTTCGGCATCGAAAACCGTTTCTGCCGGTTCGTCGACGGACTCGGCGACACGCACGATCACGCCGTCTTCGATACCGATGTCGGCTCGGCTGCAGAAGCCGCTTTCCGGATCCACCGTCAGGGCGCCGCGAATCAGAAGGTCAAGCATGCCTGTCTCCTTCGGTTAAACCACGATGAGGGCGGAGATGATCAGGGCAACGGCCATGCCTGGGAACAGGCGTTTGGCGACGCTGACAGGATCCGCGCCGGCCATGCCGGCCACGATGATGATGGCGCCCGCGAGAGGGCTGGCCGTGCGGCCGAACTGGCCGGCAAGAATCGCAAGCAGACCGAGCGAGTGCGGTTCCATGCCGAAGCTCGCGGCATGCGGCGTCACGGCCTGATTGAAGGCCCAGATCGCAGCTTCGCCGGAACCGGTGCCGACGGCCATCAGGAAGGGACCGACGGCAGCGCCCCAGCGGGCGAGCTCATTGGAGCTCTTCAGCGCATCGATGAAGGCGGCTACCGTGCCTGTCGCCTGCAGACCCGCGGAGAAGACGCCGGCGGCGACGATGAGACCGATCACCTGGGCGTAGCCCGAGCCCATGCCCTTGAAAAACGCCTTCGAAATATCTCCGGGATTCATCATGGTGATGAGGGCAATGACGACCATGCCGATCAGCATGGCGGCCACGACGTCAATGCCGGCTTTCGGGAACCAGATCGAGGCGGAGATGAGAATGGCAAGCGGCACGAGCGGAGCGAGCGCCTTGAGGTAGTTCACCTTCAGTTCGGCTCTGGCTTCGGACTTGAAGCTGCGGAGTTCTTCTTCCGACGGCTTGTGATCGCGGTACTTGAAGAGTGCCAGCACGGCATTGACGGTCGTGGCGACCACTACCAGACCGCAGACGTAGGGCGCGGCCCAGCCGATAAAGGACATCAGATCCATATTGGCCATCTTCGCTACGTAGATGTCGTGCGCGCAGCCCGGATTGAGAAGCAGACCGCTCATCGTGCCGCCGCCCACCGCGGCAGCCGCAGCCGCCGGACGAATGCCGGCGCGGATCAGCAGAGGGATGAAGGTCGCGCCCGCCGTCGCCGCCGTGCCGGCAGCCGACATGATGGCGATGTTGATGCCGAAGGTGAGAAGCGTCGTCACCGGAATAAGCATGCCGCCGAGCGCCTTGAGAGGTGAGGCGACCGCCGCAACGAGGTGTTCGTCGCATTTCGTGGCCGAGACCACCGCGGCAAAACCCATCGCCGCACAGATGGACGGCACGAGCGTCGTATGCGTCATGCCTTTGATGAAAGCCTGAAAAGCCTTGAGAGGTTCACCCGCCGCAGCGCACATGGCAAAGCCGGCAATCAGCAGCACCATGCGGGTTTCGAGTCTTTTGACCAGGGCGAGCACCGTCAGAACGATCGCCGCAACGGCGAACCAAATCTGCCAGTTCATTGCAAGAGTCTCCTTGTTTGGGGTCGAGGGGCGGACGGTCGGTCCGCATGCCGCCTTGAGGCACGAACACGATTATGACGGCCATCTAGTGAACATAAAAGCCAATTTATTCAATAGAAAATTGCATTTTTAGCAATTAATAGGCCGCAAAAACGGGCTTGCATCTTGCAAACGCACCATGCTTCACGCATACTGATTGCAAAAGTGCAATCAGTACCGACATGTTCGGCAATGATTCAGGGAAAATCCTGAGGAGCCGAAGACGTTCATTCAGCCGGAGATCCCAGTGAAAAGACTTGACGACATGAATGCCTGGCGGGTGTTCTGCGAAATTGTGAGATCGGAAGGGCTCAACGCCGCCTGCGAACGCCTCGGATGCGAACCGAGTACGGCCAGTCGAGCGCTCAAGGCGCTGGAATCGGAGCTTGGTTCTCCGCTTTTTTCACGAGCCACCCGTCCGGTCACGCTGACCGAACTCGGACGTCAGGCTTATCAGAAGGCCGTTCCGCTTCTCGGTCTTCATGAGGAAATGATCCGGGACCTGCAGGGCGACAAGAACCGGATGGCGGGTCTGATCCGCGTCTCCTCGCATTCCGGCATTGGGCCTCAGGAAGTGACGCCGGCGCTTGTGGAATTTCAGCAGATCTATCCCGACATTCAGTTTGAACTGCACGAACTTTCGGCAAGACTGCCCGACGGGTTTATTACGCCGGGCGGCACGGTCATCGACGTCGTGATCGGATACGGAGAGAATCAGCCGATGCCCGGCATCATTCAGCGATACAGCGGAGAAATGCCTTTTGTTGCCTGCGCTTCTCCCCTTTATATCCGCCGGCACGGTCTGCCCCGCGTTCCCGCCGACTGCGCCGGACATACCGGGCTCCTGATCAGCAGTCCCACCCGCACGGCAACCCAGACGCTGGAATGCCGGGGAAAAATCGAAACGCTGCAGTGGAAGAATTCCCTGGTCGTGCACAATCTGATTTCCGCCAAGTCCGCGCTGCTTCTCGGCGCCGGCGTCGTGCCGGACCTTCCGCTCTTTCACTGCGCCAAGGAAATCGAGGACGGCACCGTCGTGCCCGTTCTGCCCGGCTGGCGCCGTCACCCGCTCTCCTGCTTCATCTTCGTGCGCGAGGAAGCCTTCGAAAAACGCCGGGTTCAGGTTTTCGCCGACTGGATCGCCGAACGCGAACGCAGGTCCATGGAGGCGCTCCGCCGGCGGTTCCCGGAGTTCTACCGGAGCTGAGGACCCCCGGCGGGATCAATGACGCCCGTTCCCGAAAAGGGCGGCGGGACGAAGCGGCGGCGCCTTCGGTCCGAGAACTCTCCCGACGAAAAAACAGCCTTCCGGCGCCGCCGCTCGGTCCGCGGCGTCTCCGGAAGGCCGTCCTGCGAGAAAAACGATCGGCGGGAAGTCATTGTTCCGCGCCGGCGGCCAGTGCCACCAGGGCCAGCGTCACCTCGAGACTCTTTTCCCAGGACTTCATCGGGAGGAATTCGCAGTTGCTGTGGAAGTTGTGCGCGCCCGTGAAGTAGTTGGGGGTCAGAATGCCCTTCGTCGAAATGAAGGAGCCGTCCGTGCCGCCGCGCATGGCGACGGTCTTGGCCTCCACGCCGCAGAGTTCGCAGGCGCGGTAGAGGTTGTCGATGCCCTGACGGTTTTCGGGCGTGACGGAGTCGCCGATGTTGGCGTAGGCGTCGGAGAGTTCGATCGACACCTCGGCCTTCGGGTGAAGGAACTGCAGATAGTCGGCCGCGCGGCGCAGCTGCTCCTTCTTTCGTTCGTAGAGCGCCCGGCTGTGGTCGCGGATCTTCATGGTGAGCACGGCGTCGGTCGGATTGGCCTGCATGGTCTTTACGACGACGAAGCCTTCGCGCAGCTCCGTGCATTCGGGCGTCTGCGTGCGGTCGAGCATGTTGAGAAAGTCGTGAACGACGAGAATCGGGTTCACCATCACGCCCTTGGCCGACATCGGATGGGCCGGAATGCCCTTGACGCGCAGCACCGCATTGCCGGCATTGAACGTTTCCCAGACCACTTCGCCGAGTTCGCAGCAGTCGATCGAATAGGCGAAGTCCACCGGGAACTTTGAAAAGTCGATCTTTCGGGCGCCCTTTTCTCCGAGCTCCTCGTCTGGCACGAAGCAGACGTAGATGTCGCCGTGCGGACGGTTTTCGCGCACGACGATGTCCATGGCGGTCATCACGTTCGCAATGGCCGACTTATCGTCGGCGCCGAGCACGGTCGGGGCAAGGACCCCGTCATCGACGAGGCTACCCGGGAAATCGCGCGTCAGGCCGAACGCGTCTCGGGCATCGTCGATCGCGTGCGCCGCTACGCCAAGCAGAAGTCGAACCTGCAGACGCCGCTCGACTTCTGCGAAGTCGTCAAGACGGCCTACGCGACGTTCTGTTCGAGCACCGAACATTCGGGCGTGCGCGTCTCGGCTCAGCTCGCCGAAAGCGCTCCGATCGAAGGCGAACCGCTCGAACTCGAGCTTCTGACGGTCAACCTCCTCAAGAATGCGCTCCATGCGGCGCGGACCAACACGACGGGCAAAAGCGAGATCAGGGTCCGTCTGACGGAAGACAGCAGCAGACCCGACGCCGTCCGATGGGTCCTCGAAGTCGAGGACAACGGCCTTCCGGTCTCGGACGACAAGCTCGCCGAACGGCATGCCGCCAGACTGACCTTCCGCCGGGCGTCGCCCCAGGGACTGATCGCCTCCGTCTCCATGACGATGCGCCGCACCAAAGCCGGCTGATCCACCTCCAGGAGCCATGATGTTTGACAGCACGCCGAACCCCGACATCTACCCCAGCGTCGTCCGCGTGATCGACGACGAGGAGTCCGTCCGCAATTCCGAAGCCTTCACGCTGCGCGTGGCGGGCATCGACGCGATCACCTATGAGAGCGCCGAGGAGTTTCTCGACAAGGACGATCTTCGCCGGCCGGGCTGCATCGTGCTCGAGGTCCGCATGCCGGGCATGAGCGGACTTGAACTGCAGCAGGAAATGCAGAAGCAGGGCATCGACCTGCCGATTCTCTTTCTCACCGGCCACGGCGGCATCAGCATAGCCGTCCTGACGCTCAAGCGCGGCGCGGAGGACTTCTGCGAAAAGCCAGTCAATCCGAACCGTCTTCGCGAGACCGCGAGAAAGATGATCGACCGCAACATCGAGGAGCGCCGCCGCAGGCTTCGCGTCGAGGGCATGCTCGAGCGCTGGCGCACGCTCACCGGGCGCGAGCAGGAGGTCGCCAAACTCGTGGCGTCCGACATGCTCAACAAGCAGATCGCCGTGCACTTCTCCATTCAGGAGCACACCGCCAAAATCCACCGCTCGAACGCCCGCAAAAAGCTCGAAGTGCGTTCCGCCCTCGAACTGAACGGCTTTCTGAAGGACATCGGCTTGCTCTGAACGAAAAAATGCCGTCATATTGAACCAAGGTCCAAGGCGCGGCCGCCGGAAATGGTTCAGAATCTCTCCCGAACACGGAACGAAGAGAGACACAGAGACTTCGTTCCCCACCCCCCGAATCTGAAGGAGAGTCTGACATGCTCGAAACCTATCTGAAGGACCTTGAAGAGGTCGTGAACATCGACTGCGGCAGCAGCACCTGCGCCGGCGTGACCCGCGTCGCCGAAATCATGAAGCGCCACTACGACTCGATCGGCTTTGCGACCGAGCTCGTCGACCTCGGCGACAAGGCCGGCAAGGGTCTCTTCGCCACGAACAAGCCGGGTGCCGAAAAGTTCGACATCATGTTCAACGCCCACCTCGACACGGTCTTCCCGGAAGGCACCGTCGCGGAACGTCCGTTCCGCGTCGCCGACGGCAAGGTCTACGGTCCGGGCTGCGCCGACTGCAAGGCCGGCGTGATCGCCATCTTCCACGCGCTGAAGAACGCCCGCAGGGAAGACCTCGACCGCCTCGCCATCGCCGTCTGCTACAACCCCGACGAAGAAGTGAGCTCGCTCTCCTCCCGTGAATGGCTCGCCGGCATGGCCAGGAAGTGCACGCGCGCCATCGTGTCCGAACCCGGCCGCGCCTCCGGCGCCTTCGTGCGCTCCCGCAAGGGCCGCTCCGTCTGGAACGTGACCTTCCACGGCGTCGCCGCCCACGCCGGCAACAACCCGCAGGACGGCCGTTCCGCCGTGCTCGCCGCCGCCAAGTTCACGATCGCCGCCACCGAGCTTCAGGACCTTGAAGGCAAGGGCACGAGCGTCACGGTCGGCGTGATCCAGGGCGGCACGGTCTGCAACACCGTTCCGGAAACCTGCGTGATCAAGATCGACACCCGCCGCTGGAACGACGAAGACGGCCGCGAAATCGACGAAGGCATCGAAGCCCTCGCCCGTCAGAACTGGGGCGACGGCATCACGGTCGAAGCCGTCCGCCTCTCCGTTTCTCCGGCCATGCCCTGCACGGACAAGGCGAAGGAACTCGTTGAAATCATCAACGAAGCCGCCCGTCTCGAAGGCTTTGACGCCACGTGGGTCGACGCCGGCGGCGGCTCCGACGCCAACCGCATCGCCCAGGTCGGCACCCCGGTCGTGGACGGCATCGCCCCTGCCGGCGGCTGCTTCCACTCCGAACGCGAATACCTGCGCGTCGACACGATCGAAAACCGCACCCGCATGCTCTCCCGCATCCTGACGCTCCTCTGATCGGCGTCCCGTAACGATCCCTCCCCGAAAAGGCTTCCCGTCCGAGTTCTCCCGGCGGGGAGCCTTTTCCCTTTTGACTCTTCCCTTCTGAAGCATGAAAAAGCCGCCTCCGGCGGGGAAGCGGCTTCCGATCATGGCCGGCGGTGACAGGCCCGGGGCGGCGGCCGATTTCAGGATCGCCCGGAAAAGGCCGCCGGACGAATGCCGAGCACGCGGGCGCGG
>JAGBFJ010000013.1 GCA_017936545.1 Sutterella sp.
AGACGGGCGAGGCGCACGGCAAAGGCTCTGTCAGGGTCGGCATTCGGCACGGGTGTCAGCGAGGAAAGCCCGGGAAGGCCGCCGGCCTTCAGTTCCTCAATGCCGGGGAATGCGGCGAGCGCGGTAAGCCGCACCAGAACGGCCTTTTCTTCAGTATTGAGCCTGAAGCCGGCCGCATCGGCAGGAAGCTGAAGCGCTCTGGAACCGTCGGACTTCAGCAGGCGGGCGTCGTAAAGATTTGCCGACAGACCGCTTCCGAAAAGCGCTTCATTGAGTCCGAGGGTTACAAGACACTCCGCCGAGCAGAAGAGCGTACGCACGGCTTTGAGAATGCCTGCGAGCGTCCGAGCCGCCGGCATGATGATCTGAGGCGAATTGGCTTCGCCGCGCTCGGCCACGGCAGCCTCGGCTTCAGCGGCGCACTTTTCAGCATCCGCCAGAAGACGGGCGAGAACGGCTGAGAGCGTCTCGGATCCCGAAGCCTGCGAGCAGGCAATGCCGGCAAAAACGCCCTCGCCCTCCGGTGTGAAAACCTTTTCGAGATCGTCGGGCCCGATGGGATCTCCGGAGACCGGCACTGCGTACTCCCCCGGGAGACGGGACGGCGCAGTTTTCGCGCGGCTCATGAAGGCCGCGGCGGCGCCGAAGCGCTCAAGAAGCGGTGCGCAGGCGTTCTCGGGGAGACCGCCCGCGGAGTTGCGGCGCAGAAACGCCCGCACGTTTGCAGCATCCGTCAGTCCGCCGTTCATGTAGATGTCCGCCAGCAGCACGCCGAGCTTGCGTTCGACGAAGGCGGTTTCTTCCGGCGGAAGGCCGAGTCCCGAGGAAAACAGTTGTCCGAGCAGCTGATCGATTCGTTGCGAGGAGGGTGTCATGGCTGTGGCCTCGGTAATGCTGACGTTATGGAAGAAAGATCAGGCGGGAAGTCCGTTTTCTTCAGGCAGATCGATCTGAAGGGCGTTCTGCGCGCCGTCGGCGGCCCGATCATTCTCCTGCAGGACGGAATTGACGAAGTCCGGGTCGAAGTGACGGCGAAGACCTTCGGTATCCTGCGTAACGAGATCTTCAATCTGTTCCATGACCTGACGAGGATTCTCAATGACGACGCCTTCCTCGCTGCTGCCGAAAAATGCCACCAGCGGTCCGCCCGCGCGCTGCTCCAGGGTCACCATCTCGCGTCCGATCATGACTTCGCGGGAAATGCCCTCTTGAAGAGCTTCCGGGTTGTCGGCGAGCGCTTCGAAAAGGTTCAGCTCGCGGTGAATGTCGGTCAGCGTGTCGGCAATCTGACGGCCGGTCTTGTCGAGATCCTCCTGAGCGCCGTGATCGGCGGTCAGCTTAGAGATGACTGTGAAAATTCCAAGCGTCAGGATGCCGAGAATCAGCTGTTTGGCAAAAGACGGTTTGGATGCCTCTGCATCCCGGGCGGCCGCAGCTGCGTTTCGCAGCGCACCGGCAGCTTCTGTTTCTTCGAAGCCTTTGGACGCAGTAATGACATCGGAGGTGAAGGCATGAAGAACGGCATTGTCAATCGGCATTTTCATATGCTCCTGTTTGGCAGCGGCCGGCGTGCTTCCATTGTGCATCAAGGAAGCGATGCCGGGCACTGAAGCTGATTTGAATATAGCTCAGACTTCGTCTGTTCGGACGTTCTGTGCTTCGGAGTCCGGAAAGTCCGGCCGGAAAACCAGCCGGACACCTGATTCGGCATTACGGCGCCACAAGATCCGGATTCATGTAGGGCGGAATTTCAACGGGCTCTTCGACCGGCTCCGCTTCTGAGGATGCCGGCTGCTCATTCGTCGTCTCGGGCACGTTGAGCTCGGCCTGAATCTTAGTGAAGCAGGCGGCCCCCTTCTTAAGGCCGACCGAAGTCAGCGCGGCGGTGAGGTTCTGCGTCACGACGTCGGTGAGGCACTTCACCATGGTCTTCTTGTTCTTCTGGTCGTTTGCGAAGGCCGTGCGGACGTTCTCGATCTCGGTCTTCTGCTCTTCGGTCATCTGTCCGACGTAGGGCTTCACGAGCGCTTCGCGCTCCGCGGCGATCGCCTTCACGGTGCTGTCCGCTTCGTCGAGCGCAACCTGCAGACGGCGCTGGCTTTCAAGGAAGTTGTGGATCGGTCCGGGAACTTCGATCTTGTTTTCGCGCTGCATGAGCTTGAGCGCGGCGGCAAGACGCGAAGCCGTGTCCTTCACGGTGCCCTTGGCGAAGATCGCGGCAAGCTTGTCCTTCAGTTCCTGCCCGGCATTGTCGAAGATCGTGCGGCTTTCGGGGGTCAGCAGTTCGCGGAAGCCCTTGGCGAAGAGTTCGGCGTCACCGACGGCCGTGCCCGCCACGACGCGCACGACGTTCTTCTTTTCGTCGGCGTTGAGATGCGAGGCATTGCCGAAGTCGATGAGCGTGATGCCCTTGTAGGGATTCGCAGGATCGGCGTCGGGCTTCCAGCCGACGTCCACCATGACGTTGCCCTTGTGCACGTCGCCGTGGTAGAAGCCTTCGGCAAATAGCCCTTCGTTCGTCCACATGTAGGAGAGGTTGACGAGCGCATCGTACTTCGCCTTGGCGTCGTTGTAGAGCTTCGTGAGCTGCTGCGCGCCGTCGAACGCGATCTGAGGCGCATTGGCTTGGCCGCGGTCCTGAATGTCGCTGCGGGCTGTTTCGCCGATGCGCCGGCTTTCGGCGCCCGTTTCCTTCAGGTAGTTTTCGAGCGTGGTGCCCGGCACCTGTTCGAGCACCATGACGTTGGCCGACGGCTCGATGCCGTCGACGAGCTTCATGGCGTGAACGTTCGAGAAGGAGCCGTAGTTCAGCGTGCCCTTGTGCAGTTTGCTGTCGTCGTTGTACGTGCTCTTCTGATAGTCGTAGACACGGTTGCCGATTCTGACATTTTCCGCTTCGGTGCGAAGATCGAGCTCCTCCATGATGGCGGCAAACTGACCGCTGAAGGTCTTTTCCATGCCGTTGCCGACTTCCTTGGCCGCGGCCTGGAAGACGGCTTCCTCGCGGCGGGCGCGCTGAGCAGCTTCGGGACGAAGAATCTTGACGACGCAGTCGACCGTCGTGCCGTCCTGATTGTGAATCTTGCACTTGAGCGCCTGAGCGACGGAAGCGGCGCCCAGCGCCTTTTCGACTTCAATGCTCTTGATGGCGCCGTTGGACTGCCTGATGATGTCGTACAGATAGGCCTGCACGGCCCGCGGCGCGATCGGGGCGAGCTTGTCCTTCATGTCTCCGAGCGCGAGCCTGAAGTCCGGATCGGTGAACATCGAGGGATCGAGCCCCTGAAGCATCTTCTGCATCACGGGACCCGCGCCCTTCAGAATGGCGCCGAGCTGCGCGCCTTTGGAGATGCCGGTTTTGCTGAAGCGAATGCCGGCCGCCACCATCGAACGCTTGTCGATGTCGGGCATGTCACTGAAGTAGTGTTCAAGCGCCTTCTTGACGAGCTGCATCTGCCCGTCCTGAGCCGCATTGCCGATGATCTCGCCGAAGCCTGCCTTCTGAATGTCTTCGGGCGACATGGCCGGCATCGGCTGCTGGGCCGGGAAGACGTCCGCGATGAGCGCGTTCACCTGCGCCTGAAGTTCCTGCGTGCTCTTGACGACGTTTTCGTCGATTTTGGTTTCGACATGCGCGAAGAAGTCCGCTCCGATCTGGATTTCCGCGCGGATGGAATCCATGTACCAGGCATTTTTATCACCCTCGTCCCGCTTGTTCTTCAGCGCGGCCTGCAGATATTCATTGTTCCTGCCGGCAGCGGTGTCACCCATCTGATTGAGATCTTCATCGGTGAGTTCGCTGATGTCGGAGGTTCCGAACATCGCGGCTTCCTTCTTTTCATTGTTTGCGACGTCGCTCAGCGCCTGCAGAAGAAAGCTTCGGCGGTTTTCCAGCGGATTGGCAAGACGCTTTTCCAGATTTTCGATCTTTCGCGAGTGAAACTTGACGTCGCCTTCGCCCCAGTTTTCGTTGATCGCGCGTTCGAGATCGTGACGATTCGAGTTCAGCTCAGTATTCTGCTTTTCAACGTATTTCTGATAATGTTCTTCGAGCCGGTCAATCTCCGTTTCCAGAGCGGCCTGCATCCGCGGATCCAGCGTCTTCAGGAGCGAATCCTGCGTCTTGCCGGCCTTGACCTCGGCGCGGTTGGTCATCAGTTCCCCGACCAGCTTATAGTTGTCTCGGAAAAGGGTTCTCAGTCGTTCACCGTTGGCCTTGAGCGTGCCGTCTTTCTCCTTCAGGGCCGTCGTGTTGTGGCTCGTGTCCTGAGCGTGGGCGTACCTGCTCGACACCATTTCGGAGACGAAGTCGTGAACTTCCTTTTCCTTCCCGACGGGTAGCGCAGGATTGGGTTTGGGCTGATAGTAGTTATCCTTGAAGGAGACGCTCGACGTCGAGACGAAATCAGCGCTCTTCTTCACGCTGCTGCTGTTTTCATCTGCGAACGCCTTTTCGAACTGCGCAAAGATCTTCGCGCTTTCCACCGTGGTGAAGTGGTTGCCGGCGGCGTTTCGATTGATGAAGGCGCGGACGGCTTCCGGCGTCTCGAGAGAACCTGCCAGAACATTGTCGGCAAGCTGAATGCCCAGACGAAGGTCAATGTACTTCACTTCAGCGGGCGAAAGTTCGAGGCGGGTGGAGAACAGGTCGCTCAGCAGTTCGGCGGCACGGTTTTTCGAAATGGTCAGCGGCGCCTGACGATTCGAACTGCCGATGCGCTGCGCCGAAAACTCGCCGTTCATGATGTGCGTGCCGAGCGTTCCTTCTTCAGCGTATTGATTCGCCCGCTGATGAGCCTCATTGAGGTCTTCACGGAGATTGTTGCGGGTCTTGGGGCCGGCTTCGATCTGATCCTTGTAGTCGTTGAGAATGCCGACGACGAAGCCGCGGTTGAAGTACTGGGAGTGCTTCATGACGTCGCGTTCGATCTGGTAGCAGATCTCGTCCGGATTATTGACGTTCTCCTCGGAGCCGTCCTCGAAGACGACGCGGGCCGTTGCTTCGCCGGGATTGCGCACGAGCTGAACCTTTTCGCCGCACATCATCACGGTGCGGTTGAATTCCTTTTCCGGATCGGCCTTCATCAGATCCTTCAGTGCAGCGTGCATGTTCTGCGTGCCTTCGGTGAGCTGACGCAGCGCCTTGGAATGCCCGTGGGAGCGGACGGCATGCGCAATGGCCCAGCCGATGCCGAGGATGCCGCCGGTCAGTACGGTGAAAATGGACAGCACGACCTTCTTGGCAAAGGAACTTCTGCCCTCCTGATAGGTTTTATCTACTTCAGCAGCGGTGTCGCCGACCTTCAGGTCGGCGCTGATCATCTGCTTGTTGAGGTCGTAATAGTTGGTCGATCCGACGATTTCATTGGACATGGCTGAATTCTCTGGTCGGTTGATGAGGGTGCTAAAGGGGGAACGCCGTTGAACGGCGTACTGTCAGAGGCATTTTAACGACTGAAATTTGCCGGGTCTCCAGACGGCTGTGCAATAAAAACGACACCGCCTGACGCAGATCATCCTTAAGGCCGATCGCGACAGTTTGTGACGCATCAGCCGCGTCAGCAGCCTTCCGGCTTATCCTCGGCAGTCCGCTTCGTTCTCCGTTGATCCCGTCTGCAAGCCCCCTTCGCGCGGTACGGCCGCTTCCGCCGGCAGCCTTCCACTCACATCCTTATAGTCGTCGGTTTGACGATTTTTTGTAAACGCCTCTGCTTTGTTTGATATCGATCACTTATGCACGATCGTGCATATTATTTTCACGGATTTTTCACGCACACATATGCACAGTTGTGCATAATCTCGTCCGACCCCGCCGGCAAGAATTCCCCGAGCCGGCGTTTTCAAGGAGATCAATATGACTGAATCCGTTCTGATGGACCGTCGTTCCTTCCTTCGCAGCGGTGCCGCGATGGGAGCCGCTGCCGCGCTCGGCTCGACCGAAGTATTCGCTGCTGAAGAAAAGGCGAAGATCCGTCCGCTCGAAGGCAAGATGACATATGAAGAAGTCCGCAACCGCGCCCGCGAAATGATGATGCCGCGCTGCTACGTCTGTCCGGAATGCAACGGCCGCGGTCCCTGCGTCGGCCAGGTCCCGGGCTTCGGCGGCATGGGTGCAAGCCGCGGCTTCCAGGCGAACTATGATTCCCTCGCCGCCGTTCAGCTCAACAGCCGCGTCGTTCACGGCGTGCATGTGCCCGATACCTCGATCGACTTCTTCGGCACGAAGATTTCGATGCCTGTCGTCGCTGCGCCGACGGGCGGCACGACCTACAACATGGGCGGCAAGCTCACCGAAGAAGAATTCGTGACCGCCATCTGCGGCGGTTGCTCCAAGGCCGGCACGCTCGGCGCCGTGGCCGACGGCATCGGCGACCCGCTCCCGGTCTTCGAAAAGCGTCTGGAAACGCTCAAGAAGCTCGGCTTCAAGGCCATCGTCGGTCTGAAGCCCCGCCTCAACAAGGACATCATCGAACGCATGAAGCTCGCCGCTCAGGCCGGCGTCGTCGCGCTCACCATCGACCTTGACAGCGCCGGCCGCGCAGCCCGCGCCACGAAGGGCCAGACGGTCGAACCGAAGACCTTCGAACAGCTGAAGGAACTCGTCAAGGCCTCTCCGCTGCCGCTTCTCTTTAAGGGCATCATGACGCCCGACGAAGCCGAGCTCTGCATCCAGGCCGGCGCCGCCGGCATCGTCGTGTCGAACCACGGCGGCCGCACGCTCGCCGACACCCCGGGGGCGGCCGCGGTTCTTCCGCGCATCGCCGACAAGGTCAACGGCCGCTGCTACATCATGGTCGACGGCACGGTCGCCCGCGGCACGGACGTTGAAAAGTATCTCGCCATGGGTGCCCAGTGCACCCTCGCCGGCCGTCACTTCGTGCGTGCCGCGCACGGCGGTCTCGCCGACGGCGTCGCGCTCTTCGCGAACAAGATCCGCAGCGAACTCGCCGTCGCTATGGTTCTGACCGGCGCTCAGCGCGTGAGCGAAATCAACCGCAAGATGGTCGTGATCCCGAAGGATTATCTCGCCTGACAACCTCTGTCCGGCATGCTGTCTTTCCCCCTGCTTGCCGGCATTCCTTAGGAGTGATCATGACTATGATGCGTTCGCTCTTTACGGCTGCGGTGCTTGCCGCCGCGGTTCTGACGGTCCAGGCCGCACCCGTTGCCCCGACGCAC
>JAGBFJ010000105.1 GCA_017936545.1 Sutterella sp.
CGGTATTTCGAGTATGTCCTCTTTCTTTCCGCATTCGGGATGTGTAAGATTCAAAGCCTCGAGTGCGGTAGTAGCTCAGTTGGATAGAGTATCTGGCTACGAACCAGAGGGTCGTGGGTTCGAATCCTGCCTACCGCACCACCAATTCTGAAACCGTCGATGCTTCAGGCGTCGGCGGTTTTGCTTTCAGAAGCGATGGGGTGCAGCCGGGAAATGGCTTTTGCTTTTTTCTTCGGATCATGCTATTCTTCGTTTCCCTGATGTCCGGCGGGCCGCGGCGGAGCTGATCCGACGCAGCGGCAGATACCCGGCATCCCTTCTCCGAGCGCTTCGACCGCGCGAGGAAGTAGGCAGGATCCCTGCGGAGAAGTGGCAGAGAGGTCGAATGCACACCCCTGCTAAGGGTGCAGGTCCAAATTACGGGCCTCGGGGGTTCGAATCCCCCCTTCTCCGCCAGTTACTAAGCCAAGGAGCTACGGTTCCTTGGCTTTTTTATTGTGATTGGACGGAAAAATAAGGAATTTTTCCTTTTTCATCTAGACCGTTTTGGAAAGATCCTGTGGCCTTCAAGCAGGATTTTGTGGATCAAGTGTGGTAAAAATTGGGTTCATCTGGCAAGTCCGGGGAAGGCGGCATCTGAACTCCATCGACCTTCCTTAAAGCTTACGGTCGTGCCGGTGACGTAATCCATGCCGGCCATGATCAGAAGCCTGAGCATCGCCTCATCCACACCGCCCACCGCAAACGAAAACGCAGGTCCCGCCAGCTTGCACCGACGAGGCCCTTATCTTACGCGCTCAGCGTTTTAGCAAGCCAAAACAAGAACCATAGCAACGATGCTTCTGACAGCAACTTAGCTATACTGATCGAAGAAGATGGTTTTGGCATTAGTCTATCTTCCTTTAAGCGCCTCGGAAATTCAGCCTTCCGGGGCGTTTTGCTATGGTTTTGTCCTTAGCTCCTGACTGGCTACCACAGCAAAACCTGCCAATGCTGACGTCGTCAGCCGCGAACGGATCAGGGACTCATCGGCTGAGGAGGAATCAGATACAAAAAAAGCTCGCACATCGGCGAGCTGACAATATAGATATGGAGCGGGTGAAGGGAGTCGAACCCTCGTCTCCAGCTTGGAAGGCTGGGGTAATAGCCGTTATACGACACCCGCGAGAAGACGGAGTTTAGCATAGGCTTTCGACAAATTCAAAAGCATCCTTTCGAAAAGTACGTCCTCATCCAGTCTTCCGCTGTCTTCCTACGGATTTCCGAGCACTTCTCAGGACAATCTGAGACCAGCTGCCTCTCCTCTGCCGCAGAGCTCTCCGGGCGGCACTCCTTCCCTGCGGCACATTCTCATAGGGTTAACACGGATATCCAATCTCAGCCGACAGGGTTTTTCCGCCTTTCTGACGCAAGCCTCCGCTTCCTAGACTCGCGCCATGAACGAACTGTCCGGAGGACCAACATGACCTTTCGTCTCAAGACCGCATCGCTCGCACTGATGCTGATCCCGGCACTGGCCTGGAGCGCCGTGCCCGAAGTCTCGCCTCAGACCGAAGCGGCTGCCGCGGCCATCCACGCCGACCCGGTAATGCAGAAGATGCTCGCAGAGCTCACGTCGCCCGAAGCACAGGAATGGCGCTTTGTGAACCAGATGGAAATCACCCGCATCGCATCGCCTTCCCGCTCCGAGATGCGCCGTCAGGCGGAAATCACCCGCCGCCTGACCGAAGAATGGGGCTTTGAACCCGGCGACATCGTGACGCGCCTTGACGGCTATCTGAAGGGTGCCGGCGTTCAGACCGTCGACGGTCTCCCCGTCTACAACGTCTGCGTGCGCATTCCCGGCACGTACGGCGCCAGACCCGATGCAGTCCGCTACAAAGGCGAACTGCCGAAGGTTCTCCTCGAAGGTCATATCGACACGGTGAATCCCGCGGACCTTCCGCCCGCCGAGACGCCCTACGAACCCGTGAAGCTGCAGCCCGTCAGCGATCCCATCGTGAAGACACGCGCCGAACTGGCCGCGCTTCCCGAAGAACTGCACTTCGACAAGGCAGGCCGGCTCATCAAGGATGAAGCCTTCAAAAAGGCCTACCGCCGCTTCGATTCCTACGACGACGCGAAGAAGCAGAACGCCATGCGCATCTACGTGCCCGGCTACAACGACGCGATGATCAACACGACCGCCGTTCTGCAGGCCGCGGTTATGATGAAGAAGTACGGCATCAAGCCGGTCTACGACATCTGGGTCTGCGGCACGACGGGCGAGGAAGGCAAGGGCAACCTCTGCGGCATGAAGCAGCTCTATGGCTACAACCAGGATGTCGGCAAAGGCAACAATGCCCTCAACTTCGTGGCCAATTTCGGCGCCGACTCGACCAAGAAGGGTTCGGGCATCGTTAACTACCTCGGTTCCTACCGCTTTGAAATCGAATACAGCGAACCCGCCAGCTTCAAGCCGGGCGACAAGCCCCGTCCGTCCGCTCTGATGGCGATGAACCGAGCCATCGCCGCGATCGCCGACGTCCGTTCGCCGTGGGACCTCGACAAGAAGGCCGAACGCACGACCTATACCGTAGGCACCGCGCGCTGCGAAACGCCCGAAGACGGCTCCCGCAGCAGCCGCTGCACGCTGATGGTCGACATGCGCAGTCCGACGCAGGGCCCGCTCTCGGCAATCCGCGGCCAGATCGAACCGCAGTTCCGCAAGGCGCTTGAGGCTGAAAACGCCAAGTACGGCCTGAAGGAAGGCGATGCGAACAGCGTCTCCATGCGTCTGGTCTGGTTCGGCGACCGTCCTGCCTATTCGCGAAGCAACTACAACGACGTCGCCATGCAGGCCTGGTGGCAGTCCGCCCGCACGGTCGGTATCGACGTGATCGACAAGGTGAATGAACGAGCCGCCAGTCTCAACGACAACGTTCCCGCTGCCGTGGGCGTTCCGACCGTCAACTTCAACGTGGGCACGAATGCCGGCGCAGGCGGCGGCCATGCCTGGTATGAATGGGGCATTCCCGGAAACGGCGTCGACGAAGGCAAGCGCATCTACCGCATGATCCTCATGGGTCTGATGGCTGCGGGCGCCAACACGTCCGACGGCAAGGTGATCGAACCGGGCGTCGGTCCGATGGGCAACCGCACCACCGAAGAAATGTTCAAGTAAGGAGGCGTCATGCAACTCAACCGTTTACTGTCTGCGGCTGCTGCCGCGCTCCTCTCGACGGGCCTCGGCGCCCAGGTGCTCACCGTTGACATTCAGGGTCCGGGCGGCCACTCGAACGGCAACTACGGCAACGTTAACGCCGTCCATGCCGCCGCGCGCGCCGTGATGGAAATTGAAAAAGCCGCACCGTCGGCCGTAATCTCCGGCATGAACGGCGGCGTGACGGTCAACGCCATCGCGGGCGATGCCCGCTTTACGGTGACCGTGCCCGACGGCGACACTGCCGCGGCCGAGGCCGTCAGGACTGCCGTCCGCAAGGGCTGCGAAGCTGAAAACGCCTTCCGCGGCGTCAAGCCCGGCGACATGAAGAACGGCGTTCCCGCCGACATCCGCTGGACTGTTCAATAACGCCTGAGGCTTATCGGACAAAAAGGCACCTGGCCGCGAGGCCGGTGCCTTTTTTATAGGTTCGTCGCTGAACCGTACTACGCTTTTTCGGACGCGCGTTTTTTCAGCAGTCTGTCAAGCCAGAAAAGACCGACGATCGTCTTCACGTCGGTGATGCGGCCGTCGGCGCACATGTTGAGCGCTTCCTCGAGTTTGACGCGGTAGACCTCCAGATGTTCGCCCTCGTCGAGCTTCTGCTCACCCCAGCGGAGATCCTCGGCGAGATACACCACGATGCGCTCGTTGGAATAGCCGATCGCATTGTTGAGCATGCCCAGACGCGCCCAGCGGGAAGCCTCCACGCCGCACTCCTCGATCAGCTCGCGCCTGGCGCAGTCCAGCTCATTCTCATTCGGATCGAGCTTGCCGGCCGGGATTTCCCAGAAGGCGCGGCGGCAGGGATGGCGCCACTGGCGCTCCAGAAGCACGGCGCCTTCGGCGTCGAGCGCGACCATGCCGGCCGCCCCGCCGTGGCGAAGCGAAAAGCGCTTGGAAGGACGGCCGTCGGGAAGACGGACGTCTTCTTCAATCACCCGGATGAACTTTCCGTCGAGAAGCGTGCGTTCGGCAAGCGACGTTTCCGTGAGCGGATCATCATCACGCTCGGCTGCGGGCACGGGCGACTCGAGAAGAGCATAGGGACACTGGGACATGACGGCGGACTCCGGTCGAAACAAATCTTCTTCAGTATAGCGCCGGAAAAACGGGGCTCATTTCAGGCGACATATTCCGTACGCCTTCGTCCGTACGTGCGCAGCAACGGTTTAGGCGTCAGTTCAGGCCGCCTGAGCGGCTCTTCGGCTACAATGCGCGGTCAATCTGTTTCACTTTTCTTTTATTTCAGAGATGCACGTCATTGTCGTCGGCGCCGGTCTTACAGGACTTCAGAGCGCGCTCAGTCTTCGCGAAAAAGGCGCTGAGGTCACGCTCGTCGAAGCCCGCCGAGCTCCCTGCCAGGGAGCCAGCTACAGCTGCGCCGCGACGCTCGGCGACGAGACGCCCGAGCAGCTTGCGCCCGAGGCCGGACGACTTGCCCGGCTCCGTGCGATGAAGTCCTCCGACGAAGGCCTCATCTACAGCCCCGGAACGGCCCTGCGCTACGCCGCCTTCGTATCCGCCCTGCTGCAGAACCGTGCGCCTGAGAAGACCGAGTCCCGCCGAGCGCTCCTCTCCCAGCTCTCCGACGCATCCGCCGCCCTTCTTCGGGAACGGGCGGAACGATACGGATTCGACCTTCAGGAAAGCGCCGGCACGTTCACCGTGCTTACCGCCGAGGAGTGCCGGACCCACAAAGCCGTCGCCCTCGAAGACATCCTCACGATCGAACCCTCGCTTTACGCCGCGCAGGATGCCTGCGGTTTTCTCCTCAGCCGTGCGGCCACCTGGTCGGTGAGCTACTACGCCAAGCAGCTCAAGGAATATCTGATCGCAACGGGCGTTCCCGTGCTTTCTTCGCGCGAAGCCGAATCCGTGCTGACTGAAGACGGCCGCGCGGTCGGCGTCAGCGCCGGCGGAGAAATCCGGGGAGACGCGGTTCTGCTTGCCGCCGGCACGGGCGCTCAGGCGCTTCTGCCCGAAGGTGCGCTCGGCGGCGCGGTATTTGCGCCGATCACGCGCTCGCTTTTCAACATCGAGCTCAACGGCGCCGCCCACCGGATCCGGCATGCCGTGCGCGATCCGGAAGGCCGCATCGCCGTTCCGCTCAACGCATTTCTGCGCATCATGGGCCGCTGGCATCTCGGCACCGCCGAACAGTGTCCGGTCAACGACGAGTACAAGGCGCTCTGGGCCTTCGGCATCCGTCTCTATCCCGAAACGGCCGACTGGTCTCAGGGACGCTACCTTTCCCAGACCGTGCTTTCGAGCGCCGACGGACTGCCGGTTGCCGGTGCCACGCGCGTGCCCGGCCTTTTCGTCAACATGGCAGGCGGCATCCACGGCGCGGACTTCTCCTCTGCCGCAGCCGATGCGGCGGCGGATGCCGTTCTCGGGCGCGACAACGCCTTCGGGCCCGATCTGGCCTTTACCCGTCTCGGCTGACGAGCCGGCCAGAAACCGGCCTGCCGGCCGCCTTTCTCTGCGCAGTCCGTTCTCTCAGATTGGGCGGGCGCCTTCGCCGGCCGATAGTACAATACCGTCACTTTTTTCCATCAGGAACACGGACAACATCATGAGTCTCACCATTCTCACTGCAGATGATCTGCAGAATCTGGAAATGCGTGCCGCCAACCAGCTCGGCCCCGACACGCTCATGCGCCGTGCCGGCGCAGCAGCTGCAGCGCTGATCGAAAAGCGTCTCGAAAGCGCCGGCGTCGAAACCCGCCGCGTCACGGTGCTGGCCGGCCCGGGCAACAACGGCGGCGACGCCATCGCCTGCGCCTGCGAACTTCGCGAAAAGGGAATGGAGGTGAGCCTGGTGCTCCCGGGCGGCCGCCGTCCGACGTCCGCGCTGGCGCTCGCCCAGCTTGAACGCTGGCGCAAAGCGGGCGGCGACACGGTCGACGATCCCTACATGACCGCCAAGGCCGACTGCGTCGTCGACGGCCTTTTCGGCACAGGTCTTTCCAAGCCCATCACGGGCGACTACCTCGATGCCGTCCTCTGGTTCAACGAACGCCAGGCCCTCAAGGTCTCGCTTGACATTCCGTCCGGCCTCAACGCCGTGACCGGCCACTGGGTGAGCTCCTACCCGGGCTGCAGCGCCGACGTGACGCTCACCTTCCTCTGCACGAAGGCGGGTCTCTATATGTATGAAGGCGCCGATGCCGCCGGAGACATCGTGCTTGACGAACTCGATGTCTCCGTCCCGCTCTCCTCCCTTTCCGTGACGGGCGAAGACGAACTGGTTCACGTGCTGGCTCCCCGCAAGAAGAACACCCACAAGGGCGACTACGGCCGCGTGGCCGTGATCGGCGGCACCGACGGCTACATCGGCGCTTCGATTCTTGCTTCGCGCGCGGCGCTGATTTCGGGCGCCGGCCTCGTGACGCTCGAATGCGCCGCCGAGCATGCCCCGCACGTCGACATGCTCTACCCGGAAATCATGTATGCGACCAAGCCGGTCGATCTTGAACAATTCTCCGCCGTCGTGATCGGCTGCGGTCTCGGTCAGTCCGAAGCCGCCAAGGCCCGCGTGATCGAAGCGCTCGCCTGCAGCCGTCCCCTCGTCATCGACGCCGATGCGCTCAACATCATCGCCGCCGACATCAAGCTTCAGGACATGGTTCTCGCCCGCCGCGCGCCGACGGTTCTGACCCCGCATCCGGGCGAAGCCGCCCGCCTGCTTCGCCGCGATACGGCCGGCGTGACGGCCGACCGCGTGGCCGCCTGCCGCGAACTCGCCGTTCAGACGGGCGCCATCGTGGTCCTCAAGGGCGCCGGCACCGTGATTTCGATGCGCAGCTCCCGCACCTGGATCAATCCGACCGGCAGCGCCATGCTCGCCACGGGCGGCAGCGGCGACGTGCTCGCGGGCATGATCGGCGCCATGTTCGCCCAGGGCTACGACATGGTCGAATCGGTGCTCGCCGCCGTCTACTACCACGGCATGGCCGCCGAAGGCTTCGAAGCCGGCTTCACGGCGGGCGACATCGCCCCGAACGCCATGGCCATCATCGACGTGAAGCGCACGCGTCTCTGATGCAAAGGAGCCTGTGCTGCAGGCTATCCTCAAAGCAAAAACGCCCGGCTTCTGCGGCTGGGCGTTATTTGTATCGACTAATTACATTTCCTTACTGATTTGTACGGATCTGACATGCTTTTGTCATGAAAACCCTCTAGGCTTACGGGGTCGGATCAAGAAAACTCTTTCCGGTCTCCTGATCCGCAGCCATTCAGCTATGGTTGAATAGAAATGAGGGTTTGGTCCTGCAGCGCAAGCTGCAGGACTTTTTTTCGTCATCAGTCTTCCTGGAAGGCCTTTTCGCGGCCCGAACGCACGGCCGGCGCGAGCACCATGATGAGGAGCACCGCCGCCATGGCGAGGAAGCTCGCCGACAGGGGGCTCGTCACGAACACCGTCAGATCGCCTCGCGAGAGAAGCAGCGCGCGGCGCATGTTTTCTTCAAGCATCGGACCGAGGATGAAGCCGAGAATGAGCGGCGCGCATTCGCAGCCGAGCTTGTTGAAGACATAGCCGATGAGACCGAAGCCGATCGTCATCCACACGTCGAAGACGTTGCTGTTGATCGAATAAACGCCGATGCAGCAGAAGCAGAGGATGGCCGGATAGAGCCAGTGGTACGGCACCTTGAGAAGCTGCACCCACATGCCGATCATCGGCAGGTTGAGGATGATGAGGAAGAGGTTGCCGATCCACATCGAGACGATGAGACCCCAGAAGAGCGCCGGATCGGTGCTCATCACCTGGGGGCCGGGCGTGATGTCGTGAATCATCATGGCGCCGATCATCAGCGCCATCACGGCGTTCGACGGGATGCCGAGCGTCAGCATCGGGATGAAGCTCGTCTGCGCGCCGGCATTGTTGGCCGATTCGGGACCCGCCACGCCGCGGATGTTGCCTTCACCGAAAGGCGGATCGGCCTTGTCGCCGGCCAGCTTCTTTTCAAACGTATAGGACGCGAAGGAGGAGAGGAGCGCGCCGCCGCCCGGCAGAATGCCGAGGAACGAGCCGAGCAGCGTGCCGCGGGCGATCGGACCCGCGGAGGCCTTGAGGTCCGCTCTGGTCGGAAGAATGCCCGTCACCTTGGCGGGCACGACGCTGCGGCCCGAGCCGAGCTCGAGATTCTTCATGATTTCGGCAAAGCCGTAGATGCCCATCGAGAGCGCCACGAAGTCGATGCCGTCCATAAGCTCGTCGATGCCGAAGGTATACCGCAGCGCGCCCGAATTGATGTCGGAGCCGACGAGACCGAGAATGAGCCCGACGAAAATCATGCAGATCGCCTTGATGAGCGAGCCGTTGGCAAGCACCACAGCGCCGATGAGGCCGAGCACCATGAGACTGAAGTATTCGGCGGGGCCGAACTCAAAGGCGAGCTCTGTGAGCGGCGGCGCGAAGGCGGCGATGAGCACCGTGGCGAAGCACCCGGCGATGAAGCTGCCGATGGCGGCGATGCCGAGCGCAGCGCCCGCCCTGCCCCGCTTGGCCATCTTGTGGCCGTCGATGCAGGTGACGACCGCCGCGGCCTCGCCCGGAATATTGACGAGCACCGCCGTGGTCGAACCGCCGTACTGGGCGCCGTAGTAGATGCCCGCCAGCATGATGAGGGCGGCAGCCGGATCGAGGGAATACGTGATCGGGAGCAGCATGGCCACGGTCGCCACGGGACCCATGCCCGGAAGCACGCCGATCAGCGTGCCGACCGACACGCCCACGAAGCAGTAGAAAAGATTCTGCAGGCTGACTGCGCTTTCAAAGCCGAGAAGCAGATTGGCAATGAGATCCATGATCCGCTCCTCTTAGAAAAAGGTCGGCCAGACCGGAATCTGCATGCCGACGCCGAAGACGAAGATCGCCCAGCAGGCGACGCAGAGCACCACGATGAGGACGGCGATTTCCTTCACTCGCCAGCTCGGATTGGCGAGAGACGACACAGCGACCATCAGCGCCATGGAAATCAGCAGACCGCAGGAAAGGAGCGTCAGCGCGAAAACCGCGACGCTGCCGAGCACGAAGCCGAGAACGCCCCAGCTGACGCCTTCCAGATCGCCCGAACCGTCGGGCGCACGCACGACGAGCGCTCTGAGGCTCACGACGGCGCCGAGAATGGCGAGCATCGCGCCCAGAATGGTCGGAAAGTAGGCCGGTCCCATGCGCGAGAGCGTGCCGAGTGCGTTTTCGCGGGCGACGACGACCGCGCCGAGCCCGAAGCAGATAAATAGAATTCCTGCCCAAAAATCCTTCTGATTTTTGATAAGCATGGTGTTTTTAACGAAAATAGATCAGACGGGTACTGCATTGTAGCGCCCGGCGCCGCATGAAAAAGACCGCAGAAGCACGATCTGCGGACCGCCGGAGAACGCTGACGAAAAAGGCCCCGTTTGTCCGTAAACGAGGCCTTCCCTTTTATCGGCTGATGTCCGATCAGTCGACCTTGGCGCCGGAAAGCTTGACGAGCTTGGCGTACTTGGCGCTTTCTGCGTCAACAAGCTTGCCGAATTCGGCCGGCGTCGTCGGTGAAGCCATGCCGCCCAGCTTGGCGAGGCGTTCCTTCACGGCAGGCGAATTCAGCGCTTCAACGATCGCCTTGTTGAGGCCGTTGACCACGTCGTCCGGCGTAGCGGCCGGCACGAAGAGACCGTACCAGGTGGAGATGTCGAAGTTGGCGATGCCGGCTTCTTCCATCGTCGGAACGTCGGGCAGAGCCGGCGTGCGGACCTTGGTCGTCACGGCGAGCGGAATCAGCTTGCCGGCCTGGATGTTGGCGGTGCAGCTGGCGAGATTGTCAAAAATCAGATCGGTCTGACCGGCGAGCACGGAAAGACGGGCAGCGGCAGCGCCCGCGAAGGGCACGTGCACCATGTCGATCTTTTCCGAGTTCTTCAGCCATTCGCCGGCCATATGGCCCGCGGAGCCGTTGCCTCCCGAGGCGTAGTTGAGCTTGCCCGGATTGGCCTTGGCGTAGGCAACGAGATCCCTCACGGACTTGATGCCCGTCTTCTTCTGGAAGTCCGGCGTGATGACAAGAACGTTGGGCACGTGGGCAATGAGCGTCACGGGCTTGAAGTCCTTCTTGGCATCGTAGGGGAGCTTTTTGTAGAGATGCGGGTTGATGGCATGCGTCGCCACGGCGCCCACAACGAGCGTGTAGCCGTCGCCGGGCTGGCGCTTCACATAGCCCATGCCGACGCCGCCGCCCGCGCCCGGACGGTTGTCGACGATCACATTGCCGAGCGTCGCGGTCACCGCTTCGGAAATCGTGCGGGCGGACACGTCAAGCGGACCTCCCGGCGGATACGGCACGACGATGCGGATCGGGTTGGTACCTTCGCCCTTGGGCATCGCAGCAAGAGATGTCACCGGGAAATAAAAGGCACTAGAGAGTGCCACCGCTCCGATGGCACCTACGAAAGTGCGACGCTGAATCATGGAATGAACTCCGAAATTGTGTACTGAACCCGGGACGCGTCTGCGAGCGCCTCAGGTGCCTGTCCGGAAGTGCAAATGCACTGCGACAGAGATAATTTGAGCACAGCGGATGCCAAAAGGCAACTGCTAGGCACTCTCGCCTAGGTCGCTTATCGACACTACTCGGAGTAGGAGGTCAGGGGAATCATGCGCTCTTTTGCCTAAGCGTTATCCCTCGGAATTGCCGTCTGCGTCTTCGTTGCCGAATGACGCCTGCCCAGAGACCTGCGAGCAGGCATAGAATGCCCACATCGGAAGGCGGCACACCCGAAGCTGTCGCCTCTGCCCGTCTCAACGGAGTCTTTCAATGCTTCCCCTACCTCCATGGCCATATGCCCGCATCGCCGCGCACCGCGGCTCGGGCACGATGGCTCCCGAAAACACCCTCGAAGGGTTCCGCACCGGTCTTCGTTTCGGCTTCAAGGCCTTTGAAACCGATGCCATGCTTGCCAAGGACGGCATTCCCATTCTGATGCACGACGAAAAGTTCGGGCGCACGATCCGCGGCGATTCGCGCTCCGTCCCCGAACTCACGAGCCTCGAAGTGCGCACGCTCGACGCGGGCAGCTGGTTCGCGCCGCAGTACACCGGCATTCCTCCGGCCGGCTTCGAACAGGCCGTGCGCTGGTGCCGCGCCAACGGCGTGTGGCTCAACATCGAGGTGAAGCCCGCGCTCGGCCACGAGTACGAAACCGGTCTCACGGTCGGCCGGATGACGAAGGAATTCTTCGCCGATCTGATCCGCCCGGGCGGATCCCGTCAGGACGCCGTCGTGCGCGAAGCGCCGCTTTTCTCCTCGTTCAAACCCGATGCGCTCAGAGGCGTGCGCGAAACCTGTCCGGACCTTCCCCGCGGATTCATCTGCGACCCGATTCCGGAAAACTGGCGCGACATTCTCGCTGAAAACGAATGCGTGTCCTTCCACTGCAACCAGGCCCGCATGACGAAGGAGTTCGTCCGCGAAATCAAGGACCTCGGCTACTGGGTCTTCTGCTACACGGTGAATTCTCCCGAACGTGCCCGCGAGCTCTTCTCCTGGGGCGTCGACGGCATGTGCACCGACCGTCTCGATCTGGTGCGTCCCTATATGTGATGCTGCCCGAGCGGCCAGCAAAAAGCCCGGACCCTGATGTGGTCCCCGATTCTTGGACAAAGAATTAGGGACCATTTTTATGGGATCATGGAAAGATATGGTCGAGGCTCAGAAGCGGAGGTTTCTCGAGCTTTATGAGGCTGGTGCAAGCTATCCAGAGATAAAGATCCAGTTA
>JAGBFJ010000106.1 GCA_017936545.1 Sutterella sp.
TCTGTTTGTCGCTCTTCGCCGGAATTGAAAGAGAAAGCAGATGCTTTCGTCTTTCGGCTTTCCTTCAAAGCGCGAACTTCGTAAGTTTTTTGAGTGCCTCTAAGGACTCTTGACTTGCCGATGTTCACACTTATCGGTTCGTTGAATCTAATTTTTAAAGAACTGTCGCCTCGTCAGAAGCGAAGGATTCGAATTATGCACACTCTTTTCGGACTTGTCAAGGCCGATCGCAAAAAAATTCTGTTCAATCCTTCTTGCCTCAGCTCAGACGCCCTCAGACAGAGTGCTGAGTCTGCGTTCAGCAACTCTACATAAAATTGACAGAGTCATCTCTTTTTCCTAAGGACTCCGCGTTATTGATGACCCATGCACCGGTCTCCAGGACAACCTCGGGCGACGCCTTCCGCAGTCTAAGACGCACCGTCTTTTATGCGGGTCTCGCGGCGCTCATCATCGGCATCGCCGCATCGGTCGATGCGCTGTTCTCGTATTCGTCCGTTCCCGCACGCACCATCTGTGCCGCACCCGGCGATTTATTCGAACTGTCCGGCGAAGCCGTCGGCCTTCCTGCCGAACGACCGCCCAGACTCGAGGTGGCCGTGACGCCGCAGGAAGCCGCGTCCAGCATTGCTATTTCTCAGGTCACCTCCGCCAAGCTGTTTTTCACCGGATCCACCGCCTGGTCGGTCCGCATGGCGCTCCTACCGCCGCCGAGCCGAGAAGTCCTCAAAGTATCCGTCACCCTTCTCGACCTGCCGCACGAGCCCGCACAGATCTGGACGCTGCGCACGTATCCGTCCTCGGGCGAACT
This sequence comes from Sutterella sp., assembly GCA_017936545.1. Lineage (GTDB taxonomy): Bacteria > Pseudomonadota > Gammaproteobacteria > Burkholderiales > Burkholderiaceae_F > Sutterella. The sequence goes on from JAGBFJ010000106.1 coordinate 812, forward strand.
TCAGAAAGACAGCGGTTCGGTTTTTCTGTCCCGGCTTCGGATTGATCCGCTGACCGCCTCGTTCTGCAGTCTGGCCGTCGCAGGCTGCGCTCTGCTCTTTTTCTTCCTTTCCCCGCTCTTTTTCGGAAAGCGCCTGAAGGAAGCAGGCTATCTGCGCGTCTTTCATGCCAAGGCATCGGGAGACGACACTCTGCTCTACTGCATCGATCCGGCCCGCGACGTTCAAAGCGACCGCGCCTACACCGTCCTCTCAGCCAGCGGTCAGGCTCTCGGACTGGCGGAAATGACGGAACAGGGCCGGCGCCACTGTGTTTTTCGGCTTCGCGCAGCCCGTGCACGCGCAGGCTGTCTGATATCTCTTCGCTGATGCAAAAAACGAAGCCGGCGGCACCTTCTTCAGGCGCCGCCGGCTTTTTCTCAGCAAAAAGCCCTCAGTTCCGTCAGAACTGAGGGCCTTGTCTTGGTTGCGGGGGAAGGATTTGAACCTCCGACCTTCGGGTTATGAGCCCGACGAGCTACCGAGCTGCTCCACCCCGCGGCAATTCGGTAAGGACTGCGTTGTCCGTTGAGATTCGAATAGTACACACCCTTTTCGGGTTTGTCAAGACTTTTTCAAAATTATTTTGTCGGCGTGGACTATCATTGAAAAAACAACATCTAGGCTCCCTCATTCATGTCTGACACTACCATCGACGGCGCGCCTGTCATTGACGCCGCAGACCCGTCTGCCTTCGTCGGCCCTTCGGCATTTCCTTCAGTGACGGTTCCAACCTTCAGGCCAAGCTGCTGGTCCCGGGGAATCAGCCCCGAACTCGTTCTCGAGGGCTACCGGCAGGGAGCCTTTCCCTGGCCCGATCGTTATTCTCTGAGTCAGAATCTGTATCCATGGGGCCGGCTGTTTCCCTGCACGGTGCTTCGGGCGTCGCATCTTCATCTCTCGCACTCTCTGAAAAAACGCGTAAGGGATGCCCTCGCCGGACACTACTGCGGCCATCCCCTTTCGATCATTCTTGACTGCGACTTCGATGAGGTGATCGATGCGCTCGCCGATCATCATCGTGAAAACGGCGGCACTTGGATTTCCGATGACATGATCGGCGTCTGGAAAGCTCTGCATCGGGAAGGACATGCGCACAGCGTCGGCGTCTGGGTCGACGGCGAACTCGCCGGCGGTCTCTATTTCACCAGCGTCGGGCGCATGCTGTACGGCGAAAGCATGTTCAGCAATCTGACCGACGTCTCCAAAATCGCCCTTGCCGCCCTGCTCTCATTCTGCAGACTCACTCATCAGCCGGTCATCGACTGCCAGATGGCCACCCGCCACATCGGTCTCATGGGCAGCGAGCACGTCAGCGGAGACGTCTTCATGACGATCAACCGCCAGCTGACCGAACTCGAACCCTTCAGTTGGCATCAGGCGAGAAACCTCAGTCTGATCCCTTTTCTCAGGGCCGCCAATCCGGATCTTCTTCCCCGGCAGCCGCGCCCCGAGCAGGCGAAGACTTCCCTCATTCCCGAACGCCGCCTTGCTTTTGCCGGCAATCTGATGGTGGAAGTGGCTGCCGTTCGCTCGCCGTGCAACTATTACGACACTCGCATCTCCACGATGGAGGTGATTCCCGTCTCTTCTTCCGATCCCCAGGTAGTCCTTCTGTACAACCGCCTGATCGATACAGGCTTCCGCCGCGACAGCGGCTACCTTTACAGACTCGGGTGCGAGAACTGCCGCAGATGCATTCCGACGCGCATCGATGTTGAATCCTTCCGTCCCGACGACACCATGAGGAGAACGCTCCGCCGAAATTCGGGACTGGTGATGACCGAACTGCCTCTGGGCGAACTGACCGACGAGCAGTATGCCCTCTACAAGCGCTATCAGAAGGTCCGTCACAAAGACGGCACCATGGGCCGAATGAGCCGAACCGACGTCGGCAAGGTGCTCTTCTCAACCTGCGTCGATACCCGCATTCTTGAATTCCGGAGCGGACCCGAGGATGAAAATCCCAACCGCCTGATGATGGTTTGTATAATTGATCGTTTAGACGGTGCCGTCAGTGCCGTCTATACGTTCTACGACCCCGACGAGCCGAAGCTGAGCCTCGGCACCTTCGGCATCCTGCGTGAAATCGAATATGCGCGCGAGAACGGTCTTCGTTACGTTTATCTCGGCTACTGGCTGCCGGGATATCCGGGCATGGACTACAAAACGCGCTTTCAGCCGCTCTCCGTCCTATGGGACGGCAAATGGGTGCCGCAGACGTCGTTTTCGGCCGATCCACGCATTCTCGACCAAGCCTAACCGCCATGCTCTACTCGCTCTGCCGCCGCGTGCTTTTCTCGATGCAGCCCGAAACGGCGCATCACGTCACGATGGCCAATCTTGACTGGGCCGTGCACATGGGGCTTCACAAGCTCATCACGCACATGCCCGATGAAGATCCCGTCGAAGTGATGGGGCTTCGCTTTCCGAACACGATCGGCCTTGCCGCCGGCATGGACAAGGACGGCATCCGCGTGAGCGCCTTCGGCGGCCTCGGCTTCGGTCATGTCGAAATCGGCACGATCACGCCGCTCGCCCAGCCGGGCAATCCCAGACCGCGCTGCTTCCGGGTTCTTCCTGTAAAGGGCATCATCAACCGCATGGGCTTCAACAACGAAGGCTGCGAGAAGGTCATCGAGAATCTGCGCAGTGCGGATGCCTTCCGTCTTCGCGGCGGCATTCTCGGCATCAATATCGGCAAGAATGCCGTCACTCCCATCGAGAACGCACTTTCCGACTACGAAAAGTGTCTCGACAGAGTCTATGACCATGCCGACTACATCGCCGTCAATATTTCTTCGCCGAACACGAAGAATCTGCGTGAACTGCAGGAGGAAGACAAATTCGATGCCCTCGTCTCCGGAATTGCAGAACGCCGCCGTCTTCTGAAGGAGGCCCGCAACGGCAAGCACGTGCCCATTGCCGTCAAACTCGCCCCCGATCTCGACAACGACGGCATCCTGCGCTGCGTCGACACGCTGATCGAACGGGGCATCGATGCGGTCATTGCGACCAATACCACCATTGCCCGCGACCGCATCGAAGGACTCCCCAACTGCCGGGAAACCGGCGGTCTTTCCGGCGCACCGCTTCGTGAACGCTCCACCGAAGTGGTGCGGCTCATCGCAGATCACGTGCAGGGAGCGCTTCCGATCATTGCATCGGGCGGCGTGATGACGCCTGAAGATGCCGTCGAGAAGATGGAGGCGGGCGCAAAGCTCGTACAGCTCTACACGGGATTCATTTACAGCGGTCCGGCCCTGATTGCCGATTGTTCCGAAGCGGTCGCCCGATGGCGTGCCGCTCAGAAGAAAGCCTGATCACCCGGCTTTCTGCAGAACATCGGGCGCTGCGGTCGCAAACCGCAGCGCCTTTTCTTTTTTGCGGCCCTGCAGGGCCGCCGATGCGAATCACACTATATACACAGACAGATTAAGGAGAACCATATGCCCCGCGTTTTTGCCGCCCTGATGCTGCCGCATGCCGTCTGCGATCAGCTTGCCCGCGATGCCAAGGCTTTCGCGCGCCTTGATCCGCTCGCGCGCTTCGTGAGCAGCACCAATCTGCATCTGACGCTGGCCTTCCTCGGTGACGTCTCCGCCGCTGACGCACAGCGCCTCTCCGCCGCCATCCGTCCGCTGGCAACGCTCACTCCCAGATCCATCACGATCGGACGAGTCGGCACCTTCGACAGACAGCGCATTCTTTACGCCGGACTGACCCCCGCCGAAAGCCTCGACCCCGTCGTGCGCGAAGTGCGCAGCGTCATCGAGCGCATGGGACTTCCGATGGACAAGAAGCCCTTTCGAGCCCACATCACGCTGGCCAGGGACTGGCGCCGAGGCTATCCGACGATGACCATGCCGTCCCGCACCGTTCAGCTTTCGGGTCCGGTTCTGCTTGAAACCGTCCGCGACCCGCGCACGAACGCCGTCCGCTACCGCCAGATCATCTGATCCCGGAAGATCCAGAACGGTCTACCCTTTTTACGGGCTTTCCGCATTGCGGAAAGCCCGTTCTTTTTGGCTACAATACAGGCTTTCCGACACTACTCAGCCGTCTTCCCCGACGGACAGATTCTTTACCATGACCGACCTTCCTATTCGTCCGGGCTTCTGGAACGTCCCTTTGTGGGGCGAAATCGGCGTCTACATCTTCGGCATCGCCGCCGTTGCCGCCCTCATTTACGGCGTCATCCTCAACCGCCGCCTCTGGCTCGGCGGGCGCAAGCCGGAACCTGCCGATCAGCAGCAGGCCCGTCTGACCGAAGTGCTTCGCGCCGTTTTCTGTCAGAAGAAAATCCGTGAAACCGGCGCCGGCCGCCGCCATGCCTTTCTGGCATGGGGCTTTTTCCTCCTTTTCTGCGGCACGGCGCTCGCCACGCTCGACTGGGATATCGGTCACTATGCCTTCGGCACGCAGTTCCTGACGGGAGCGACCTATCTTGTCTACAAATTCGTGCTGGACATCGCCGGCCTCGCCGTGCTTATCACGCTGGCGCTCGGCGCTCTTCGCCGCTGGAGTGCCGGCAGCACGCTGCCGGGAGGCGCCCGCTTTGCCTGTGCCTACGCTTCTCTGGCATTCATCGTTCTGACCGGTTTTCTGACCGAAGGTATCCGCCTGGCAGCCACGGTCCCCGCCTGGTCCCACTGGTCTCCAGTCGGTCATCTCATCGCCCGCCTGCTCTCCGGCCTCTCCGAGGAAAGTCTTCGCAGCATTCACACCTGGATCTGGACGATTCACGGACTCGCTTCGCTTTCCTTCATTGCAGCGATTCCGCTGACGTATTACGCGCATCTCTACCGCACGCCTGCCAATCTTTATATCCGCGACCGCAAGCCCGCAGGTGAAATCCGCAAAATCGAGAACATTGAAGAACAGGAAACGTTCGGCATTTCCTCCTTCGAGCAGTTCGGCGTTCAGGAGCGAACCGCTTTTGACGCCTGTACCGAATGCGGCCGCTGCAACGATGTCTGCCCCGCCGTGCGCGCCGGCACGCCCCTGAAGCCCAGAGAACTGATTCTTCGTCTTCGAGACCGTCTTCACGCTGAAAAAAAGGCCGCCGATCCGTCGGCCCTGCCTGCGCTTGAAACGCTCGCTCCGCGCGAAGAGCTCTGGTCCTGCACGACCTGCGGCGCCTGCGCCCGAGCCTGCCCCGCCGGCATTTCGCTTCCCGACATGATCGTCGGCATGCGCCGTCATCTGGCGCTCGAGCAGGGCGAATTCCCCGAAGGCGTTGCTTCGGCGCTTGAAAACACCGCCTCCGTCGGAAATCCGTGGGGGCTCGATCCGTATGAACGCATGGACTGGGCCAAGGATCTGGACGTCCCCGTTGCGGAAGCCGGCACGCACTACGACGTGCTCTACTGGGTCGGCTGCGCCGCGAGCTACGACCGGCGCGCCCGCAAAATCGCCCGGGCCATGGTCCGAATTCTCCGCGCCGCCGGCGTGAACTTCGCCGTGATGGCCGAAGAACGCTGCCACGGTGAATTTGCACGCCGCATGGGCGAGGAATATCTCTATCAGACGGCTGCTCAGGAAAACATCGAGAATTTTGCGCAGTATGAATTCGACCGGATTCTCACGGCCTGCCCCCACTGCTTCAATACGCTGAAAAACGAATACCCCGATTTCGAAGGTTTCGGCTACGAGGTCGTGAATCACACCGTCTTCATCGACGAGCTGATAAAGGCGGGACGTCTTCCGGCGCTGAAGCGCGCCGACATCACAGCGGTCTACCACGATCCCTGCTATCTCGCCCGCATCAACGGCATTGCCGGAGAGCCGCGAAGCGTGCTTGCCGCCGTCTGCACCGGAACGGCCGAAGCTGCGGAATGCGGTGAAAAGACCTTCTGCTGCGGCGCCGGCGGCGGCCAGATGTGGACCGACCGCCGCGGAGACGCCGGCGCCGTGAACGTGATTCGTCTCAAGGATCTGCGGGCAACGGGCGCCAAGACCGTCGCCGCCGCCTGCCCGCACTGCCTCACCATGCTGGAGAGCGCCCGTGCGCTCGACCGCGAGGCCGACTCGGTGCGCATCGCCGACATCGCCGAACTCGTTGCTGCCGCACTGCCCGACAGCGCAGCGGGAGCTTCAGAATGAAAGAAGGCAGCGGCATTCAGGTCTTTGACCGTGCGGCCGGCCTTTTAGCCGTGCTCGAGGCCAGTCCCGAGCCTTATACCCTGTCGGCGCTTGCCAAGGAAACAGGACTCTCGGCATCCACCGTTCACCGGATCCTCGGCGCCCTTGCCGCCATCGGCTTCGTGAAGCAGAACCGCGACGGGCGCTGGAGTCTCGGCCTGAGACTGCTTGAGCTCGGAAACCTCGTTTACGAACGCTTCACCGTCCGCCAGCGCGCGCTCCCCCTCATGCAGCAGCTCTTCGCCAAAACCGGTCTTACCGTCAATCTCGCCATCCGCGACGGAGACCGTCTGCTCTACATCGAGCACGTGCTGGCCCCCGACAAAAAGGCGGGACTGCTGAGGCGCATCGGATCCTGGGCGCCGCTTCACATCACGTCGGGCGGAAAACTCTTTCTCGCGAAGATGCTGCCCGACGAACTCCGAAGCTATGCCGAGAGAACCGGACTGACGGCCGAAACGGAACATTCCATTCAGTCTCTCGATGCGCTTCTGGTCACCCTCTCCCGGGTCCGCGAAACCGGCTGGGCCTACGACAAGGAGGAGTATGAAAAAAGCGTCCACTGCGTGGCTGCGCCGATCTTCGGTCCGGGCGGCGTTCTGATCGCCACGCTGTCGCTCGCCGCACAGTCGAGCACCGCGCTCTCGCCCGGATGCATCGGAGAACTTGTCGGCACCGCTCAGGCCGTTTCCTCCCTCATGGGCGCACGCATCGGAGAACGCATCCGGGGCAAAGGCTACGGCGAGCAGTAGTCAAAAACACACCGGACAACCGCCGGAATTTGACGCATCAGGATGACGCGAGTAGAGTGATCGGTCCCATTTATTCGATCACTCACTCTCCCATGCTTTCGTCGCCGATTCTCCTTACCGGGCTCGGAACCGCCTTCACCTTTGCCATGACGGCTCTTGGCGCGTGCGCCGTCTTTCTGATCGGCCGCAAAAAGAGCGGCATTCAGGGACTGGCCATGGGCTTTGCCGGCGGCGTCATGACGGCGGCCTCCTGCTGGAGCCTCCTCATCCCGTCGATGGAAATGTCCCGAAATGCGCCCTGGCCCTACTGGCTTCCGGCCGCCGTCGGCTTTTCCTGCGGTGCGCTGTTTCTTTTTGCGCTCGACAGGATACTGCCGCACACGCATCCGTCGACCGACGTCACCGAAGGTCCGAAAACCGCGCTGCCCAAAGTCTCCCTCCTGTTTCTGGCCGTGACGCTGCACAACATTCCGGAAGGCATGTCGGCCGGTCTTTCGTTCAGCATGGCGGGCCTCTCGGGGGATACCTCGGCGCTGGCCTCCGCCGTAGCGCTCGCCATCGGTCTGGGCATTCAGAACGTCCCCGAAGGCGCAGCCGTGGCGCTGCCCCTGCTGATGGACGGCCGCACCCGTCTGTATGCCTTCGGCCTCGGCGCGCTGTCGGGGCTTCCCGAACCCGTCTTCGGTCTGCTTGCCGCCTTTTCCGTCACGCTGATCGCGCCGCTCATGCCCTGGCTGCTTGCCTTTACGGCGGGCGCCATGATGTACGTCGTGGCGGAAGAGCTCGTGCCTGCGGCTCACCTCAACGAGCACAGCGATACGGCCACGCTCTCCTTTGCGGGCGGCTTTCTCCTGATGATGGTTCTGGACGTGGCGCTCGGCTGAGCCGGCTGCTTCCGCGCCTGCTGTTTCGCCCGCCCGGTCCCTGCCGAGGCGGGCGTTTTCATGCCGGCGGACATTTGACGCTCCGCATGAGGGAAGCGTAGAGTAAACGAAACCCATTATCCTCATTCCCCGCCATGCTTTCTTCTCCGATTCTTCTAACTCTGGCCGGCACCGGCTTTACCTTCGCCATGACGGCGCTGGGAGCCTCGGCCGTCTTTCTCATCGGCAAAAAGAAACCCGACCTCTGGCATTCGCTGTCGATGGGATTTGCCGCCGGCGTGATGACCGCAGCCTCCTGTTGGAGTCTGCTGATTCCGTCGATCGAGCTCTCCGCCGACGGTCCCCTTCCCGAATGGCTGCCGGCCACGGCCGGCTTCGGTCTCGGCGCGCTCTTTCTCTTTGCGCTCGACAAACTGATGCCGCACATGCATCCGACCTCGGATACTCCCGAAGGCCCGAAAGCGCATCTGCCGCGCTCGTCCCTTCTTTTCATGGCCGTGACGCTTCACAACATTCCCGAAGGCATGTCGGCGGGACTCTCTTTCGGAATGGCGGGACTGTCGGGCGATCCGGCCGCGCTGGCCTCCGCCGTCGCCCTTGCCGTCGGTCTCGGCATTCAGAACGTGCCGGAAGGCGCAGCCGTCGCACTGCCGCTTCTGCTTGACGGGAGATCCAAGGGGTATGCCTTCACGCTCGGCGCGCTCTCCGGTCTCGCCGAACCCGTCTTCGGGATTCTCGCCGCCTTCGCGATCGCAGCCGTCGCGCCGGCGATGCCCTGGCTTCTCGCCTTCACGGCTGGCGCCATGATCTATGTGGTGGTGGAAGAGCTTGTTCCCTCCGCCCACCTCTCCGAACACAGCGATTCGGGCACGCTCTCCTTCATCGCGGGCTTTCTCGTGATGATGGCGCTCGACGTCGCGCTCGGCTGAAATTCGTCGCCGACAAACGAAAGCCCGCAGGCACTCATGCCGGCGGGCTTTTTATTATTCAGACGCGGACTTATCCGTTCTCAGAAGATCTCATAGGGAAGGGCTTCGGAAAACTGCGCGTTGATGTCCGACTCGTTTTCCACGAAGCGGCGCATCGTCTGCATGTCCGCCGCACGCTGTGCGCTGTTGGGACTGTCGAGCAGCACCATCACGACGCGGCGGTCGGCGAATTCGCTCTGAACCACCATGCAGCGGCCCGCGGCGGTCGTAAAGCCCGTCTTCTGCACGCCGATGTTCCAGTCGGGATTGCCGATCAGACGATTGGTCGTCTGAAGCTTGAGGAAATAGCGGCCCGCCTTCAGACGGGCGGCGGGACTTGTCGAGGCTTCGCGGATCGATTCATGCTCATGCGCAGCCGAAACAAGTTTGGCTAGATCCCGCGCCGTCGAATGATTGCGGTTGTCGAGACCCGACGGATCGGCAAAATAGGAATCCTCCATGCCGAGACGCTCCGCCGTTTCATTCATTTTCTGCACGAAGGCGCGGCGTCCGCCCGGATAGGTGCGGGCAAGCGCCGTTGCCGCGCGGTTGTCGCTCGACATCAGCGCAGCCTGAAGGACCGCTCCGCGGGTCATCACCATGCCGCTGCGGATCTTCGAAGAAGCCCGGGAACGGACGTAGTCCTCGCGGGTAATTCGGATTTTCTGGTTCAGCGGCAGACCGCTCTCGGCAATCACGAGCGCAGTCATGAGCTTCGTCACCGAAGCGATCGGCAGCTCCACGTCGGCATTCTTGCTGAAGAGCTCTTCCCCCGTATCCTGATCCACCGCATAGGCCACGCTCGAACCCAGGCTGAGCGCATCGGGCGTTTCGCGAAGACCGGCCAGCGTGGCCTGCGACGGGGCGCGGCGGATCTTCACATAACGGGCCTTTGGTTTTTTCTTGGCCTTGGCATTTTTCCTGAGCGTTGCCTGCTTGGCCGACGCCTTCTTCTTCGGCGCCGCCTTTCTGACGGTCTTTTTGGCAGCCGCAGTTTTGGCGGGCGCGCTCTGCTGAGCAGGCGCCGAATACGCCGCCGGAGACACGGCGACAAAAGCACCTAGACCGAGTGCAAGGACTAAAGTCTTGACGGGCAGATTCACGGAAGTTCTCTGCAAAACGAATGATCGGACAAATTCCGCGGCACCGGAATTTATGCGCGCGGTCGGTAACTTAATATTTTAACCGCCCCGGAAGGCCGGCGCAGAAAAAACCATGCGGACAATAGAAATCTTCTGCTCGCGCCGCCGGACTGCCTCACTGCCCGGCGGGCTTCCTCTTTGCGGGGATCTGGTGCTGATCAAAGGCGTTCAATCGAGGCCCAGACGCGTTCGAGACGCTTCACGCTGACGGGCATGGGCGTGCGCAGCTGCTGGGCAAAGAGAGAGACGCGAAGCTCCTGCAGCATCCACCCGAATTCCTCCAGACGGGTATCCGTCTGACCGCGCCGCGCGGCCCGCGCGCGCATGAGCGGCACGGTGAGGCGCTCGATGTCGCTTCTGCGGGATTCATCGCGGGCGGGATCGTCCCGGTAGCGGTCCAGGCGATACTGAATCGCCTTCAGATAGCGCGGGTAGTGCGAGAGCTGAGAGAGCGGCACCGTCGTAAGGAAGTCCTGACGGAAGAGATCCCGAAGCTGCTGCTCGACGTCGGCCGTCAGGGCTTTTTCATTCTGGAACCGCTTCAGCTTGGCGGGTATCGAAGCGGATTCGGCCACGATGGCCGTCAGAAGCCGTGAAATTTCTCCGGACACCAGCGTCAGGCGTCCCTTCACGTCCTCGCGGCGCTCGCGGAAGGCCTGTTCGGAATTGGGCCAGGGTTCGGCCAGTGCGGTCGCCTCGAGCGCGCAGTCGATGACGGCGTTCGAGAGCGCATCGCCGCTTTCGAACAGTTTGGCGAGGCCGGGCACCATCTGCGCCTGCATCTGGACGCGTCCGAGATCGCGCAGCGTTCTTTCGACGAACTTCACCTGTTCTCGCAGCGCCAGTCTGAAAAGACGCAGAAGACCGCGGCGGTGTTCGCGGCGTGCTTCGTTCGGATCGTCGAAGACGTCCACCGCGCAGTCGCTGCCCCGGTCGACAAGCGCCGGATGGCCTATCAGCGTCTGTCCCTTGCGGGAAATTTCCATCAGCTCCGGCAGCTCTCCGAAGGTCCAGTCGGTGATGCCTTCCTCCAGATCCTTCGCGACCGCCGCATCCTCCTGAGCCACTTCGCGGAAGGTTTCCTGCGCTGCTTCGCCGAGTTCGGCGCGAAGCTGCGAGAGATTGCGCCCCATGCCGAGCTGACGGCCGTGCTCGTCGAGCACCTTGAAGTTCATGATGAGGTGCGGCGGCAGCTGCTCGAACTTGAAGTCGGTCACCTGACACGGCACGCCCGTGTTTTCCCGGATATCCCGGGCAAGCGCCTCCGCAAACGGCACGCCCTGCGGTTCGCCCTCCTTCGTGCGGACGAAGAAGCCCTTGGCGTAGTCGGCCACCGGCACGCAGTTGCGGCGGATTTTCTGCGGAAGCGACTTGATGAGCGTCTGCGCCTTTTCCTTCACCATGCCCGGCACCAGCCATTCGGCGCGGATGGCATCGATCTGATTGAGCGCGAAAAGCGGAACGGCCAGCGTAAGACCGTCGCGCGGACTGCCCGGTTCAAAATGGTAGTTGAGCGCCATCGTGACGCCGGCCATCTCCATCGTCTTCGGGAAATATCGGTTCGTCACGCCGGCGGCGTCATGGCGCATCAGTTCCTCGCGCGTCATGAAGAGGCACTTCGGATCAGCGGCCTGCGCGGTGCGGAGCCACTTCATGAAGGATGCCGTGCCCACCGCATCGGCGGGAATGCGCTCGTCGTAGAAGTCGAAAATGAGCTGATCGTCGACCAGCACGTCGGGACGGCGCGTCTTGTGTTCGAGCTCGCGGATGTCGTTCACGAGACGGCGGTTGTGCGAGAAGAAGTCCGCACGGCCGTCCCAGTCTCCTTCGACCAAAGCCTGACGGATGAAGATTTCGCGCGCGAGCTTCGGGTCATGGGGCGCGAAGCTGACTCGGCGCTGCTGATAGATCGTGAGACCGTAGAGGGTGCCGCGTTCGAAAGCCGCGACCTCGCCCCGGCTCTTTTCCCAGTGGGGTTCGGTCCAGCTTTTTTTGATGAGCCGTCCGGCAGCCGCCTCGATCCACTCGACCTCGATGTCGGCGACGCACCGGGCAAAAAGGCGGGACGTTTCGACGATTTCGGCGGCGAGAATCCAGCGTCCGGCCTTTTTGGCGCGGGCCGATCCCGGCCAGATCCAGAACTTGATGCCGCGCGCGCCGAGATAGGGCGGCGCACGGAAGTCGCTTTCGACCGCCTTCGAGCCGATGTTGCCGAGAAGACCGGTCAGAAGCGCACGGTGAACCTGCTCGAACGTGGCGGGCGCGGTATTGCGCCGCCAGCCGAGCTCGTCGGTCAGCTGCGCGAGCTGGCGTCGCACGTCGCGCCATTCGCGAAGACGGCGGGCGGAGAGGAAGCGGCGCTTCAGTTCGGCATCGAGCCGGCGGTTGCTTTCCTTTTCCTCATAGGCGGTCTCGAACCAGCGCCAGAGCTTCACGTACGAAAGGAAGTCCGACTTCTCGTCGGCGAGCTTCCTATGCGCCTCGTCGGCCGCCTGCTGCTGATCGAGCGGGCGCTCGCGGGGATCCTGAATCGAGAGTCCCGAGCAGATGATGAGAAGTTCCTCGAGACTGCCCTGCTCGGCGCCTGCGAGCAGCATGCGGGCCAGTCTCGGGTCGACCGGAAGTCTGGCAAGCTCGCGCCCGATGTTGGTGAGCTCGCCCTCTTCGGTCACGGCGTTGAGTTCCTGCAGAATCTGGTAGCCGTCCGCAATGGCGCGCGGAGGCGGCGCCTGCACGAAGGGAAACTCGCGGACGTCGCCGAGCTTGAGCGACATCGAGCGCAGAATCACGGCGGCGAGGTTCGAGCGCATGATTTCCGGATCGGTGAAGGCCGGACGGCGTGCAAAGTCGTTCTCGTCGTAAAGACGGATGCAGATACCGTTGGCCACGCGGCCGCAGCGGCCCGCGCGCTGATTGGCGGAAGCCTGGCTGACGGGTTCGATCAGCAGCTGCTCGACCTTGTTGCGGTAGGAGTAGCGCTTGACGCGGGCAAGGCCGGTATCGACCACGTATCGGATGCCGGGCACGGTGATCGAGGTTTCGGCTACGTTGGTCGCCAGCACGATGCGGCGAGCGCCGGCAGGCCGGAAGACCTTTTCCTGATCGGCCGCCGAAAGCCGTGCGAAGAGAGGCAGAATGTCGACCGTCGCGGGCCGCGTCTTTCTCAGATAGTCGGCCGTCTCCCGAATTTCCCGTTCGCCGGGAAGGAAAACCAGAATGTCGCCCCGTCCCGAAGCCTCAAGTTCGCTCACCGCATTATCGACGGCGGCGAGCATCGTCTTGTCGTCCGCCTCGTCCACGTCTTCGAGCGGACGGTAGCGGATTTCCACCGGATAGGTGCGCCCGGAGATGGTGAGAACCGGCGCGGGACGGCCGTTCACCGCAAAATGGGCGGCAAAGCGCTCGGCGTCGATGGTGGCCGAGGTGACGATCACCTTGAGGTCGCGCCGCCGGGCGAGAAGGCGCTTCAGATAGCCGAGCAGAAAGTCGATGTTGATCGAGCGCTCGTGCGCTTCGTCGATGATGACCGTATCGTAGGCGCGGAGCATAGGATCGGTCTGCGTTTCGGCCAGCAGAATGCCGTCCGTCATCAGCTTGATCGTCGCGCCGGGACTCGTCGTATCGGTAAAACGGACCTTGTAGCCGACGACTTCGCCGGGCTCGGTCTTCAGTTCCTCTGCGATGCGCTTGGCGATCGAACTCGCGGCGATGCGGCGCGGCTGCGTGTGCGCGATCATGCCGTGCGTGCCGCGGCCCGCCATCATGGCGATCTTCGGCAGCTGCGTCGTCTTGCCCGAACCCGTTTCGCCGCAGACGATGACGACCTGATTGTCGCGGATGGCGCGGGCGACCTCCTCGCCGCGTTCGGAAACGGGCAGTCCCGGCATCAGCGAAAAAGGCGGCACTGGCGTGCGGCGCTCTTCATAGCTGAGACGGGGACGGCGATCCCGGCGTTCGCCCTGCCCGGCCCCGGCGGCCTCTCGGACGGGACGGCCGGCAGCCGGACGTTCGGTCCGGGGAGTCTCGGCTCTGCGGGGCGCATTCGCCGGTCTGACCGGCTGTCTGCGGGCGCCCTTTCCGTCAGCGTCCGCCTTCACGTCCAGTGCGGAACGGCGCTCGGAAGGACGGGACGAGGAGGACGAAGCCGGCGCCGTCTGCATGACGTTGACGACCTGCGGGCGGGAGGGCTTTTTGCCGGCCATGCGGAAGGACGCGCCCGACGAACGGGCGGCCGATGCTAGCGCCTCGCCGAAGCCGCCCGACGCGGTAAAGGCGGATGCGCTGACGCTCCCGGCCGTCGGCATGACGGCTTCGGCTTTTCTTTCCTTCGCCCTGACCACGCGGGCCTTCTTCTCGGCCTTTTTCGCCTCTTCCTCGGCGCGGCGCTCCTCTTCTCTGCGCTTGGTGGCGGAGACGGCGTCGTCGACAGCGGCCTTCACCTTCTGGAAGGCCGCAAACAAAGCTCGGTCAGACATACTTTCTAAACTCAATATTCAAGACTTTATCCGCGCCAGGCGCGCCTGCCGCCGGACCAAAAGCGCGCAGGTCAACACGCGCTACAATGTACGCACTTTTCTCTGACGAGCCGCATCGGTCCGATCGGCTCTGACTCATCTGATCTGATTTCAAGGAGCACCGACGATGGCCCGCATGGTTAACTGCGTGAAACTGAAGAAGGAGGCCGAAGGCCTCGCCTATCCGCCCTTTCCCGGCGAGCTCGGCAAGCGCATCTGGCGCGAAGTGAGCAAGGAAGCCTGGGCCGACTGGACGCGCCTGCAGACGATGATGGTGAACGAATACGGTCTCAATCTGGCCGATCTTTCCGCCCGCCAGCATCTGATGCAGCAGTGCGAACGCTATTTCTTCGGCGATGCCGAAAACGTGCAGGCGCCTGAAAACTTCGTGCCGCCGCAGCACTGAGCAGCCGGCTGAAACACCGAAAGCACCCTGTCCCCTTCCGGGGATCAGGGTGCTTTTTTTATCCGGCGGCCGGCGCTTCAGTCCTCAGGGACGAACCGTCGTGACGACGCCTTCCTGCGTGCCGAGCAGCAGCACGTCGGCGCCGCGGGCGGCGAAAAGCCCCACCGTGACGACGCCGGGCCAGGCGTTGATTTCGGCTTCAAGCGCCTTCGGGTCCGTGATGGCGAGACCCGACGCATCCAGAATATGGCAGCCGTTGTCGGTCACGAAGTCGCGAAGCTTCACCTCGGCGCCGAGCGCCTCGAGTCTGGCCTTGACGGCGCGGGCGGCCATCGGAATCACTTCGACGGGAAGCGGGAAGCGGCCGAGCACGGGCACCTTCTTGGACGCATCGGCGATGCAGACGAAACGGCCGGAGATCGAAGCCACGATCTTTTCGCGCGTCAGCGCACCGCCGCCGCCCTTGATCATCGAGAAGCCCGGATCGATTTCGTCGGCGCCGTCGACGTAGACGCCGATTTCATCGACTTCGTTCATGTCGAGCACCTTGAAGCCGAGCGCCTCGAGGCGCTTGGTCGAGCGCTCGCTCGAGGACACGCAGGCAGGGATCTTTTCGCGGATCGTCGGCAGCTGATCGATGAACTGATCAACGGTCGAGCCCGTGCCGACGCCGAGCACCTTGCCTTCTTCGACATATGCGAGCGCCGCGCGGGCGACTTCGCGCTTCAGTTCCTGCTGAGTAAAAGCCATGGGAAATCCGTTTTGAGAGTCAGAGAATCACGGGGCTTATTGTAGCGGCAAAGCCGCGTCCGCTACCTCAGGAAAGGACTGAGGTCTCAGGAACGCCGCGGGCCCGCGGGCACTACAATGGCGAATGAATCCCTCACCCCGATACAGAAATCATCCCCGACATTCATGGCTCAGGAATACACCGACGAACAGGTCGCGTCGACCTTCCGTCAGCTCAACGGCAAGCAGAACGACAAGCAGAGTTCGCGCATGGGCATCTACGCTTCATGGGCGGCGCTGGTGCTTCTGGCCGCCTGTTTCTTCTTCGTGGCGGTCTTTCTGATCGACGCCGACCGACAGGCTGAAAGCGTGAAGCTGCAGCAGGCGAGCGATCTGGCGGTCCAGTCGGTGGAATCGCGACTCCTCGGCACGACGGAACTCATGCAGAAGACCAGCATGCGCCTCATGCACGTGCCGGGCGTCAAGACCCGGGTGGCCAGTTCGGAAATGGCTGCGCTCGGCCTGATGCAGGACCGCCGGGAGGTGCTTGAACTCGCTCTCGTGTCGAAGCACTACGACGTACTGCGCCACTGGGTGTCGCCCTCCCAGAGCAACTTCGTCACCCGCACGCTCGGCAACGCCGCCGAGACGGCTGAGAGCCGGGCGGCCATCGACAGCGTGCTGCGCCAGGACGCCTCGCTCATCACGCCACCCTACACACTCGGGGGCACCCAGGTCTTCGTGAATCTCTATGTGCCGACGCCTGCGGCGGATCAGGCGCTCGTCGCGCGCATCAATCTGACGCGCCTCATCAGCGAAGCGGCGCTTTCCGACGACACGTCGTACGTCTTTTATCTGGAAAAGAACGGCACGCCGCTCGTCGACCGGCAGAAATACAAAAAGACGGCCAACACGCTCAGCTACGCGACCACGATCCCGATGCTGAACGACCCGACGCTCAAATTCGTCGCGCTCAGCAACGAGCATTCGCTCTTTACGACCGCCAACGTGAAGCTCTGGTCGATTCTGGCGCTCGCCGCGCTTCTGGCGCTTTCGCTCGCCCTCCTGCTCAAATACCAGCGTCAGCAGCACAAGGCCCATCAGCTGCTGTTCGCCGAATACGCGCTGAGAGCAGCCATGAGCGAATCGGCGCTCGCCGGCATCCGCGTGACCGACCGCACGGGACGGATTCTGTTCGTCAACGACACCTTCCAGAAGCTCGTCGGCCATTCGTTCGACGAGCTCGTCGGCATGCTGCCGCCCTACCCCTACTGGGAGGACGACATGTCCGACGTGATCGGCGACATTCTTTCGCATCCGGAAGAGCATCACGTGCGCACGATCGAATTCCGCGTCCGCCGCAGCGACGGCGTGGTCTTTGACGCACAGCTCAACGTATCGCCGCTGCTGAGCGAAAGCCGCACAGTCATCGGCTGGATCGGCGAACTCTACGACATCACCGAACAAAAGCGTGCGAGAGAGCGCATGCGCGCCGCGCACGAACGCTTCACGCGCGTCGTTCAGTCAATGAATTCGGCCATCTGCGTGATCAGCACCGACGCCGACGATCCGAAGCTCCTATTTTCGAACGCGCCCTATCAGCGCATCTTCGGTTCCGACGCCGACGGCGCCGTCCGTCTGGTGAAGGCCCTCACCGAACGTCCCGCCCTGATTTCCAGAGACGGCATCTTCGACGAGGAAACGGGACGGTGGTTCGACGCGCGCATGCAGTGGCTCACCTGGACCGACGACATGCCTGCGCGCATGCTGATCGCCACCGACATCACGAATCAGCGCGAGACGGAACTCGCGCTCGAAGCGCAGGTGAAACGCGCCGAAACCACGCAGCGCCTCGTCACGATGGGCGAAATGGCGAGTTCGCTCGCGCATGAACTCAATCAGCCTCTGGCGGCGATCGCCAACTACGCCTCGGGCGCCAGCGTCATGATTCAGGCGGGCAAGCTTTCCCGCGAAGACACGGTCGCCGCGCTCGGAAAGGTGACGAAGCAGGCGCAGCGCGCGGCCTCCATCATCAAGCGCATCCGCGGCTTTGCCGCCGCCAAGAAGACCGATCCTCAGTTCATGCCCGTGGCACCCGAAACGATCGTGTCGGAGACGATGGAGCTCGCGCTCATTCAGGCCGACAAGCTGAAGGCGCGCATCCGCACGCTCATCGATCCGGGCCTGCCCGCCATGACGGGCGACGCCGTGATGCTCGAGCAGCTTCTTCTCAATCTGCTCAAGAATGCGATGGAAGCCGTTCAGGGCTGCGAGGACCGCACGGTGGAGCTTCGCGTGCATCTTCATGCCTCGGGCCACTTCATTCAGTTCGACGTGGCGGACCGCGGTCCGGGCATCTCGGACGAAGCCAAGCCGATGCTTTTCGATGCCTTCTACTCCACGAAGAACGAAGGCATGGGAATGGGCCTCAACATCTGCCGCTCAATCGTTGAGATCCATCAGGGCCGCATCACGATCACGGACACGCCGGGCGGCGGAGCAACCTTCAGCTTCACGGTTCCGCTGGCAAAACAATAAGGCCTGTGTAAGCCCGGTGCTGTAAAATAACGGACTGTCTCACCAGAGGAGAGAAGACTCGATGTTCCCTTACGATTACGGTTCTGAAACGCCTGAAACCCTTGGCACCGTCTATGTCGTAGATGACGACGATGCGGTTCGTGATTCCCTCAAGTGGCTACTCGAAGCGAGCGACTACCGCGTTGAACTTTACGACAGCGGCGAGAGCTTCATTGCGAAGTACGACCCGAAGGCCATCGCTGTGCTCGTCCTCGACGTCCGCATGCCCGGCATGAGCGGTCTGGAAGTTCAGGAACACCTGCTTGCCCGCAACGCCGAACTGCCGATCATCTTCATCACCGGCCACGGCGACGTGTCCATGGCTGTGAACGCGCTCAAGCGCGGCGCCGTCGACTTCATCGAAAAGCCCTTCGAACAGGCGGCCCTCAAGCAGCTCGTCGAGCGCATGCTCCATGAAGCGCGCGAACGCCACATGGAAAAGGAACGCCGCAGCCTCAACGAAGCGCTTCTCGCCAAGCTGACGCCGCGCGAACAGCAGGTGCTCGAACGCATCATCAACGGCCGTCTCAACAAGCAGATCGCCGACGACCTCGGCATCTCTATCAAGACGGTGGAAGCGCACCGCGCCTCGATCATGGACAAGACCAACTCCGGTACGGTCGCCGATCTGATGCGTGTGGTTATGGGCACAAACATGCTCCGCTGATGCGCCTCCGACGCTAAACTAAAACGGTTCTGCCGCAGTCCTGCGCAGAACCGTTTTTTCGTCCGGCACCCTGTCCCGGACGGCTTTTGCAAGATCATCCGCCATAAGTCAGCCGGGAGGATACGGAAAATGACGGCAGCAATCATCGACGGCAAGGCGCTCGCCGGCCGAATCCAGGACGAACTGAAGACGCGCGTGGCGCGCTGCACGGCCGCCGGGCACCGCCCGGGTCTCGCCGTGGTGCTCGTGGGCGAGGATCCCGCCAGCCAGGTCTACGTCCGAAACAAGGTCCGCGCCTGCGCGCGCACCGACATCCGCTCTGAAGAAATCCGCCTGCCGGCCGAAACGACCGAAGCGGAACTGCTCGCCGTGATCGAGCGGCTCAATGCCGATCCGGAAACGGACGGCATTCTCGTGCAGCTCCCGCTGCCGAAGCACCTCTCCTCCGAGATCGTGATCGCGGCGATTTCTCCCGAAAAGGACGTCGACGGCTTTCACGTCGTCTCGGCGGGCTCGCTCCTGACGGGCCGAACGGGCTTTCGTCCCTGCACGCCCTACGGCGTCATGAAGCTTCTGGAAGAAGCGAAGTGCGATCCCTGCGGCAAGCATGCCGTGGTGATCGGCCGCTCCAACATCGTCGGCAAGCCTCAGGCGCTGATGCTGCTTGAGAAGAACGCCACCGTGACCGTCGCGCACAGCCGCACGAAGGATCTCGCCGCGGTTACGCGTCAGGCGGACATTCTCGTCGCCGCCGTCGGCCGCGCGAAGATGGTGAAGGCCGACATGGTGAAGCCGGGCGCCGTCGTGATCGATGTCGGCATGAACCGCGACGAAAACGGCAGACTCTGCGGCGACGTCGACTTCGACGCCGTGAAGGAAGTCGCGGGAGCCATCACGCCCGTGCCGGGCGGCGTCGGCCCCATGACCATCGCCATGCTGATGACCAATACCGTCGAAGCGGTCGAACGCCGTCTCGGCCTCGGCTGATCATATTCCATTCAAACAGAGAACAGAATTGACCGATAACGCAAATCCGCTTCTCGGCATCGCCGACCTGATCGACTATGCCGCCGTGAAGCCCGAACACATCGCGCCCGCCGTGCGCACGCTTTCCGAAACGCTGCGCGGCGTCATCGCCCGCGTCACGGCGCCTGAAACGCCCGCCGACTGGGCGCACGTCGCCGAGCCGCTCGAAGAGGCGACGCTGGCCTTCTCCCGCGCCTGGGGCGCCGTCGGACACCTGCAGAGCGTCGTCGACACGCCGGCGCTTCGCGACGCTTACAACGCCGAACTCCCCGGCGTCACCCAGCTCTTCATCGATCTCTCGCAGAACGAAGGCCTTTTTGCCAAATACAAGGCCATGGCCGCGTCGCCAGACTTCGCTTCCATGAATCCGGTCCGCCGCCGCATCATCGAGCGCGAACTGCGCGACTTCCGCCTTGCCGGCGCCGAACTGCCGCCCGCCGAACGCGCCCGCGTCAAGGAGATCGGCGAAAAGCGCTCGATGCTCTCGCAGAAGTTCAGCGAAAACCTGCTCGACGCGACGAACGCCTGGGAACTCGTCGTCGAGGACGAATCCCGGCTTGCCGGCATTCCCGACGACACGAAGGCGCTTTTTGCAGCCAATGCCGAAGCGGCCGGCAAAAAGGGCTGGCGCATCACGCTGCACTTCCCGTCCTATCTGCCCGTCATGCAGTATGCTGACGACCGCTCGCTGCGTGAAACCGCCTACCGGGCGTTTACGACCCGCGCGTCGGAATTCGACGGCGCCAAGTTCGACAATACGCCGCTCATCCGCGAGATTCTGGCGCTCAGAAGCGAAGACGCAAAGCTCCTCGGCTTTGCCGACTATGCCGAAGAGTCGCTCGTGACGAAGATGGCCGAGTCGCCCGCCGAAGTCATCGCCTTCCTGCAGGACCTTGCCCGCCGCGCCAAGCCCTACGCCGAACGCGACATGGCCGAGCTCCGGGAATTCGCCCGCACGTCGCTCGGCATTGAAAAGCTCGAGCCGTGGGATCAGGCCTACGCGGCCGAAAAGCTCCGCGAAGCCCGCTACAGCTATTCCGATCAGACGGTGAAGCAGTACTTCACCGAGCCGACGGTGTTTGCCGGTCTTTTCCGCCTTGCCGAAACGCTCTACGGCATCCGCATCCGCCGCAGCGAGGCGAGCGTCTGGCATCCGGACGTGAAGTTCTTCCGCATCGAAGACCGGGAGGGACGAGAGATCGCGGCCTTCTATGCCGACCTCTACGCTCGCGAAGGCAAGCGCTCGGGCGCCTGGATGGACGGCGACCGCACGCGCGCCGTCGTGAAGGGCAGACTGCAGCTTCCCGTCGCCTACCTCGTCTGCAACTTTGCCCCGGGCGTGGGCGGCCGGCCCGCCACGCTCACCCATGACGACGTGACGACCCTTTTCCACGAATTCGGCCACTGCCTCCATCACCTGCTCACGCAGCAGACCGAGGCGGCGGTATCCGGCATCAGCGGCGTCGAATGGGACGCCGTGGAGCTCCCGAGTCAGTTCATGGAAAACTTCGCCTGGGAATGGGAAGTCGTGAAGGGCCTCACCAAGCACGTCGACACCGGCGAGACGCTGCCGCGCGAGCTCTTCGGCAAGATGCTCGCCGCCAAGAATTTCGAGGCCGGCATGGCCTGCGTGCGTCAGGTCGAGTTTGCGCTCTTCGACATGCTGCTTCACACGTCGTTCGATCCGGCGAAGGACGACGTTCAGGCCCTTCTCGCCGACGTGCGCCGCGAAGTGGCCGTGTCCTTCCCGCCCGCCTACAACCGCTTCCCGCAGAGCTTCTCGCATATCTTTGCGGGCGGTTATGCCGCCGGCTACTACAGCTACAAGTGGGCCGAAGTGCTCTCCGCCGACGCCTTCTCCGCCTTTGAGGAAACAGGCGTTCTCAATCCGGAAACCGGCACGCGCTTCATGAACGAAATCCTCGCCCGGGGCTCGAGCCGCGATGCGATGGAAAGCTTCGTCGCCTTCCGCGGACGCCGTCCCAGCATCGACGCCCTGCTGCGCCACAGCGGCATGACGGACGCACCCGCCGCCTGAGAGGCCTGAAAAGCGCTTCTTCCCGCCGTCTTCAAAATCGGCCCCGCCCGAACGTCTTCACGTCCGGCGGGGCCTTTTTCTGTCGGCAGGAACCTCCGCGCTACAATCAGAGGCATCCTTGTTTTTCCCGCCGGAGACTCCCTTGCCCAAGATCACGCTTGCGAGCTGGAACGTCAACTCGCTCAAAGTCCGCCTGCCGCAGCTCATCGACTGGCTCGACGCCACGAAGACGGACGCCGTCGTGCTGCAGGAAACCAAGCTCACCGACGACGCCTTTCCCGCGGGCATGCTGGCCGCGGCGGGATACGATGCCGTCTTTACGGGGCAGAAGACCTACAACGGCGTGGCACTGCTCACCCGCCGCGAAACGATGGAGCCGCCTGCTCAGCCTGATTTGAACATGCCGGGCTATCCCGACGAGCAGAAGCGCCTCATTGCGGCGACGCTGCGGCCCAGAGGCGCATCCGACGGCTCGACCGTCCGCTTTGTGGGCGCCTACTTCCCGAACGGCATGTCGCCGGGCAGCTGGAAGTATCTCTACAAGCTCGACTGGCTGCGCTCGCTCAGAGCTTATCTCCGCGACAGTCTCGCGTCCTCTCCGCGTCTCGTGCTCGGCGGCGACTTCAACATCGCACCCGCCGATATCGACGTCTGGGATCCGGCCGGCTGGTCCGAAGGCGTTCTGGTCAGCCCGCCCGAGCGCGCGGCCTTCGAAGGCCTTCTCTCGCTCGGACTCATCGACAGCTTCCGCACGCTGCACCCGAAGGACGAAGCGTATTCCTGGTGGGACTACCGCTTCCGTGCTTTCGAGAACAATCACGGCCTTCGCATCGACCATCTGCTCGTTTCCGAGGCATTGAAACCCGCGCTTTCAGACGCTAGGATTGACGAGACTCCCCGAAGCAATCCGCAGCCTTCCGACCATGCGCCGGTGACCGTTACGCTTACGGTCTGAGGCGTTTCGACGGGCTTCGAACGACAGACTCACTGATGCGCCAGTTCTTCACCACCGACCCCTACGTGCCCCCTCCCGATCCGGAACCCGTCATTGCGCTCATGCGCCGTCACGGCACGAGGCGGCATGTCCGGCGCGGCGAAGTCATCAAGACGGAAACGGAAACGAACCGGCTTTTTCTCGTCGAGGAAGGGGTCTGCGCCTACTACAGCATCGACACGCCGCATCCCTTCATTCCGTTTCTGATGGTGCCGGGCTGCACGCTCGGCGACATCACGACGCTGGGGCACCGAAGCTACAACATCGAGTGGCGCGCCGTCACGGACGGCGTCATTCTGGTGGTGCCGCCCCGCGTTCTTTCGGAAATGGTGATTTCGGACCCCGAACTCTCCGCGCTCAAGATTCAGCATCTGATCTCCAAGGAAGAAGCGTCGCTTGAAGCGATGTCCGCCAACTTCACGCTCCCGCCCGCCCTGCGGCTCAAGATTCTGATCCGTCAGCTGATCCGTGCCGGAAGCCGGGAGTCGGACGGCTGGATGACAGTGCCCTGGCGGCTGCCCGCCGAGGTCCTCGGCCTCGTCGTCAATCTCACGCGCGCCAATGTCTCCCGGACGATCAGCGAATGGATCAGGCAGGGCGCCGCCAGACGCTCCGGTCTGGACCTTGAAGTGCACAGCGAGCTTTTTGCCGACTGTCAGGACTGGCTGGAACGGCGCCGGGAACACGGGTTTCTGCCATGAGACAGATCTTCGTCAACTATCCGTACGTCTCTCCGCGCGAGCCCGACATCATCGCCGAGCGCATCCGCCGGCACGGCACGCTTCGCAGCGTCGCCGCGGGCGAGGTCCTGAAGCGGGGCGGCGATGCCAACCGGCTCTTTCTGCTCGAAGAAGGACTCTGCGCCTACTATGTGGCCGGCGACGTCACGGGCCGTCCGGCCGTCATGTCTCTGATTCTCCCCGGCACGTCGATGTGCGACATGACCTCGAGCGTCGGCAAGCGCTGCAACGTCGAGACCCGCGCCGTCACGGCGTCCCGCGTCTGGTGCACGTCTCCCGACTTTTTCGAGCGGCACGTCTTCAACGATCCCGAAGCCTCCCGCGTCAAGTATCAGCATGCCGTGGCCAAGCAGGAGTCGGTGATCGAAGGCATGATCGCCAACTTCACACTTCCGCCCGAACAGCGTGTCAAGATCCTGATGAAGGCGCTCCTTCTCTACGAAGGCAGTCTGGATAATCCGGATGCCGGAGACTGGCTGAGACTCCCCTACCGGATTTCCGCCGAGACGCTCGGACAGACGGTGAATCTCACGCGTCAGAGCGTCACGGAGATCATCAGCGGCTGGCGCCGTGCAGGTCTGGCCCGTCGCGTCGGACAGGATCTGGATCTCTGCCGGGCGCTTTTCGACGACATCTACGACTGGATCGATCATCGGGGCGGCTGTCTGCCCGACTGGCGGCCGGTCTAGCAACTTCCTCATCCCGACTCTCAGCAGACCAAATGCAAACGGCCCGCCGCAGACTGACTGCAGCGGGCCGATTCGTGCCGAGTCGGAAGGATTACTTCAGGGTCTTGATGTATTCGGAAGCCGATTCAACCGCAATGCGGCCGGAGTTGACGGCAAAGCCCACGGTGGAACCCGCCATCAGGAGGTCGTACGAGTCGCCGTACATGCCGCCCACGTCGTTGCCGGCGGCGTAGAGACCCGGAATCGGATCTTCAGCCTGCGTAACGACTTCGAAGCGTTCGTTCGCCTTGATGCCGCCGAGCGTGCCGAGCGAAGACGCCACGGACTTCACGGCATAGAAGGGGCCGGTCTTCACTTCGCGCAGATAAGCCGGATCCTTCGCGAATTCTTCGTCGTGACGGATCGCGCAGAAGCCGTTGTAGGCCTTGACGGTCTTCTTCAGCTTGTCGGGGTTCATGCCGGTCATCTTGGCGAGCTCGTCGAGCGTGTTCGCCTTGAAGGCCCAGCCGGCCTTCTGCGCATCGGCGAATTCGGTCTGGAACTTATTAAGCTTCGTGCCGACCGGAACCATCACGCCGACGCCGAGGTCGATGCCCTGATCCTTTTCCATATGGTCGAGCGTCGCCTGGTCATAGACCACGTACATCGTGCCGCCGATGCGTTCGAGCGCATTGCCGGCAAACGGCCACTCGAGCATGATCTTTTCGTCGCAGAAGCGTTCACCCTTCGGAGTCAGCCAGAGATGAGGCTGCTTGGCGGTGGCGGCGACATGGTTCGTCGTGCCGATGCCGCGCGGACCCGGACGATAGGAGGCCTGAACTTCAAGACCTTCGCTGCCGCCGCCGACCGACCAGGCCATGCGGATGCCGTCACCCGTCTTGCCGGCCTGAGCGAGACCGTCAGCGGTCGGGAAGCGCAGATACTTTTCACGCATTTCCTTGTTGGCGAAAAAGCCGCCCGTCGCAATGACGGTCGCCTTGGCGTTCACGGTGATCTTGTCGCCCGCCTTGTTGGTGGCCTTCACGCCGATCACGCGGCCAGACTTGTCGGTGATGAGCGATTCGCCCCAGGTGTTGGTGAGAAGCGTCTGGCCAGCATCCTTGTACTTCTGCATGAAGAGGTTGATCCAGCCGGCGCCGCGGCCTTCATAGATGTGCCAGGTGTAGAGACCGTTCGGATAGTTCGAGAAGAGCTTTTCAAACTTGACGCCGTTCCTGATCATCCAGTCGATCGTGTCGGCCGACTTGTTGACGAAGGCGCGGACCATCTTCGCGTTGCCGCGCCAGTGGCCGTAGTTCATGATCTTCTGGAAGGCTTCGTCGCGCGTCAGGCCGTAGTTCCAGTTGCGCTGCATCGAGCTTTCCACGGCGAAGATGCCTTCGGAGAACTTGCAGGTGCCGCCCGGCATGGCCTGCTTTTCAAGCGTCACGACCTTGAGCCCCTTTTCGGCGGCGGCCCAGGCGGCGGCGGTTCCAGCGCCGCCCGCGCCGATCACGACGATGTCGGCGTCATAAGCGACGTCGGCGGCAAAACCCGGGGTCATCGCGGCGATAACGGCAGCCGCGGTCAGCGTACGAACAAATGTCTTCATGATGGGTCTCCTTTCTTCGGCATCCTTCGGTCGGGGATGCCTCTCAGAATCACTGCGGCGATTCTGAATCACGGCAAAGACCATCACTGTCGGCCCGCCGACACCTGAGGGTTTTTACCTGTCTCAGGAAAGCATCGGGCGGGAAAAGAGATCGGCGAGCGGCCGCAGCTCGCGGGAAAGCGCCGCCGTCAGCGCCGCTTCAAAGGCGGGCGTGGCATTGGCAGTCGGCACGGGAAGCGCCACCATCAGGCATCGCTCGCGGCGCTGAATCTGCGTCCGAAGCCGTGCGGCGCAGAGCCGCCTGGGCGGTTCGAGCGCCCGTCCGAGCGCGGCGGACAGCGCTTCGTCGAGTTCGGGCTCGCAGGCAGCATCGTGCAGATAGCAGGAAACAAA
>JAGBFJ010000107.1 GCA_017936545.1 Sutterella sp.
CCCTACGGGCTCACCTCTGCCTGTCACTCCCCCTCTCTCTTTCAACTGCAGTACACCTGCATAAACCTTGAAATAGGTGGGTCAGTTCTTATGTCGTCGCTAGGGTCTACCCTCATGTCGCTTGACAATGACATTTCTCGGGAAGTGATTTTTAGTGTTGAGTGTAACTTTCGTGGGAAGTTAAGGAAGGACATGCAGACCAGGCTGGGCGGCGGCGGTGACTTCGCGCTCGGCTATGTGCTTGCTCATGAAGTCGGCCATCACGTCCAGACGCTTCTCGGCATTTCAAGCGAAGTGCAGCGCCGGCAGCAGAGCGTCTCCAAAAAGGAAGCCAACCGCATTCAGGTCAGAATGGAACTGCAGGCCGACTGCTTTGCCGGCGTCTGGGGTCACTATATGCAGAAGGAAGGCATTCTGGAAGCGGGCGACCTGCAGGAAGCCCTCAATACCGCGGCGGCGATCGGCGACGACCGCCTGCAGCGGCAGGCCGGCGGCAGAGTCGTTCCCGACAGCTTCACCCACGGCACGTCGGAACAGCGCCTCTTCTGGTTCAGGCGGGGATTTGAGACGGGCATACCCGGCAAATGCGATACGTGGAACGCAAAGATCGACTGACCCGGCACGAAGTTTCAAAGTTGTAAAAACTTTCATCATAGCCATTATGCTATTGAAGCAAACTCTATAATAGCCCCCATCTTTCTCCATTCTCTCGGACAAAAACATGAAACAGACCAAAATTGCTCTTCTGACCGCCGCCCTGCTCCTGACGCTCACAACGGGCGCCGAAGCTGCCAAGGTTCGCGCCAAGCCCTCCTTCTCCCGCCCGGCGCCCGCCGCCGTGAAGAAGGCCCCGGCCCCGGTGACGAATCCGGTTCCTGCCCGCCAGGCCGCGCCCGCCGCCAAGCCCGCCCAGACCCAGACGGCTCAGCCAGCCGCGCAGCAGAACGCTGCGCCGGCCCAGAATGCAGCGCCTGCTCAGAACGCCGCGCCCGCTCAGAACGCCGCGCCCGCTCAGGCGGACGCCCCGGCCCAGGCCCAGTCTTCTGGCGACGGCTTCGTCTCCAACATGATGGGGGCTGCGATCGGTGCCGTCGGCGGCTCGATGATCGCCGAATCTCTCGGTCTCGGCGGCGATAAGAGCGCTCAGGCGGCCGAAGCCCCGGCCGCTCCCGCGCAGCAGCCTGCCGACGTTCCTGCTCAGCCCGGCGCGCCGTCTGCCGACAGCGAAAAGTAATCAGCGTCCGCTCTCTTTCTGAAGCCCGTCCGCCCTCTTCCGGCAGACGGGCTTCTGCTTTCTTCTCCGCTACAATGAAGGGCATTCCCAAACGATGCGCCCGCCATGCTCTCTCCCTTTTCCTGTCCGACACTTGAAGGCACGCGCGACACGGTCGCGCTCGCCGATCCGGTCTTCATTTCCGACCTGCATCTATCCAAGACCGAACCCGACACGATGGCGGGATTCTTCCGTTTTCTTGAAAACGAAGCTGCCGGACACCGCGAGCTGGTGATCCTCGGCGACTTCTTCGACTACTGGATCGGCGACGACGCATCGTTCACCGCTGAGAGCATCGTCCGCGCCCTGCGGACATGGTCCGCCTCTCACGGTCTCTTCATCATGCAGGGAAACCGCGACTTCATGATGGGCGAACGCTTTGCCCGGGAAATCGGCGCCGTCCTCCTTCGCGATCCGGCCGTCGTTACGGTCGGAGATACGCGTCTTCTGCTTTCCCACGGCGACCTCTGGTGCACGAAGGATGACGATTATCAGGCCGTGCGCCGCCGCGTCCGCAGCGTGTGGTGGCAGTGGCTCGTCATGCGGCTCCCTTTGAAAAAGCGCATCGCCATCGCCGAAAACGCCCGTTCGCGAAGCCGCGCCCGCAAGGTTGAAAAAGACCCCTCGGTCACCGACACTGACCCCGCCGCCGTCCTGGCGGCAGCCCGCGCCGCCCGGGCGGATGCGGTCATTCACGGTCATACCCATCGTCCGAGCGCCGCTCAGCTCGGCGAAAACGTGCTTCGCATCGTTCTGCCCGACTGGCACTTCGACGGGACATCTCCGATTCGCGGAGGTTATGCGGCATTTGAGGACGGAAGACCGGTCCTCCGAACACTCTGAAACGGATTTTCTCAATGTCGGACGCCTTTTCCGACAGCCGAATTCAGGCTTTATTGCCTATTTAATCGGTAGGTGTTTACCCTTCCGCCGGTCCGTTCTCCCGCGGCCGTCTGATCTGTTTTGCAAATTTTGCAAATAATCTTTTCCGATCTTTCAAATGATTGAAATCGCATGAAAATCAGGCAATCCTGTCAGTTTCTATCCTCTCCTCCGATTGCTGAATCTGATTTTCACGTATTTCATGAGGAACAAATGCCTTTGAGAGAATCTTTCGATGATCTTCATTTAAGGGAAAGGACGCGGAAAATGCTTCACTGAAAGCACAGTAATTTATTAAAATGGCAGACAGCCCGGCTCAAGCGGCTCCTGAAGCCGGGCATTCCCTACGACTCGCCAGAAGACCAAAAAAATGAAACTCCACAAGCTCAGCACATCGGAATACAACAAGGCCCGCAAAGAGTTTGAACAGATGCTCAAGGCGGCTTATGAAAAAGATCCCGGAGACGGCACGCTGGTCTGCAAGACGCTCGGCGACATCGCCCGCTCCTACGGCATGACCGAGATCGCCCGTGAGACCGGTCTTTCCCGCGTCAATCTGTACCGCGCGTTTTCGGGAACCGGCAATCCCGAATTCAGTACCGTGCTGAAGGTCATGAAGGTGCTCGGCCTGAGGACGGTGCCCGGCATCCGCTGACAGACATGAAGTTTCAAAATGCCCCGGCTTGACCCCCGGGGCATTTTTTTGTCTCGCCGGTTCACAGGAATTTCACCTACACTTTTCCCCCTAGCCTCTGCCGTTCCGCCCGCTTTCCGGGCTTCCCTGCCGAAAGCGCTCTTCCTACTCCCCCAAGCGTTTGCGTTTTAAGAACGCACCGCCGGCGTGCGGCCTGCACTCTAACGATACACCGTCATCGCTTTCCATAGCAGACAATATTCTGTCTGTCCCATTTGCGTTTTTCAGCGTCTTTCCCTACGATCCGTTCATTACCGACCGTTTTTTGCGAGTCAATTTATGTCGAAGATTTTCCTTCCGGTCCTCTGGTGAGGCCGGCCTCTTAGCATCTACGGAGACAATCATGTCCATGTCCACTCAATGTCCGAATCCGAGCAGCCCCGTCACGACTTCCGCCGAAATCGCTGCGGCCGCTGCAGCAGCCAGGGATTGGGCGGCATGGCGAGCTCCGAGCGCAGACCGTCCCATGATGGTCTGCTACAACGAAAATCCCTTCGGCATGAGCGAACTCGCCCGGCTGGCGGCTATCGATGCCGTCATGCGGGGCTCCCGCTACGATTTCCCCGGCATCGTGCGCCTGCAGGGCGCCGTCGGCCGCTATATGGGCGGCGCCGCGGACAATGTTCTTCTCACTCACGGTTCTTCCGAAGGCATCCGTGCAGCCGTCGAAGCCTTTGCCGGCCCGCGCGTGCAGTTCGTGATTCCGGAACTCACTTACGGCACGGGTGCCGACAGCGCCGGCCGCAACGGCATGACCATTACCCGCGTGCCGATGCTCCCGGGCTGGAAGATCGACATCGACGGCATGAGAAAGGCCGTCGAGGACTGGTACGGTCCCTCGATCGTCTATTTCGTCAATCCGAACAATCCGACTTCGACCATCGCCGACTGCGCCAAGCTTGAAGCCTGGATCCGCGAAGAACGCCCGACGACGGCCTTCCTCGTCGACGAAGCCTATTCGGAATTCGTCACCGATCCGTCCTGGCGCTCGATGGCGCCGCTTGTTGCGGAAGGCGTGCGCAATCTCGTCATTCTGAAGACCTTCTCGAAGTTCTTCGCCATGGCGGGCATGCGTCTCGGCTTCAACTACGCGCATCCCGACACCGTGCGCCTCATGCGCGACCGCGTGGCCTACGACGGCATGATGAAGACCTGCATCAGCTCGGCCACCGTTGCGGCGGCCCTCGCCGAAATCGAAGATCCGGAGTTCCAGCGCGAGAGCCGCGCCATGATTCTCGAATCCCGCCGCATTCTCTGCGAAGGTCTTGATCGCCTCGGCATTGCGCATCTCGACAGTCAGACGAACTTCGTCTTCGCCGATCTCGGCCGTCCGATCGCGCCATTCGTGAAGCACATGGCCGATGAGCACATCTATGTCGGCCGTCCCTTCCCGCCTGCCGATACGTTCGTGCGCATCTCGCTCGGCTCCCCCGACGACATGCGCTGGTTCGTGAAGCGCCTCGAAGCCTTCCGCGAAAAGGGCTGGGTGTGACGACGCTTCCGGTCCGCGTTCCGTGCTGACCTCAGGCCGTCCGTGCCGTGCGCGGACGGCTTTTTGATGCGCGGCACAATCCTCTCAGCCCGGCTCTTTCATGCTCTTGCAAGGCTCTCGGCTCGGTTTTAGAATTTTTCTCCGCGTCCGGCCGATTTCGGACGCGCTTTTCATTCCGAGGACGCCCACCCCATGCAACAACCCTGTAACCTCTGTCCGCGCCGATGCAATGCCGACCGCACTGCGCCCGCCGGCATGAAGCGGAGCATCTGCCGGGCGGGCGGCGGCATCGACATCGCGCTGGTGAGCCTGCACCCCTGGGAGGAGCCCTGCATTGCGGGGGAAAAAGGCGCGGGCACCGTCTTCTTCTCGCACTGCAATCTCCGCTGCTGCTTCTGTCAGAACTGGGAAATCAGCGCGGAAGGCCGAGGCATGACCGTCGGCGTCGGACGTCTCGCCGAGATTTTTCTGGAAGAAGCCGAACGCGGTGCCTCGATGATCGAGCTCGTCACGCCCGGGCACTATACCGACGACATCGCCGAGGCGCTGCGCATCGCCCGCAGGGACGGTCTCTCCCTGCCCGTCGCCTGGAATTCCAACGCCTACGAACTCCCGGAGACGCTCAGAAGGCTCGAAGGACTTGTCGACATCTTCATGCCGGACCTCAAGTATTTCGACAGCCGCCTCGGCGCGAAGTATTCGGGCGTGCCGCATTATTTCGAATACGCCTCGAAGGCGATCGAAACCATGTTCTCGATGACGGGCCCCGTTCGTCTCGGAGAATCGGGACTCATGACCCGGGGGCTTCTCGTGCGCCATCTGGTGCTTCCCTGGCAGTGGCGCGACAGCTGCCGGTGCCTGGACTGGCTTCACGGCACCTTCGGAGACGACATCCTGATTTCGGTGATGAACCAGTACATGCCGCTCTTCAAGGCCTGCAGGCATCCCGAAATCAACCGTCCCCTCACCACGCTCGAGTATCAGAAGGTCGTCCGCCATGCTCGGGAGATCGGCATCACGCGGGGCTTCATGCAGGTCGGAAAGACGGCCGAAGCCAAATTCATTCCGCATTTTGACGGCAGCAACGTGCTTGCCGCTTCGCCAGAGGACGCCGGCCCGGTCTGACGCGCCGGCCGTCTGTACGATCCCGACAACACTGCGCCTTCCCTGAAAACGTCCGTCAGGCGTTGAGGAAGCCTCTGCAGTCCGCTCTGCGCGCCCGTTCGCCCCGGCTGGACTGTGGCAAGAATTGTCAAAACAAGTTATCGTTCGCTCAGGAGGTAACTTACTGATGGGACAGCTTTCCGAAGAGATCTTTGCCGATGCGAAATCACGGCTGAGACGCATTGAAGCCGCCTACGGCGTGCGTATTCTTTATGCCTGCGAAGCCGGCAGCCGCAGCTGGGGATTTCCGTCTCCGGACTCGGACTACGACGTTCGCTTCATCTACGTATCCCCGTACCGCAGCTACCTGAAGCTCACGCCCCCGAAGGACGTGATCAACGAAACTCAGGACGGCGTCTGGGACATCACCGGCTGGGATCTGCGCAAGGCGCTGGTGCTTCTTCGCAAGGGGAACGCCTCGCTTGTTCAGTGGCTCTACTCGCCCATCGTCTACCGCAATCATCCCCTCTTTCTTACCGAGATTCGGCGTCTGCTCGATCACGGCTCGCCGCTGCCGAAACTCTACTGGGCCTATCGTTCGATGGCGCAGGCACACGTCAATGCCTACCTGCTCGGCCACGAAACCGTGCTCTACAAGCGCTTCCTCTACATCGTTCAGGCGCTTCTCGCCATGCGCTGGGTCGAAGCCAAGAGCACCATTCCGCCCGTCGTCTTTGAAGAGCTCGTTGAATCGCTCATCACGGACGAATCGCTTCGCGCCGAAATCGAAACCCTGCTCACCATCAAGCAGGCCGCCGGCGAAGGCGAAAAAGGTCCCAAGCAGCTGTTCCCCGGCGTCCTTAATCTGATTGAAAGCACGCTGACGCAGACGCAGCCTCCCGTCGGCGCCGAACCGGAAATTCCCGAGGAGATACTCGACAGCTTCTTCATCAAGTGGCTCGGGCTTCCGGGTTAAGGCCCCCGCCGGCAGGATACCGGCAGGGTTGTTCAATGAAGGAATAGGTTTTTTATGGCTCGCAAAACTACTTCCCTCACTGAAGCGTTTACGCTTCTTGAAATACTGCGCCGGATTCCCCGCAACCGTCATACGACGGTTCAGGAAATTCAGGCCGGGATGGCTGCAGCAGGCAAAAAAATCGAAATCCGCACGCTGCAGCGCTACATGAAGGCCATCTGTGAGACTGAAATGCTCGGCGTCGAGTGCGATATGCGCACGCGTCCCTACGGCTTTCGTCAGTCGCCGAAAGGCGGAAAGTTTCTTTCCACCCAGATGTCGGCTCACGAAAGCCTGCTGATGCGGCTCGCCGAAGAGCACATGCGCTATCTGATGCCCGCAGCGCTCACCCGTTCGCTCTCCCCGCTGTTTGAGGCTGCTCAGCAGAACATGAGCGAAGCAGGCGCCACCAAGCGCGAACAGTCCTGGCTCAAGAAGGTGGCCGTTGTTTCGAGCACCCTCCCCGTGCTCCCGCCGTCCATCAAGCAGAAGTGCTTCGACGACGTCAGCGAAGCGCTTTTTCATGAAACCAAACTCGAAATTCAGTACCGCAACTCCTCGGGGCGCACGCTGAGCGCTCTGGTTTCTCCGCTCGGACTCGTGCAGCAGGACGTGCGCTTTTATCTCGTCTGCCGCTTCGAAGGCTACGACAACGTCCGCCATCTGGCGCTTCACCGCATCACGCATACGACGCGCACGGACTTTCCCGCCGAACGTCCCAAGGACTTCAGTCTCGACGCCTACATCAAATCCCGTCACTTCAACTACACCGACGGTGACGGCGCACGAATCCGTCTTACCTTCGACTTCACGAATCCCGTCACCGCGCAGATTCTGAAGGAGACGCCCTTCAACCGCACCCAGAACATCACGGCGCTCGGCGACAACCAGTTCCGCCTCACCGTCCTGATCGAAGATTCGCCGCTGCTCGCCGGATGGTTCGCCGTCTGGCGCGAGCGGGCGGGCATCTCGAACATCGTCAAGGAACCGGTCGACGAGGCACCCGGAAGGACGGAAGAGAACGCGTCCGGAGCCGATTCCCCGCCCGGCACGGCCGGCTGACGTTTTTTCCGAAGATGGCGACGCCGTCAGACTTGCAGAGTCTGACGGCGTTTTTCATGCCGTTCTGAAGACCAGCCGGCTTATCGCCGCGGACCGGGCCCGCCTCGATGAGGCGCCGGAGGCGGAGGCGGCGGCCGGTGTCCGCCGTGATACTTCGGACCGCGGTCGCGGTGATGGTGATGGAGTCCCCAGCCCACCAGACCGCCGATGCCGAGATAGACCAGCGGATCACGCCAGGAGTCGCGCCAGACCGGCGTGTCCGAATAGTACGAGGGAGGCGCCGTATAGACGGGCACCGTGCGGTAAACGTACTTCGTCTCGGCCGGTTCGGGATCGGGCGGCGTCACTGCCGGAAGAGGATCCGGCAGCGGGTCCGTGCGAAGGTCGGCCCCGGGGGGCGCAAGCGCACCCGCGCTGCGGGCAATCAGCAGATTGCGGTACTGTGAAGGCGTATAGCGCACGCCGTTCACCCACCAGTACTGACCGTCGTGCCAGCCCTCCCGCCAATGGTCGACAATGAAGTCCTGGGCGGTCGGGTCCGAGACGCCCGCAAGAAGCTCGTCGAGCTGATAAGGCGAAGCCGACGCCGGCGCTGCCGCAGCGGCCGCCATCAAGAGTGCGCCAGCCGCCGCCAGAATCTGATATTTCACCTTCATCGCTTCTCCTCCTTGTTTGTCGTCTGATGACATTATCATCGCGCAATCCGGGATAAATGAACGTTTGTTCACCTCAAGATCTGTGTCATTATGTATCTGAATGACTCTCCTTTCTGATCCTCTCTGCTGGTGAATCTCTGCAGGACAAGCCTTTTCGTCATTTCGCATCCGTCCGACTTCCGGCCGGCATGCCGTGCAGGTCGTACTCGTCCGGCCTATGCTAAAAGCAGACACCCGATGCCGGAGGATTCTGATGCTGAGACGCCGTTTGATCGGAGCCGTACTGCTCCTTGCCGCCCTTCCAGCCGCTGCCGCGGATTTCACGACGCCGGGGCGCGTCTATGATCAGAGCGGGCGCTATCAGGGACGCATGGAAGCGGACGGACGCATGTTCGATCAGAGCGGACGCTATCTCGGCCGACGCGATCCGAAAAGCGGGCGGAAGTACGACTGTGCCGGGCGCTATACCGGCCGCACCGATCCCGCGACGGTCCGGGAATACGACAGCAGCGGCCGATACACCGGACGAACGGACCCGAAGTCCGGCAGGGAATACGACAGCTCGGGACGCTATGTCGGGCGGGAGACGCCCGACGGTCGGCGCTACGACGCATCAGGCCGCTATGTCGGCCGAACCCGGAAGACGCCGTAACTCAGGACGCGTGCGGGCTGGACGGCGCTGAAAGACAGGCCTCGGCCACTTCGCGCGAAGAGCGCACGGCATAGAAGCCGCCCAGTCCGAGAAAGACGGCCAGTCCCCAGAGCGCCGTACCCGCGCCGATGGCGGCTCCGAGCGCTCCCATCAGAACAGGGAAGCTCGCTTTGGAAAGATTCATCAGCATCAGGCGAAGCCCGATGGCTTCGCCGATTCTCCCCGGCGGCGACAGACGGTACATGAGGGAGAGAATGTTGGGAAACGATGCGCCGAGCCCCATGCCGAGCAAGAAGGCCGTCGCCATGAGGGGAACGAGATCCGAGAAGAAAGGAAAGACCGCGAAGGCCGCTCCGCCCACGAAAAGCGTGCAGGTGATGAGCTGCCAGTCGCGAAGGAACCGCAGGAAGACCGGCATGAGAAGGCGCACGGCGAAGGTGGCGGCGGCAAAGCTTCCGAGAATCCAGCCGATCTCCGAAGGCGAACGACCGACGGCCGCACAGTAGACGGGAATGAGCAGATTGCCGACCTCCCAGGCCACGGAAATCATGACCGACACGAAGAGCACGTTGCGCATGCCGGAGAGCACCAGAAAGTCCTTCGCACTGCCCTTCTTCCCGGACTTCGGGCCGCGCCTGGCGGCGTCCTTCGGAAACACCGCCCGGAAGGCGGGCGTCAGAAGGAGCAGCCCCGTCAGCACGGCCGCGCCGATGCACCAGGTGTAGAAGACGGAAAAGCCTGCATGTTCGATGGCATAGCCCGTGATGACGGGCGTCAGAACGCCGCTGGCCGACGCCGTCATCGCCATGATCGAAAACGCCGTCGTGCGCTGTTCCTGCGGCACCACGTCGCCCGTGAGCCGCTGAACGACGGTATTGCTCAGCATGAAGGCAATGCCGACAAGGAGGCAGGCGGCAAAAAGCGGCGCAAGTCCGACGCTGTCGGTCGGGAGAAGAACGGTTTCCGCACCGGCCGCAAGCACGCAGAAAAGCCCCAGATAGATCGGGACGCGCGGACCGACGCGGTCAAGCCAGCGTCCGGCGGAGAGCGCAAAGAAGGCCGGCACAAGCGCCACCATCGAGAGCATCGCGCCCACTTCGAAGGAAGAACCGCCGTGCTTAAGTGCGTCGAGCGTCGCCGTAAAGCGCATCCCCGTCGTTGATGCGTGCATGATGATCATGACAAACAGGACTTTGGCGAGCTGACGATACACTTCGGACCTCTCAATCTGGCACTGAAGGACAGTCTAAAGAATGCCGGCCTGCCACGGCCTGATGAGTTTTCCTCAAATAACTAGATGACCACGGGTTTTCACCTAGGTCAATAAATGTATTCCCGGTACAGCCGATTCATACAGTTTCACAGGTGTTTGCGGTAAAGTTGTATCAGCAGAATAAATAACGGGACATCCGGACCGGCGTCCGGATGCATCCGGAAGGAGGTTTTATGCGTTTTCTCGTTCCTGTCGACGGCAGCGCCCAGAGCATCAATGCGGTGAAGTTTCTCGCAGAAAGACATGTGATCGGCCGCGGAGACAATGTCGAGCTCGTCAACGTGCAGAAGCGTCTTCCGCCCAGCATTGAAAACTATCTCGGCAGGGAAGCGGTCGCCCAGTATTACGGCGAAGAGTCGGAAACGGTGAAGCGTCAGCTTGATGCCGCTCAGAAGGCAGACGGCTTCGAACCCGTTTACAAAGTACTTTTCGGCGATCCCATCGACGCAGTGGCCGCCGAGGCCGAAGTCTTTCAGCCCGACCTCATCATCATGGGTGCGCGCGGCCAGCGTGCGTTCACCGGCCTTCTTTTCGGCTCCGTCTCCCGCGGGATTCTTGCCAGAACCCAGATCCCCGTCCTGATTCTTCGCGACCGCGTGCCCGCCGTGGGACGTTCGCTGCGCATCGGTCTTGCCTGCGACGGCTCCGACATCAGCCTTCGCGCTGTCCGCCATGCGATCGACAACCGTCAGATCTACGGTCAGGGCACTGAATGGCATCTCATTCATGTCGGTTCCAATCAGACCCCGGAAGAGGACTTCGAGAAACAGACCGCTGCGGCTCAGGCCGAACTTCAGAAAGCCGGCATCACCCCGAAGAAGATCTCCCTCACGGGCAGCGCCGGTTCCGCCGTTGCCAAATACGTCGACCAGGCCGAAATCGACCTCCTCATCATGGGCTCCCACGGCTACGGCAACGTGAAGACGCTGCTTCTCGGCTCGGTCGCCGCCAAGATTGCCGCCGAAAGCGATGTCCCGCTACTGATTATCCGCTGAGCGGCGAAAGACCCGGCCGATGATTCACCGGCCGGCGTCTGAAACGAAAAAAGCTGTTTTCCGGTCGATTTCGGAAAACAGCTTTTTTTATTTTACCGAGCGACTGAATAAAGGATTATTCAGCGGACGGCTTGTTGATGAGGTATTCGCGGATGTCCTCACCGGCTTCCATGACACGTTCGGCCCACTTCGGCGTACGGCCGCGGCCGGTCCAGAGTTCGCCGTTCGGGCCCTTGTACTTCGGCAGAACCGGAGCGCGCTTAGCCTTGCGGGCGGCCTCGATGTCGGCGAAGCGGAAATCAGAGGAAACCAGTTCGAACTGATCGATAATCTGCTGGGCTTCTCTGACGGCGTCGGAACGAAGGGCCTTGCGGCGGTTGTTCACCTGCTGCTGCAGCGCTTCAAGTTCCTGAAGTTCAGACTTGACGTCAACCATTTTTGTATCTCCGTGAATGAAGCGTTGCTTTCGCTTCAGTATGTGAATACAGCAGATTCTACAGCATTTAAATCCGTTAGGATAGCGCTCGGTAAAGTTTCGTTAAAGTTTCCGATCGTCGGTCTTTTATTTCGTTGTGTAATGATCAGCTGCCGGGTTCTGGCCGCTATTCATAGGGTTTCAGCTTTCGCCCCCCAACACTTCAAATGGATCATGAGGAGGTTCTGAAATATTGAAATCGCTTTCCATTCAAATATTTGCAACCGAGTTCGAAGATCAGAGACCCGCAGCCGCAGCTTCAGAAAAGCGAAAACCCCCGGTACCTTGCGATACCGGGGGTTCTCAATGGTGAGCCTGACGATGTCCTACTTTCACTGGAAATACAACCAACTATCATCGGCGATAAAGCGTTTCACTGTCCTGTTCGGAATGGGAAGGAGTGGGACCGCTTCTCTATGGTCATC
>JAGBFJ010000108.1 GCA_017936545.1 Sutterella sp.
CCCAAAATGGTCCAAAAATCAAGGCGATCCTGCTGAATTTTCAGCAAAAATCGCCTGATTCAGTGTCCCTTAGCCGAGAGTTTAGGAATAAAAACGACCAGGAAGCCAAGGCGTTTTATTTCCTCGGGGAGATCCAGGCAGTCGGAGAGCCGAAAGCGGTAACGCTGAAGGACAAGCGGGCGTTCGAAATTCAATATAGGCTGGATACGCCTGTGAAACAGGATCTCTACCGATATTTAACCGCAAAAGAGCGATGAAGCGAATTGAAGCGGTTTAATTGCTGAAGCAGAGCAGAGCCGACAATCGTCAAAGCCTGAATTCGAAACGCTGAATCAGCCTGAAGAAAAGAGCCGGACACACTGTGCCCGGCTCATTCAATTCAGCTGAAGCAAAAAGTCAGCGATTAAGCGGCTTTTTCCTGACCGGCATTCGTGCCGGCAATCTGGCCGTAGACCATGCAGTCAAGAAGCGCGTTGCCGCCCACGCGGTTCGTACCGTGGATGCCGCCGGTGATTTCGCCCGCGGCGTAGAGACGCGGAATGACGCAGCCCTGCCAGTCGAGAACCTGAGCCTTGGTATTGCAGTCGAGACCGCCCATCGTGTGGTGCACCGTCATGCCGGTGTAGCAGGCCCAGAACGGACCCTTTTCGATGCGCTTGTAGAGGTTGCGCGGATCCTTGCCGAAATCCGGATCCTTGCGGTTCTTGACGAGCACGTTGTTGTAGCGGTCGATCGTCTTTTCAAGTCCGTCGGGATCGACTCCCATCTTGACGGCCAGTTCACGGATGGTCGGCGCCGTCCAGGCTTCGCCGATCTTGATGCCTTCCTCGACGCTCGAATGCACGGCCGAGTTGTAGCTTTCGTAGGTTTCGTTGTCGACCACCGTATAGGCATAGCGTTCCGGCGTGCCGAGGACGGCGTCGCGGATGCGGTCGCGGCGCGTGCCTTCGTCGACGATGCGGTTGCCGCGCTTGTCAACATAAATCGACTCGGCGACCTTGGTGTTCAGAATGATCTTCATCTTCTTGCCGGCGGGCGCACCCGGGGTGGACTGAATGAAGTCCATGCCGACCAGATATCCGCCGACGCGCACGGCCGCCATCATGACTTCGCCGGCAAGCTTGTTGGGAAGATTGTCCGTGCCGAGGCCCGCAATGCGCGGATCATGAAGTTCGCGAAGGTGCTGGTTGGCGCTGAAGCCGCCTGCGGCGAGAACGACGGCCCGGCGTGCGCGGATATAGCGTTCGCCGTCCTTTGTCTGACAGCAGACGCCGCGCACGTCGCCCGAGGTCGGAGTGTCTCGGATGATGTCGGTCACGCGGATGTTGCGAAGAATCGGAACATTGCGATCCTTGAGAGCCTTGAGCAGAACCTGCGTATAGCCTTTGCCCTTCGGTTCGACGGGCTGGTGCGCACGCGGATAGAGACCGCCGAACATCTGGAAGACATCGTCGCGGAACTTCATGCCGAGGCTTTCAAGCCAGGTGACGGCGCCGTAGGCATTCTTGCAGAGCGTTTCCACGCGGTCGGGACGGCCGCGGAAGTCGCCGGCGGCCAAAGTCTGCTTGGCATGAAGTTCCCAGCTGTCCTTGATGCCCTGACGCGGCTGACGGACCGGGTCGGCGGCATTCATCTGGCCTTGGGCGAGCTGCGTGTTTCCGCCCGGGAAGGCAAGACGTTCGAGAATCACGACTTTGGCGCCCTGATCGGCTGCCTTGATGGCGGCGGCCATGCCGGCGCCGCCGCAGCCGACAACGACGACATCGTAGGTTTCATCCCATCTGGCGGGCAGCATCGAGCAGAGAGGACGGGCTTCGGCCGTGCGGCCCGCACCGATGAGCGCGGCGCCGGCGGCAGCGCTGCCGAGCAGATGACGGCGGTTCATGTTCATGATTGTCTCCTTAAATGTGCGTTGGAAGAACGGATCGAAACTTAACAGCCGTCCTTACGCGCGTAATTTGCCTGCGGGCAAAACCTCGGTGCGGGAGCCGTTTCGAGGCGAAGCCGGCTTTGAGGAGAAACAAAAGAAGAGTCGGAAGCGGACAAAGAAAAGCGCCGTCGCGCGGATGCGCGGCGGCGCTTCTGTCAAGGCCGAACTGAGATCAGGGGCGGCTGCGGCGGACCTGTTCGATCAGATAATCAATGCAGCCCGGCGTGGCGTTCTTGGTGCCGACGAGGTGCGGGCCCGTCGTGTAAAGGCCGCCAACGCCGACCATCGGCGTGCTGTCGATCTGATAGGCGCGCCAGAGCTGAGAGGCGATGCGGGCCTTGTTCTTGACGCCGAAGGAGTTCATCGTCTTGTCCCAGAGCGCCCCGTCGACGCCCTGAGAGGTCATGAAGGCGCGGATGTCGGCGGAGGCGTTGTTGTAGTTGTATTCGCGGGTCTGATAGATGACGCTTTCGAAGAAGGGCAGGCTGTGCTTTTCAAGAAGACCGAGCGCGGCAAGGGCGAAATAGGTCTCCGTGAAGGGCAGGTACTTCGGCTGCCAGGCGACGGGGCAGACGCGGATCACGACGTCTTCGGGAGCGGTCTTGGCCCAGGCTTCGAAGACCGGCTGGAACTGCAGGCAGTGCGGGCAGGTGTAGGCGAAGAATTCGACGACTTCGATTTTGCCCTGAGCGCTCGGGGCCTGCGGACTGACGGTCAGATAGTCCTTGCCGGCGGCATAGGTGCGGGCCGCGGCAAAGGCGGAGGAGGCAAACGGGGCGAGGGAACCGGCGAGAAGAAGATGACGGCGGGAAAACATGAAATTCATTCCTTATCAAATCTGGATGTCTGAAAACAGCGGGGAGGCAGCGTGGCTGCGCTCAGTCGGATGAAGGCGGAAAACGCCCGAAGGCTCAGACGAGAGGCGGTCTGAATATCTCGCTGACGGCGGGCAGGATCCTTCCGTTCGGGACGTCCGGAAAAGCGGCTTCGCGGCCGAAGACTGCCGGAATGACGGCTTCGGCAGAGGGTATCACGGCGAGGTGTCCGCAGCAGCAGTGAACGCCGGCTCCGCAGAGAAGACAGGGCTTTTCGGCGGAAGGCATGCCGGCGGCTTCATTTGATCGGAGGCAGACTTCGTGAGGTGCGGATGCGGCATGAATGCCGTGTTCTCCGTTCAGCGGCGATGCGGCTGCTGCCGTCGTCAGGGACGCGGCGGTAAGCCAGAAGATCGTCAGGAGCCGAAGGATGACGCGGATCATGAGCCGAAGGAAAGAGAGAGGTGAACCGAGGCTTCGAATTGAAGAAGACAGGGACTGCGGAAATCATAACACGACGCAAAGGCCCGACCCTTCACGGGACGGGAACGGCAGCAGCCTGCCGGACGGGCGTTTGCGGTTGTCTGCAGAGGCGCTTCCGAGACATCGGCCGTACTGAGGTTCGGAAGCTTTCCTTTTCGCGGA
Source organism: Sutterella sp. (assembly GCA_017936545.1). Lineage (GTDB taxonomy): Bacteria > Pseudomonadota > Gammaproteobacteria > Burkholderiales > Burkholderiaceae_F > Sutterella. The sequence goes on from JAGBFJ010000108.1 coordinate 3,391, forward strand.
CGGCGGCATAAAGCACATACAATAGAAAAAGCCGGCATTTCCCGCCGGCCTGTGAAATTTGAACGGATGAGTCATGAATACCGGAGCGCTTCTTCTTTCTGCCCTTCTTGCTTCTTCCTTTTCCGCAGGCTCTTTCGCCGAAACCGTGAAACTGCCCGCGCCGGACAGGGCCATGATCGCGCCGCTGATGCAGGCGCTCTCGTCCAGACATTCGTCCCGGGAATTTGCGCCGGGCGAACTCCCGGCGCAGACGGCTGCCGATCTGCTCTGGGCTTCGGCGGGCGTCAATCGGCCTGACGGCCGCAGGACAGCGCCGTCGGCGCTCAACCGGCAGGAAGTCGATGTTTATCTCGTGACGGCCAAGGGCGCCTGGCGCTACGACGCGGCGGGACATGCGCTTGAGCCGGCGGCCGAAGGCAATCTGCTCAGATTCATCTCAGGGACGCCCGCCCGCAGACAGGACTTCGTCGATACGGCGGCCCTGAGCCTTCTGTACGTGAGCGACGTGTCGAAGCTGCCGGGGAGCGGAGAAATGCCGAGGCGCTTTGCGGCGGTCGACGCCGGCATGGCGGCTCAGAATGCGCTTTTGTACTGCGCTGCGGCGGGTCTGGCCTGCGTGCCGCGGGCTACGATGGACTCGGAGGCGCTGGCTTCGGCTCTCCGTCTGAAGGACTCGCAGATTCCGGTGATCAATATCGTTGTCGGGCCGGCAAAAGTACCGTGAGCGGCTTTGATGCGCGATAAATTACGCGCGTAAGAGGCGGGCCGAGAATGGTCGTGTTTAGGACTCTGAAATAAGGAGAGAACAATGACCAATATTTCCCGCCGACGCGCCATCGGCATGGCCGGTGCCGGGCTTGCCGCTGCCGGTGCCGTTCAGACCGCCTTTGCTGCCGGCAAGGCTGAGACCTGGGATCTGACCTGCGGCGTGCTGGTCGTCGGTTCCGGCTATGCCGGTCTCTGCGCTGCCATCGAAGCACGCAATGCCGGTGCGGAAGTGCTGCTTGTCGAGAAGATGGCCATTCTCGGCGGCAATTCTCTGCTTTGCGGCGGCGGCATCGCCGCGCCGGGCAGCGACCTGCAGAAGGCGGCCGGCATCAAGGATTCGGCCGACCAGCTCTACCGCGACATGCTGAAGTCGGGCGGCGGTCTCGTCCATGAAGAACTCGCCCGCGTGGTGGCCGACAATGCGCTGCCGACATATGAATGGGTGCGCGACTACATCGGCGTGAAGTTCGACCGTCTGGCCTTCCACGGCGGACACTCCGTTGCCCGCAGCGCCGCCTACATGAAAGGGAACGGCGCGCAGCTGGTGAAGCCGCTCGTCGAAAAGGCCAAGAGCCTCGGCGTGACCATCCGAAGCAGAACGCGCTTGGAAGACATCATTCTTGAAAACGGGCGCGTCGTCGGCGCCGTGCTTCGCGAAGGCTTCAAGTTCCCTGACGAAAAGAGCGGCCGCCTGATCAGATGCCGGGTGAAGAAGGGTCTGGTGCTCGCGGGCGGCGGCTTCTCGCAGAACGTGGCGCTTCGCAGCCTTCATGATCCGCGTCTCGGCGCTCAGCTTGAGTCGACCAATCAGCCGGGAGCCACGGGCGACGCACTGATGGCCGCACAGCGCATCGGCGCCGTCGACATCCAGATGGACTGGATTCAGCTTGGTCCGTGGACCTCGCCCGACGAACCGGGCTTCGGCGTCGCGCCGAAGATCGTTGAAGCGGTCGTCGGCTACGGCTTCATGGTCGATCCGGAAACCGGCCTGCGCTTCGTGAACGAAACCGGCAACCGCAAGGTGCGCTCCGACGCCATCGTGAAGACCGGCCATCCGGCCGTGCTCTGCGTGAGTCAGGACAACGTCGGCCACGTGCCGCCCTTCGCGCTCGAAAAGGGTCTGCAGAACGGCGTCGTCAAGGCGTTCGATTCGGCGGAAGCCCTCGCGGACTTCCACAAGATCCCGAAGGATGCCTTCATGAAGACGCTCGGCGAGTGGAACGCCGCGATCGAAGCGAAGAAGGATCCGAAGTTCAGCGCCAAGATCTTCGACGACACGAAGAAGAACGCCGGAAAATTCTATTCGGTCCGTCTTTGGCCGCGCGTGCACTATACGATGGGCGGTCTGGCCATCACGCCGAAGGCCGAGGTGCTCGGCAACGATCTGAAGCCGATTCCCGGACTTTTCGCCGCCGGCGAAATCTGCGGCGGCGTGCACGGCATGGTGCGTCTGGGCACCGTGTCGATCGTCGACTGCCTGCTCTTCGGCCGCATCGCGGGCCGAAATGCCGCAGCGCTCTGATGAATCGCTGAACGGATAACCGCCTGTCGGGCTCCGGCCCGATCAAGCCCCGGCGCGGCCGTGTGTCCGCCGGGGCTTTTCATCGGCTGAAGGCATAAGCTGCCGTTTGCATTTCCGAGTTTTGAATCTGCGAACGAAAACGGCTCGAGGGCAGGCGTTTCCTACGACGGCAAGAACGCGGAGAAAACGCCCGCGCGTCCGGTCCGGCCATTCACCGCGCGCGTCAGCCCGGTGCCGACAGCTCCGACTGAAGAACAGAAGGGACGCGCAACGGGAGTGTCTGCCCGTCGGATTATTCGGATGCTGAGTTGTTGGCATCCTGCTACAGATCGGGCTTCCGAGGCCGACGCTGTGCTATTGTGTCGCCCAAAATTCTTTTGAACTCATTCGGTTATGGCCAATTCCAAGAAGCCCCGCAAAAAGCATCGTACAGGCAACCGTATTCTTGCCAATGCCGCCGTGAGCGGTAAGCTTCCCGCCGCCAGGCAGGAAGCCATGCGTTCGAGCGTCCGCATGGCCGTCATGCGGCTTTATATGGGTACCGCGGGAAGAGCGGACACCGATGTTCTGGCGAGCTTTCTCTGCCACGGCTACATCATTGCCGAGAACTTCAATGAATCGGACGAGATCCGCCGCCGTCTGAAAGGCGCTATGCAGAAGACCTTCCTCGCAAGAAAAGCGCTGGATCGGGGCGAAAAAGCCTGCGAGCCCGACATCGAGGAAATCGAAACGATGGTGAACTGCGCGCTCGACGAGATCTGCGATCTGGACATGCTGACCATCGCGAAGCTTCACGAGCACTTCAAGAAGTACGGCCAGAAGATGGTCGACGAAGCCGTGGCCGAACTTGAAGCCGCCGAATAAACCGCGCTTCAGACAAAGACCGACGAGAGAAATGCCGGCCGGGGACAAACCCGGCCGGCATTTTTCGCTGAAACAGGCAGGACGCTGCAGGCAGGAGAGCCCGGCGGCGTGAAGGACGCGTTTCCGGCCGCCGGATGCTAATCTCTGCTGACGCTTTTCATAACGGAACCCGATCCGATGTCCTGCGACACTTTATATATTGCGGAAAAACCTTCGGTCGCCAAGGCGATCGCCGACGAACTCGGCGTGATGAGAAGAGGCGACGGCTTCATCGAATGCCGCGGCAATACGACGGTGACCTGGTGCTTCGGCCATCTGCTCGAGCAGGCCGAGCCCGACGCCTATCTGCCCGATGACATTCCGCGCACGAAAAAAGGCACGAAGATCTGGCGCATGCAGGATCTGCCGATCTTTCCGACGGAGTGGAAGTCGAGTCCGAGAACGGACCGCGGTGTGAAGAAGCAGCTCTCGGCCATCGGAAAGCTCCTTCGCGGCGCTCAGACCGTCGTGAATGCGGGCGACCCGGACCGCGAGGGCCAGCTGCTGGTCGACGAAGTTCTCGAGCACTTCTGCTGCCGCCGTCCGGTGTCGCGCTTCTGGGTGTCGGCTGTCGACCCGGTGTCGATCCGACGGGGCCTCAAAAACCTGAAGCCCAATCAGCAGTATGCCGGCATGAAGGATGCGGCCCGGGGCAGGTCGAGAGCGGACTGGCTCCTCGGCATGAATCTCTCCCGGGCCTATACGCTCGCCGATCAGCGCCCCGGCACGCGGGGCGGACTGATCGCCGTCGGTCGGGTTCAGACGCCGACGCTGATGATGGTGGCCAGGCGAGACTGGGCCGTGCGCAATTTCGTGCCGCAGCCCTACCTGGCGATCACGGCTGACCTTGAAGCTGAGTCGAAGCGCTTTGCGGCTCGCTGGAAGCCGAAGCCCGGTCAGCCCGGCATGGACGAGGAGGGAAAGCTGCTGATCGATCTCAAAATCGGCCGGGAACTCGTCGAGCGCCTCGGAAAGGAAAAGACGGCCTCGGTGCTTTCGTCCGAAACGAAGCGCAAGAAGCAGTATCAGCCCAAGGCGTATTCGCTGGCTTCGATACAGATCGAGGCCAGCCGGCTTTACGGCATGACGGCCGAAGAAACGCTCGAGGTCTGTCAGAGGCTGTACGAAACGCACAAGATCACGAGCTACCCGAGAACGGACTGCGAATATCTGCCGGTGAGCCAGCATGCGGACGCGCCCGCCGTCCTCAAGGCGATTGCGGCGACGCTTCCGGCCGCGGCCAGGGCCGTCTCGCGAGCGGATCCGGCGATAAGAAGTCCGACCTTCAACGACAATAAGGTGACGGCTCACCACGGCATCGTGCCGGTCGCCAACGCGGCACAGTGGGAGCGGCTGAGCGACCGGGAGCAGAAACTCTACCGCCTGATCGCAAAGCGCTACATCGCGCAGTTCTTCCCCGTGCATGAATACGATCAGACGGACATCCTGTTCGACATCGGCGGCGAGCATTTCCTCGCCAAGGGACGAGTGACCGTCGTGAAGGGCTGGAAGGCGCTTTTCGACGCGGCCGAACAGGCCGCAGACAAAAAGAAGACCGAGGAGGAGGGCGAGGATCAGACGCTGCCGAGACTCAGCCGCGGGGATGCGGCGGACGTGCTCGCCGTGAAGGGCCGGGAGGACAAGACGAAGCCGCCCGCCTTCTACACCGAGGGCACGCTCATCGCGGCGATGGAAAACATCTGGCGCTCGTTCGACGACCCGAAGGTTCAGGCGCAGCTCAAGGAAGCGGGCGGGATCGGGACGCCGGCCACACGTGCGGCGATCATCGCCGAACTGAAGAGAAAAGGCTATCTCGAGACCGAAGGCAAGAAGCTGCACTGTTCGGAAACGGGCCGCGCGCTTCTCAAAAAGGTCTCGCCCCGGATCCGGAGCGCGGTGATGACCGCGGCCTTCGAGGAAAAGCTGAAGCTCGTCGAGGCGGGCACCTTCGGGCTCGGCGACTTCGTGAAGGAATACGAGGCCTTCATTTCGGAGGAGCTCGCCAAGGTGCGTTCGGGCGGCATGAGAAGGGAGTACGGACAATGAAGGATACGGTGATTTTCGACATCGACGGGACGCTAGCCGACCACCGCGCGAGGCTGCCGCTGATTCTTGAGCGTAATCCTCCGGATTGGGAGGGGTTTTATGCCCGGATTCCCGAAGACCGGCCCGCGCAGGCCGTGTGCCGGCTTTTGCAAATGATCATGAAGGCTGATGAAGCCGAGGTCGTGCTCTGCACGGGGAGGCCCGAGAGCACGCGCGCCGACACGGTGCGCTGGTTCGGGAAGTACCTGCCTGAAGCGGCCGGACTGCGCCTGATGATGCGTGCGGAAAAGGATTTCCGAGGCGACGTTCCGGTGAAGCTGGAGATGCTTGAAGCGCTTCGCGCAGAAGGGAGACGGATTCTTTTTGCGGTCGACGACCGCGCGGGCGTCGTCGCGATGTGGAGGAAGGCGGGCGTCGTCTGCCTGCAGTGCCGCGAGGAGAACGGCTGATCGCCGCCGCGGAGACCCTGCGGCTCAGGCCGGGTGCAAAACCGGTGCGCGGCATGCTCTGAACAGGGGAGGGGCACTGCTGCGTTCGGCCGATTCCGCGCCTCCCGTTAGCACAAAATCCGTGCGTAATGCGATAATCTCGCCAACCCTCTTTTCCAACCCCTAATTCCACTGAGAGATTCTGCATCATGGGCGGTTTTTTCGGCGCAGTGTCCAAGCGCGACGTCGTTCTCGATACCTTTTTCGGCGTTGATTATCATTCCCATTTGGGAACTAAATTCGGCGGTATGACGATCTACTGCCCCAAAAAGGGCTTCCAGCGTCAGATTCACAACATCACCAATACGCCGTTTCGCACCAAGTTCGAGCCTGACATCGTGCAGATGGAAGGCACGAGCGGCATCGGGTGCATCAGCGACGACGATCCGCAGCCGCTGATTCTGAGGTCGCATCTGGGCCTCTTCGCGATTACGACGGTGGGCATCATCCGCAATGCGGACAGCCTGATCGAGCGCTACTTCAGCAACGGCAACAGCCAGTTCCTCGCGATGGGCTCGGGCAAGGTGAATTCGACCGAACTCGTGGGCGCGCTCATCAACCGCAAGCAGTCGATCGTCGAAGGCATCCGCTATGCGCAGGACCTGATCGAAGGCTCGGAAACCATCATGCTCCTGCAGCAGGACGCCATCATCGTCGCGCGAGACAAGCTCGGCCGTCTGCCGGTGCTGATCGGCAGAAACGAAGATGGCTACTGCGTGTCGTTCGAATCCTTCGTGTATCAGAAGCTCGGCTACGAGGACTACTACGAGCTCGGCCCGCAGGAAATCGTGCGCATCACGACGGAAGGCATCGAAGTGCTCTCGCCCGCCGCTGAGAAGATGCGTCTCTGCGCCTTCCTCTGGACCTACTACGGCTATCCCAATTCGAACTACGAAGGCAAGAACGTCGAAGTCATGCGCTACCGCAACGGCGCGATCATGGCCCGCAACGCCATGGCCGACGGCACTGCGCCCGACGTCGACTACGTGGCCGGCGTTCCGGACTCCGGCCTGCCTCACGGCATCGGCTACGCCAACGAAAGCGGCAAGGCCTTCGCCCGTCCCTTCATCAAGTACACGCCGACCTGGTCGCGCTCCTTCATGCCGACCAACCAGAAGATCCGCAATCAGGTTGCGAAGATGAAGCAGATTCCGGTTCCCGAACTCATCAAGGACAAGAAGCTCCTCCTGATCGACGACTCCATCGTTCGCGGCACGCAGCTTCGCGAAACGGTCGACTTCCTCTACAAGTCGGGCGCCAAGGAAGTGCACATGCGCTCGGCCTGTCCGCCCATCATGTACAGCTGCAAGTACCTCAACTTCTCCCGCGGCAATTCCGACATGGAACTCCTTGCCCGCCGCGTGGTGCAGGACCTTGAAGGCGACGAAGGCCAGAAGCATCTCGACGAATACTCGGACGCCAGGACCGAACGCGGTCAGTGCATGCTTCGCCGCATCTGCGAGGAAATGGGCTTTGATTCGCTCGGCTTCCAGTCGATCGACGGTCTGCTTGAAGCCATCGGCCTCGACAAGGACAAGATCTGCACGTACTGCTGGACGGGAAAAGAGTAATCTGTAAGTTACAAAATCCGAGTTCTTCGCCCTTCATCCGGTGCAGGATTCGGGTCTCCGTCGGACACGCTTGCCGTGTCTGAGCCAAGAAAGCCGGTCTTCCGCTTCGGGGACCGGCTTTTTGTATTTTGAGAAATGCTTTTAAGACGAGGGTGCGGGCTGTGTCTTCGGCCTCGGCGGGGACGGCACGGGCGTGCAGGTCCGCTTCCGAACGGACGGCCCCGGGAATCCCGGAGTGAAAGGCAGGCCGATGCGTGTTTTCCCGCGTCGGCCTGCGGCATAGGTGTTTTTGCTTATCGGGGATCGATAAATCATCCTGAGGGACAGCGCTTTGCGCAGCGGTTCCGGAGGCCGAATCGATTGCATCTATCAATGAAAAGGGTTTGCCCTATAGCGTTATTCATGTAACAATGCGGGTTCTTATGCGGCGCTGCATCTTTTCGCTGCCGTCCCGGCGCTCCCGGCCTCCAGTGCAGTAGAAACGCCTATTGTTCGCCGTATCTCTGGTTCCCTATAATCGCGCCCGCTCAGGGCACTCGGAGTGCCCCCTGCAAAATACAGAACAAGAAGCCTGCGCGCCGCATCTCGGCGTGCGCGTGCCCGACAACGGATGACACATGCCGAGCACCAACCCTCCGCCTTCCCCCGCGACGCCTGAATTCAAACGCTGCCGTATTCTCGTCGTCGACGACGACGAAACAAGCCGCGCCATTCTGGAAAACATCTTTTTTCATTCCTTCTCCGTCATTCATGCCGAGGACGGCCTGGACGGCCTGAGAAAGCTTCAGGCTCACCGCCATGAAATCTGCGCGGTGATTCTCGACGTGATGATGCCGAAGCTCGACGGTCTCGGCGTGCTCGAGAAGCTCTTTCTCGCCGACGTCGTGAAGGAGATCCCGGTCTTTCTCATCACCGGCCGCACCGACACCGAAGTCTGGAAGTCGGCCTACGAACTGGGCGCCGTGGACGTCATCACGAAGCCCTTCGTCTCCACCATCGTCCAGCGCCGCGTGACGTCCCAGATCGAGCTCTTCCGCTCGCACCGCAGACTGTCTGTCACGGTGAACGAAAGCGAGGAAAGAATCCGCGCACAGGAAGCGCAGATCGCGCGTCTCGGCATCGGCATGGTCGAAGCGCTCGCTTCGGTGATCGACTCCCGAAGCGGCGAATCGGGCGAGCACGTCCGCCGTATCCGCGACATCACGACGCTGCTTCTTAACACACCCTACGGCGACGGTCTGACGTCCGAAACGAAAAAAGCGATCGCATTCGCCGCCATGCTCCACGACGTGGGCAAGGTGGCCATTCCCGATGCGATTCTCAATAAGCCCGGACGACTCACGGCCGAAGAGTACGACGTGATGAAGACCCATACCCTTCGCGGCCGTGAGATGCTCGAGAAGATTCCTCAGATGCGCGAACTCTCGATCTACCGCTATGCCTGCGACATCGCCGCCTACCACCATGAGCGCTGGGACGGCCGCGGCTATCCCGAAGGGCTCGCCGGCGACGACATTCCGCGCTGGGCGCAGGCCGTCTCGATCGCCGACGTGTACGACGCGCTGGTGAGCGTGCGCTGCTACAAGGCGGCGTTCACGCATGAAGAGGCTCTTGCCATGATCCGCGACGGCAAGTGCGGCACCTTCTCGCCTGAGCTTCTCGACTGCTTCTTCCGCGCGGCCGACGGCATTCGTGCGCTTTACCGCCGCGGCGAAGGCGCGGCCGAGTTTTAAGGACAATTTATGGACAGCAGCAGAAAGGCCGCCCTGACAGAGGCCGGCATCAACGTGGACGATGCGCTTGAGCGCTTCATGGGCAATGAAATGCTGCTCGAGCGTTTCTGGAAGAAGTTCGGCACGGACAAAAGCTTTGCCGATCTTCTGGATTCCGTGAACCGCGGCGACCGCGAAACGGCGCTTCGCGCGGCCCATACCCTCAAGGGCGTGAGCGGTTCGCTCGGTTTTCAGGAGCTGCAGCACGCTTCGCAGCGCACGGTCGATCTGATCCGCGCCGGCGACTGGGAGGGCGCGGTTGGCTCCGTGCCGGAAGTCAGGCGCCTCTACGCCAGGGTCTGCTCGGCGCTCGGTCTTGTCTGACGGACCCCGGCGGTCCGCGAAGATCCTCTGCCGCCTGATCCCGGGCACGCTGCCGCGCGCCCGTCCTCAACCAGATTTCGGAGCAAATTCCGATGACAATTCAGCATGACGACAGACCGACGGAAGTTTCGGATGCCGCCCGATCCGACGAAGGAAGCCATTATCGCTTTTCGTGGGACAAGCTCGGCAACATCTCCGAAGGCCGGCGGCAGCTCGGAGAAAGCATGCCGGTGCTCGTCTACCGGATGCTTGAATACAGCATCAACAATGTTCTTTTCGAAACGTTCGGGCGCGAAAAATGCGACGAGCTCCTGCGCCGCGCGGGTTACCTGGCCGGCACGGAGTTCGCCAAGCACATGCTGCCGCTCGACGAAACGCCGAGCCGCTTTCTGACGGCGCTTCACACTCGGCTGGCCGAACTCAAGGTCGGGATTCTTCGGGTGGAGCAGGGCGACTTCGAGAGCGGCGAACTCGTCATCGCCGTTCACGAGGACCTCGACTGCAGCGGTCTGCCCGAGAGCGGCGAAGTGGTCTGCCGCTACGACGAAGGGTTCATCGCCGGCATTCTCGAAGCCTATTCGGGCTGTCCCTACCGCGTACGCGAGATCGACTGCTGGTCGAGCGGGGCCCGGGTCTGCCGCTTCAGGGGGAGTGCTGTCCGTGAGTGATGACTGCAGGAGCGCCGAAAGCCGGGCCGCGATCGAACGCGCGCTCGACAGACTGATCGCCGGGACGTTCGACCTGAAGGCCGATGCCGAAGCGCTGTCCGAAGAGGATGCCGGCATTGCCGAACGGCTCGGGATTCTGGCGGACCGCCTGCGCGAGGCCTCGGCTCTCGCGGGGGAGCTCGCCGCCGGCCGCGTGTCTCTCGCGCAGACGACGATCCGCGGGAATCCGTACACCGCGCCGCTCAAGACCCTTCAGGCGAACCTTGCCCATCTCACCTGGGCCGCCCGCTGCGTGGCAGGCGGAGACGACGATCTGCGGGTCGACTACATGTCCGACCTGTCGCATGCCTTCAACAGCATGATCACGCATCAGAAGGCTCAGAAGGAGGCGCTCGCCCGAGCTGCGGCCGTCGACTTTCAGACCGGCATCGGCAACCGGCTCGCCTTCAACCGCTTCGCCGAAGACTGCTGGGCGCAGGGCAGGCCCTTCGTGCTCGCCGTGATCGACATCGACCGGCTCAAGCTCTGCAACGACACCTACGGTCACGTCGAAGGCGACCGCTACATCGATTCGGTGAGCCGGCTTCTGAAGGAGGCCTTCGCCGCCTGTTGCAGCGTCTTTCGCATCGGCGGCGACGAGTTCGCGCTCGTTTCGCAGAGGCTGACGCTCGGCCGCCTTTCGGAAAAGATGACGGCCGTCAGAGACGGCTACGCGATGCTCGAGGACGAACGCTTTCCCGGCGAGCGCTCCTTCAGCTTCGGCTGTACGACGGCGGATCCTGCCTCGGGACGAACGCTCGACGCCTTCCTGGCGGAGGCCGATGCGCTGATGTACGCCGACAAGGCCCGTACTGACGAAAGAGATCCGCACTGATGCGGAAACTCGCATCAGTGATGCTGTTTCTTCTGCTGCTGGTGCTGATTCTGCTCGTCTGGCCGCTCTTTCGCGAGGAGCCTCAGAACGTCCGGGTCCGTTCCGACACTTTCCTGACGGTCTTCGGGAACTGCTGGGAGAACATGGACAGTCACGGCACGATTGAAGGCATTCTCGAGAACTTCATGACTGAAAATCCGCGGATCGCCGTGCTGTACGAAGGCATGAAGGGCAACGAGTACTACAACGTGCTTGCCGCCCGGAGCCGAAGCGGCCGGCTCGACGACGTGTTTTTCGTCAATCACGACTATGCCGTCAGTCTGACTCGCGAAGGGCGTCTGGCCGATCTGTCCGGCCTCAACCGAACGGAGGGATTCAGACCGTCCGTGATGCGCTATATGTGTAAAACCGACGGAAAGCTTCACTGGGTGCCGCTCACGATCACGGTGTTCGGACTCTACGTCAACGTCGGACTGCTGGAGGCGAACGGACTTGATATCCCGACGACGCTGACGGGCTGGGAGACGATCTGCCGGTTTTTTGCCGACAAGGGCGTTCTTCCCGTCGTGGCCAACAGGGACATTTCGCTCAAGGCGATGATAGTCGGACGCGCGCTCCACGGGCTCTACGAGGAGCATCGGGAGCGGGACGTGCTCAGAAGCGTCAGCCTCGGACGAACCGGTCTGGGCGACCTGCTGATGCCGGGACTGGAACTCGCGGAAAAATTCATCAGAAACGGCTGGATCGATGCGCAGGCGGCGCTGCGCACGCAGAGAGCGTCGGACGATCTGACGGCCTTCGCCTGGGGACAGTCGCCCTTCATGCTGACCGGCGCCTGGGAGGCGGATCGTCTGAAGAAGCTGGGGCCGGGCTTCAGCTTCGCCGTGACGCCGTATCCGATCAGGGACGACGGCTGGGTGCTTGTCGGGAATCTCGACATGCGTCTGGCGGCTGCCGCCGGCGGTCGGCATGCGAAGGAGGCCGAAAAGATCCCGGAATTGGCCTGCTGATATTCCACGAGCGACGGCGCAAGTATCTGAAACCGCACTCCCGACGTGGAGGCCATGCGGATGATGCCCGCTTCAACGACGGGATTTTCATGAAGGGCCTCGATCAGGGCGCGCTGGCCGTCAAGCAGCTTCTGCGCGTGCGAGCAGAAGATCTCACCCGGCGGCGTCAGACGCATGGGGCGGTTCTGACGCTCGAAGAGCGGGATGCCCAGTTCCTGTTCGAGCTGACGGATGAGACGAAAGAGGTTGCTCGGCAGCTACGCATTTCAGTCGGTTTGCGGAACGCTGCCGATTCCCGAATCGGCAAAAAGGCTCGCTGTTATTTTCCGGTGCGGCGGTTCTTCTTTTTTCCGCCCGCCTTCGATTTGGATTTGGTCTTGCCGCCCGACTTGGCCGCGGCCGCCGCACGGCGGGCTCTGAGCCGCTCGAAGGCGTCGGGCGTGACGTTTTCGATCAGCCGCCGCGCCTCGGCTTCGTCGGGATACTTCAGAAGCAGCAGCCGCAGAAGGAGCGCAGGCATGCCGCTCGCGCGGCGAAGCTTTACGGGATCCTTGCCGTCGTTGGCGGCAAAGGCGCGGGCGAGACCGCCGGGAACGGCCATGAGCTTCGGAGCCAGATCCTTGCCGGACTTTTTAAATCCGCCCGACAGGGTGCTTACCATGGTGCGCACCGCTTCGCCGTCGCTGATGATGCGGTGAAGCGTCACCGTCACGGTCTTTTTCTGCATGCGCATGATGCCGTCGGAAGAACGCATGCGCTTCATCGTCGTGACGTTCGAAACCGTGCTTTCCAGTTCGCCGCAGACATCGGCGGAACCCGGATAGGCGTCGGTGAGATGCTGCAGATACCAGAGTTCGGCAGCGGGCGAGGAGACGGCGAGCTTCAGACTGCGCAGACGCGCTTCGGCGCAGGCCGCCTGAAAGTCGGGTTCGTTTTCGCGGCTAAAGAGCACCCAGACTTCGGGAACGCCGAAGGGACGGCGCGCGCGCTCTCCGTCAAGACGGCTCGCGGCAGCGGCGACAAGCGCCGGTGCGGGTTCGGAGAGCCGGTTGTATTCGATGCGCTCGGCGGGCAGACCGAAAAGCTCGGTGAAGCCCTTCAGATAGCCGATGTCGGCCTTGCTGCCCGACGTATAGATGATGATGTCCGGAAAAGTGCTCATGTCCTGTCCTCGCTGTCGGTCTGAGTATGCCTTAAAGCGAGGCCGGACGGCGGCATAAAGCATCGAATTTTCGTCTGTCCGACAGTTAAAAGCGGTCGGGCGGGAGCAAATTGCCCTTTCGACGAATTCGCCGCCGGTGCCGGGCCGGCATCGTCATTCGCTCCGTCCGAGCGGCAGTTTGCTAAGATGCACCGCCGAAACGGCTATTTTCCCGCCGTTGCCGAACAAAACGAATTGCAGAAAAGATATTTATTCGGAGCCTTTGCCGCGGCTGTCCTGCTCTGGCTCACGGTTCAGACCGCTTTTTTTCATCCTGACGCAGAGAACACGGCGCCGGCCGTTCCCGAAGACGGGCTGACCGTCCTTGTCGAGGAACAGTACCCGCCGTTTTCCTATGCGGACGAGAAGGGCGAGCTCAAAGGCTTCGACGTCGAGGTTGCGCAGGGCATCTGCCGCGAGCTCGGCACCGCCTGCCGGATCAGACCGGTGCAGTTCGAACGCATCATTCCTCTTCTCGAAGCGGGTGAAGCCGATCTGGCGGTGGCCGGCATGGGCATGACGCCCGAGCGCCGGGAAAAGCTGGCTTTTTCGGAGGTCTACTACCGCTCGCGCAGCTTCTTCATCACCCGCGATCCGGATGTCGGGCTCATTACGTCCGCCAACTGCCGGGGCCTCTCGATCGGCGTGCAGGCAGGAACGGTTCAGGCGGCGAGCCTCGCCGGGGTTTTCGAGCCGCTCGGCGCGAAGGTGAGGACCTATGAGGATTTCCCCGCCGTGATCCGGGCGCTTGAGGAGGGCGAGGTGTCGGCGGTGCTGACCGACGGTCTGCCGGGCTACAGCTTTCTGAAGAGTCCCGAAGGCGAACGCTTCTACATCGGCGGGAGCGTCGACGACATCGAGTCGTCGCTCACGCAGGCTCGCGTGACGGCGCTAAGGACCCGTTCGTCTCTCATCGGGGCGGTGAATCGGGCTATCGAATCCCTGAAGGAAAAGGGGGATTATCAGGTGCTCAACCTGCGATATTTCTCCTTCATCAATTACTGACGAGGCAGCGGTGTTTTCAGGAAGACGGGAACGCGGACAGTATTCGCTAAAGACTTTCGGCATGCTGCTTTTCGGGCCGGTGATCGTGCTCACGGTGCTGTGCGGTCTGGCCATGGTCTGGACGAGCCGGTCCATCGATGCGCAGACGGAAGTGCTGACGCGGGACACCGTGCAGAAGATCCTCTTCGAGCAGCGCAATGCCATCAACATGGACAACCTGCGCCATTCGATCTACGCCTTTGCCGAATCGCACAATCCGAAGCACGCCCGGGAGGCCTACATCAATGCCTGGGCGCTTCTTTCCGAATCGCTTCTTGACAAGCGCGAGGATGTGAAGCCGGCGGTGATCAGGCTCCAGGAGCAGATTCTGGCCGTCCGGCCGCTGAGGCGCCGGGTCGATGCGGACGTGATCAATGTCTACGAGCGCTGGCACGGACTTTTTTCCAGAAGCCGCACGCTGACATATCTGGCGGATGCCGACGAGACGGGGCTGGAGCAGCTCGAGGTCGACCGGCTGACGCTCTTTGCCGAACCGGGCGAGAAGCTGCTGAAGCCGCTGGCGGCCCTCAGGCACATCGCCGAGGAAGCCTGCAGCCGTCCTCTCAGCCCTGAACTGAAGGCGAAGACCGATGCGGTCTGCGAACGGGTCGGCCGCGAGCATGCCGAGCTCGCCGAAGCCGTGAAGGCGCTTGACGCCTCGAAGAAGGCCTTCGGCGCGAAGGTAGCGGAGATGAAGGAGACGCTGGCAGGGCTCAATCGTGCGCTGGTGCAGATCGAAAATTCGGGCTTACTTGAAGAAGTGAAGGCAGTGACCGACATCACGGATCGCTACAAGACGCTCAATTTTCTGCCGCTTCTGACGGTGCTTCTGATGATTGGGGCCCTCGCGGCGGCGGGCAGACTGGTGATTTATCCGATCCGCCGGACGGTGAGCGACGTGAGGCGCTTTCATCAGAACGGCGAGATCCCGATGAAGGGCCGTCCGGGCATCATCCGGGAGCTCAGCGATCTTTCCGACTGGATGATGATCTTCTGCCTGCTGAGCCGCGCGGAGAAGGAAAAATCGGCGGCCATGGAGATGCGCTTCAGCGAACTTCAGGCGTCTTCGATGCTCGATCCGCTCACGGGCGCTGAAAACCGCCGGGCGTTCGAGAAGTTCGCCGAAGAGGGCGGAGGACTGCCGCCCGGAACGGGTTTTCTCATGCTCGATCTGGACCGCTTCAAGGACATCAACGATACCCGCGGGCATCAGTTCGGCGACCGCATTCTCGAGGCCGCGGGCAGGGTGCTGAGGGAAACGCTGAAGGGCCGCGGCCGGGTGTTCCGCTACGGCGGCGAGGAATTCTGCGTGCTGCTGCCGGGCAGCGGCGCCGAAGACGTCGTGATGACGGCCGAGCAGCTGATGTCGGCCGTGAGAAGGATTTCACGCGAGAACGCCGAATCAAGCCGCACCTATGAGGCGGCGGATCCGCTGACGCTTTCGATCGGCATGACCTGCGTGCAGGAGGCCGACGGCGTTCTGAGCGTTCAGGAAGCGGTGAGGCGCAGCGATGCGGCGCTTTATCAGGCCAAGGCCAACGGCAGAAACCGGGCGGTGTACTACCTGCCCGGTCAAAAGGAAAAGACACGCTGAGAAGCCTGCCGGCGGAATGCCCGCCGGCAGATTCCAGGGCTTACTGGTTCTGGGGAGGACGCGAAAACGTCATGGTGATGCCGAGCACCTTCATCACGGCCATCAGGGTGCGCAGCGTGGGATTGCCTTCGGCGCTCAGCGTCTTGTAGAGCATCGTGCGCTGCATGCCGCTCTTGTCGGCAACGGAGGACATGCCGTACTCGCGGGCGATGAAGCCGAGCACTTCGGAAACGCGCGCGGGATTGCCGGAGGCGAAGGCGCGGTTGAGCTGCGCGATCATTTCGCTTTTGTCGGACTCGGAAGGCGGAAGCTTCGGAAGGTCGGAAAGAAAGTCCATGGCGGAAACCTCTTCTGGCTGAAAACGCCGGATCATTTTAGCTTCCGAACGGCCGTCGTGCGTCGGCCGGAATGACTTTCGGCGAAGGACATTACAGACGCGGACGCGAAAAAGCCGCAGCTTTCGGATAAAAACTGCGGCTTTGCGCGTCCGGCAGGCGGTTCGGCAATGCCGGAACCGCCGCGGCGCTCGGGATCAGAGTTCGACGTCGTCGACGGGCGGGACCTCGTCCGCCATGTCCTCGGGCATTTCGGGCGCTTCGTCGTCAGTGCTTTCGCAGCACTTCAGGTGAATGCCCTTCATCGAACGGATCCTGCCTTCGATCTCTTCGCTGAGCGCCGGATCGTTCTTCAGCAGGTCGCGCACCTTTTCCTTGCCCTGGCCGAGCTTCTTGCCGTCGTAGGAGTACCAGGCGCCCGACTTTTCAATGATGCCGAGCTCCTCGCCGATGTCGATCACTTCGCCGAGATGCGAAATGCCTTCGCCGTAGAGGATGTCGAATTCCGCCTGCTTGAAGGGGGGCGCCACCTTGTTCTTCACGACCTTCACGCGGGTTTCGTTGCCGATCACCTCGTCGTTCTTCTTGATCGGGCCGGCGCGGCGGATGTTGATGCGCACCGAGCTGTAGAACTTCAGCGCATTGCCGCCCGTCGTCGTTTCGGGGTTGCCGTAGCCGCCGATCTTGTAGCGGATCTGGTTGATGAAGATGACCATCGACTTCGTCTTCGTGACGGAGCCCGTGATCTTGCGAAGCGCCTGCGACATCAGACGGGCCTGCAGACCCGGCAGCGCGTCGCCCATTTCGCCTTCGATTTCGCTGCGCGGCGTGAGCGCGGCCACGGAGTCGACGACGATCAGGTCGACGGCGCCGGAGCGGACCAGCGCGTCCGTGATTTCAAGCGCCTGTTCGCCGGAGTCGGGCTGCGAGAAGAGCAGATCGGGCATCGACACGCCGAGCTTCTGGGCGTAGACCGTGTCAAGCGCATGTTCGGCGTCCACAAAGGCGCAGGTGCCGCCCTTCTTCTGCATTTCGGCGATCACATGCAGCGCCAGCGTCGTCTTGCCCGAAGATTCCGGACCGTAGATTTCGATGATGCGGCCGAGCGGCAGACCGCCCACGCCGAGCGCGAGGTCGAGACCGAGCGAACCCGTCGAGACGGTTTCGATGTCCTGCGGCGCGGCATCGTCGGCCATGCGCATGATGGCGCCCTTGCCGAAGGCCTTTTCAATATTTTTGAGCGCGGTTTCGAGCGCCTTCTTGCGTTCTTCGCCTTCAACGCGGACGGGTGGCGGGGCGGGTTTCTTCGAGGCAGCCATGGGAAGTCTCCGATAAAAGTCAGTTTTCAGTCCGTCTCTGCCGTGCCGGGAGGCCGTTGGCGGTCCGCAGTCCCGAGAGGATCAAAATTCGATATTTACAGCAGAGGATCATAAAATTTACAGCGTATCAACAGTCATGTAGAATGATGTTCATCCCGCTGACAAGAGAATGATGCCTGAAAATTCTTCGCTTGAAAAGGTCTCGTTGGTTAGAGGAAACCCTAACAAAAAAGACTGTTGCAATCAGGCGTTCTCCGCAGACTGACGGGAGGGCGGGAAGGAGCAGTCGGCGGCAAAACCGCTGTTACGCCGTGCCGGCATGATCGTTCCGCCCAGCATTCCCGGCCCGTAAAGAAAGGGGTTCCTGATGTCCCCGGCAGCAGCCTGTGCGCCGGAATCTTCGCGGCTGAGGCGCGCCGATCGGACAGCCGCTCATTGCCTAGGCAGAACTGCCTGCGTATTAACCCCGATAAAGGCCTGCGCCGGCAGGGGATTTCCGGGGTTTCCCTTGATGTCCGCTTTCCCGGCCGGCAACAATCAGAATCACCTTAATATTTGTCGGAGAGAAACGGTGACTCTGAAGACTGTAATGGAACTGATGGATCTGCTCGACGACGGGAGCGTCACTGGGCAGGATGCGGCGGACTACGTCGCGCTGGCCGGATGTGCCGACCGCCGCGTGACGCCGGTGACGGGCCCGAAG
>JAGBFJ010000014.1 GCA_017936545.1 Sutterella sp.
AGGGGAGTTCCAATAATTTGAGTTTGGGAATCAAAACTGGCACGTAATCAGTGCCAGAAAACTCAATCAGGAAGAGGCTCCCCCATAACAGATGGTCGCCTTACCTACCGCATTGATTTATATCAAATATATGAGCGGTGAGGATACAACTCCCCCTTTCCCGTAAATCATACTTTGTCAATCTCAGTTTGCCGCGGCTGGCTGGGGTAGTTTGGCTTGAGATGCCCGGATCAGCTGGCGAAGCCGCGCACAGTTGTACACCAGCATGTCAAAGAAAATTTCATGGGTCGCTCTGCGCAAACCGATGCAGCGCAGTTTCATGTGACCCATGCTCCCTTCGAGAAATCCGAAGATATGCTCGATGCGGCTTCTGATTTTGGAAAACCGGTGATTGTCCTCCTCTTGCTCAGCCGTCAGAGGTCGACCAACAAATGCTTTCTGGCAAATCATCGGGATCATTCCTGCCGCAAAGATTTGAGCTGACTGTTTTGCCCCTACATAACCGGCGTCGGCAAAGAGGATGCGGCCGCTGCCGATGTCATAACCCGAAAGCAGGGGAATAATTACCTGCGAGTCGTGGACGCTGGCCGAAGTGACGTTGCACCCCACAATTAACTTGGTAGCGCTGTCGGCGTTTACATGACCCTTGTAGCCGTAATGCGTAACATCATGTTTTTTAGCCCATCTGGCATCGATGTCCTTGTGACATTGCTTATGGGGGTTATCGTTCCAGAGAGTTTGGCCCTTTCCTGCTTTGATGAGCGCGTTTTCCGTACGAGTGTTTCGCTGTTTGGGCACGTCGTAAAAGGTCGAATCCACAATACGGGCTGACTTCCGGGGCACTACACCAAGCTCATGGAGAAGCTCGACCTGCTGATCGAAGAGGGTTTGAAAAAGATCGGACTTGGCAAAGTATTCGTTGTACTGCCACAAGGTCTGATACGAGGGAACTTCGTCGGGGAAGGTGATGTCCAAAACCGACTGCAGCACAGCATCTTTCAGCAGATTGTCACTGAACTTCGTCATCGGCTGACCGAGGCGGTGCATCAACCAAAGAGCTTTTGCCATGAACACCGGGTCGAAGGACGGCCGTCCTCGTTTGGATTTTTTCGGCTTTACCTGCATCGCTACGGCAGCCTCGATCTGAGGACGGAAGGATTCGAAATCGAACACTTCATCGATACCAAGGTATTCCTCGAGATCTTTTTTGCTCCGGAGACGGCGTAAAAAACCATCCGTGCGCTGATCGAAGAAAAGAGACGGCTGGGCGTTGGATTTGCGGTAGAATATCTCCATGTCTGAACGTTGGGTTTTGTATTTTTAGCACCACAATTATCCTCCATTCAGACATCAAACACAAAGGGGAGTGGTCATGACGGCCAACTCCCCTTTTTTTGAATTTTTGGAACTCCCCTCAATGCAGCCCACGTACGGTTTACCTGCCTTGATATAAGCTTTAGCCGCTTCGGGTGCTCTGGACATATTTGTGACATAAACGGTAAAAGCGTGGAGATCTTTTCCTTTATTGTCGGTATAGATGGCCCAGATTTTTCCAGAATACTCTTCCGCATCCGGAACGGTAGTTTTCAAAACGCTGTTTATGAGGGCGTCAATTTGGACGGCAATATACGGATCTACTAAGGACGACTCAAAATACTGTTGTTTAAAGTTGTCTTGCAGGTAGTCCTTTAACAAAATCGAAGGGCCGCCTTTCTTAGGAGTAATGGCAGACGTGTCATTGATGGCCTTTCTAAGGGCCTCAGCCACATTGATGAGTTTTTTCTTATTTTCTTCAGTCAGTTCCTGTGAAGTGCCCAGTGAATCTTCTCCCCCTACTTCCTTGTCGCCGAGGCTGCCTTTGTATTCTCCGTCAGGACATGCCGGGAGAACCAGAGTTTCGGTGTAGCTGGTGCCGGACTCGCCCTGTTTGATCGAAACAGTGAGGCCGTCCGAACTGCGGCTTCCGCTTTCGGCGACGATGAATCCTCTGAAGGTTCTGTCGGCATCGGCGAGAGCGTCAATGCTGACTGCCGCCTCGCGAGCTTCACTGCAGGGTTTGCCGAGCTTGAGCTGTTCGGCGAATTTGGCATGAATGCGGGCCTGAACTTCGTCGCGGGCCGCTGCCGCCGTCATGCCGCCGGTGCTTTGAGTCAGATCGAAATAGTTGGGCAGAGCCACGCCGGCCAGAATGCCGATCACGAGCAGGACGGCAACGATTTCAAGCAGCGTGAAGCCTTTGTCTGTATTCATATGGCGATCGGGCGGCGGTCAGGAGATTCAAGTCTGACCATTTTAGCGGGAGACGGTGCCTGAGCATCATTTTTTCGGATTCTGACATGCCGATCAGCGTCTTCTGAGCGCAGCATAGTACTGAATGTTAAACTGTCGGCCCTGTTACCGCTCTCAACGCCATGCCTCAAAACACTACCAAACTGGCTGCCACCCTGATTCTCGAGGAGGGCCTTTCCATTGCCGAAGCTGCCCGCCGCGCCGGCGTCACCCATCCGACAATGAGCCGCTGGCTCAGCAAGGCAGTTGCAGAGAAATCGGCGGGTACCGCCGCAGTCGAAAAGGCTGCGGCCTCCGAGCGGATTCCATTCATCGGCCCCAAGCGCCGCAGGATCTGCTTCGACACGGAGACGACCGGTCTTTCCTGGCGAATGGGCGACCGCGTGGTGGAAATCGGCGCTGTTGAAATGAACGACGCGCTCGAGCCCGTGCGACGTTTTCAGACCTATCTGAATCCTCAGAGAAATGTCCCCTGGAGCGCCTATCAGGTTCACGGTCTATCAACGGAATATCTGGAGGACAAGCCGCTCTTTTCCGACGTGGCGGACGACTTTCTGGCTTTCGTCGAAGGTGCGGAGCTCATTGGCCACAACGCCGCCTTCGACCGCGGGTTTCTCAATATGGAGCTCTTAAGGGCGGGGCGTCCGCTGCTGGAGGACGCCGGCTGCACGGTGACCTGCACGCTGCGCATGGCCAGACGCGTTTTCCCGTGTCAGAGCAATACGCTTGACGTTCTCTGCACCCGGCTCGGCGTGGACCGTTCGTCGAGAACGCACCACGGCGCACTGCTTGACTCGGAAATTCTCTGCGGCGTCTACCGCGAACTGTTGAATCGAGTTTGATAAAAAAGCCCTCCGGACAGGGTCGGGCGGGCCGGGAACGGAACGCGGGACAGGCTTCGGTCAGCTGCGGGTTGCGTCAAGTTCTTCAAGCCAGCGGCAGGCGGCCGTCGTTCCCTTCAGATCGAAGGAGACGGTGCGCGTCCCTGCCCCGAAGATTTCCATTCGTACGTAAAGGCGCTTGCCGGCCTTCATTTCTTTCAGCAGCGCCTTGTCGTCAAGAAAGACGGCGTGATTGTTCCAGACGATCTGAGGCCGGTAGGCCCGCACCTTGTTGTCGTCGACCTGAACGAGGACTCGGTCGCTGAAGCCTTGAAGAATTGCAGGGCTGAAGTCGATGACGACCATGACGCCGCTCTTTTCGGCTTTCGCAAGCACAAGGCTCGGCTCTACGATGTCAAAAAACCAGCTGAAGGCCTTGCCCGAAGAACGGACGGCGGTGCGTTGTTTCTGGCCTTCCTTTGTTCCTGGTTCTTCGTCGAGCACCCAGCCTTCGATTTTCGGGTAATCAGCTCGAGCGCTGTTCGTCTCCGACGGACTGTCGGAAACAGCCGGTGCCTCATCCGGTCCGAAGCTTTTCAGGCTTTTCACGGAGCCGAGACAGTCGTAGAGACAGGTGATGAACGAAGCATCGTCCGACGCGCTTCGGCATTTGAGGCAGGCTTCGGGGATGGCTTCGACGGCGGCCGAAGTTCCGGCGCCGGTCAGCAGGACGGATGAGAAAAGCAGAGCTGCAAGACGGTTTCTGATCATTTTTTGAATAAGGTACCGATGTGCGTGGGCTTAATTCTAGTCGGCAGAGGCTCAGCAGGCGTTTTCCGAAGACAAATGTGCGGATTCGTCACGTCTCGAAACAATCGTAAAAAAAGCGGCCCGCTGTCTGGAGACGGCGGACCGTGAAAAGGGCGAGGCGTATCTCAGCTGACGCCGTCGCGTAGGAGTATTCGGTCGGTCAGACGAAATTCACGATGAAGAGAAGCACCGGAAGCGCAAACAGAATGCCGATCGTCGAAGCCCCGATCGCTTCGGACGCGTATTCCTCGTCGGCGCCGTAGTTTTTTGAAAGGACGGCCAGAACGGAGGAAACAGGGAGGGCGGAGCCAGCAACAAAGACCTTGCGCATGATCGGTTCCATGTCGAAGGGCAGACAGACGAGGTACATGATCAGCGGACGAAGGATGAAGCATGAGAAAAGGATGAGCCAGATTTCCCTGGGCATGTGACGCAGCTTGTCGAATCCGACCTTCCAGATCGTCATGCCGATGAAAAAAAGCGCGAGGGGAGACGTGATCGAGCCGAAGGACTTCACGGCCGAAACGAAAAAGCCGGGAAGCGGAACGGAAAGGACGATCACGACGATGCCGGCGAGAAAGCTCATCAGCGGCGGCGAAAAGAGCATCTTTATGCTTTTCGACGAAATGAGCTTCGGCCGCTCGCCGCCGTTTCTGCGCACGCTGTCAAGCTGGATGGCATAGAGTCCCGCCGTCCAGATGAAGACACAGTTGGCGAAGAAGTAGACGAGCAGGTAGGGAATGCCGGATTCCCCGAAGAGGGCCGTCGTCATCGGCACGCCGACGAAAAGCACGGTCGAACCGGTAAAACAGGCGGTGAAGACGCCCTCGATTTCCCGTCTGACCAGTCCGGCTTTGACGATCAGCAGAGAGATCAGCAGGTTGAGCCCCACCGTGATGAATGGGAGCCAGGCCATTTTGAGGAGTTCGATCAGCTGATCGTGACTGAATTTCGACGTGACGGAATAAAAGAGAAAGCAGGGAATCGAAAGATTGACGATTTTCGCCGTGACGGCTCTGCCCTGGCTGTCGATTTTGCCGCGGCGCGCGGCGTTCCAGCCGATGGCGGCAATGAGAATCAGAACAAGAACATTGGAAAGAGAATGAAGCAGCGCGTCGGACATGGCGGCAGTTGACGGAGTCGTATTCGATTGGACTCCCGCCAGTCTAGGCGCTCGGAGACAGATTGCGCGGCATATTCATTTAGAATATAGAAGACTTTTACTACTGAAGAGGTATATCAATGAAGCGGGAGAACCGTGATGCGCAGCAGACCGCGGAGCGCAGTCCGCTGTATCTTCAGGTGCGGGAGATTATTCTCGGACGGCTTCGCTCGGGAGAATGGCATCCCGGCGAGCGGATGCCGCCGGAAATGACGCTGGCGGCCGAGACCGGCGTGTCGCTCGGCACGCTGCGCAGGGCGGTGGAAATGCTTGTCGGAGAAGGCGTGCTTGAGCGCCGCCAGGGGGCGGGCACCTTCGCCGCCACTTTTCAGAAAAAGGGTTATGCCAACCGCTTTCAGGTTTTCGAATCTCTGGACGGCACGCCGAGATTCGACATCAGGCGCCTTGCGAGGTTCGAGCGGTGCGGCGCGCCCTCGGAAGCGGCAGCAGGGCTGGGCATTCGTGAGGGAGACGAGGTGATTCACATCGTCCGGCACATGGTGCGGCGTGAAGCGGGAGGAGAACGGGTGACGGGCGTGGACGAGCTATTTCTGCTTCCCGAAGTCTTTCCCGAACTCACCGAGCTTCTTTTTCTCACTCGGTTCGCCGAGAACGATTCGCTCTACAAGTTTTACGACCGCGAGCTCGGCGTCGTGATCACCAGCCAGAAATGCAGCATCCGCTATGAATGTCTGGAAGGCGAAACTGCGGAACGTCTGGCGGTGAAGGCGCCCATGCCGGTGCTGCGTTTTTCCCGGACGTCGATGACCTGGGGCCGCCGTCCTGTTGAATACCGGATCTATCGATCGGATGCGTTCAATTCGAAAATCTCATTCGACCTCAGCTGAGGCAGGTACAACACCTCATTCCCGCGGGAGGCCGGCGGTCCTAGAATCGTGTCATCAGTAAAGGTTATATGCGATGATCAATTCCGGAATCAGCCTCCGTCCGGCATGTGCTGTCGTCGCGGCGCTCTGTGTGATGTCAAGCGCCGTCTGGGGAGGCAGTGTCTCCGCAGAACATCTTCTGGAGCTTGCGGAGCTCGGAAACGCCCAGGCGCAGTATGCGTTTGCCGACCGTCTCGCCAAAGGAGACGGCGTCGAACAGAGCTGGCAGCTGGCCGCGGACTGGTATCTGCTCGCGGCAGAACAGGGACATCCGGAAGCCCAGCATGCGCTCGGCGTTCTTTTCATGAACGGTCTCGGCGTTGCCCGCAACGAGCGGACTGCCGTCGGGCTATTCTTCCGTGCCGCCGCACAGGGACATGCCCAGGCGGAATACTGTCTCGGCTGGGCTTACGCGGAAGGAAGGGGCGTTCGCAGGAATCCCCGCCGCGCCGCCTTCTGGTTTGAGCTCGCCGCCCGGAGGGGACACGCCGAGGCACAGTATCGGCTCGGCAAGAGTTATTTCCTCGGCAGAGGCGTCAGGCGGGATCTGGAGCGGGCCCGGCTCTGGTTGGAACGCGCGGCCGCCCAGCAGAGCGACCGCGCAGCGGAATTTCTGCTTTGTCTTCGGGATCATTCGCGGGCCCGCGTCAAAATGCCCGCCGACATGTAGGCCGGTTGCCGTGCTAAATCGCGGCAATGACGGCTGCTCCCGCTGCGGCAATCAGAAGACCTGCTGCTTTTCGTCCCGTATTCTGAGCAAAATCGGCAAATCGGCTGCTGAGATAGGCCGAACAGAGGGCTGTTGAAGCGCCGGCGGCCGCAATAGGCAGACAGTGACCGGCAGCAAAGGCCAGCAAAAGCACGGCGCCGGCGGCCTGACTGCCGGGGAGGGCCGCTGCGGCAAAGACGGGCGCCAGAAAACCGAAGGTGCAGGGACCGCTGAGCAGGCCGTAGCCGGCGCCGAGAATCAGTGCGCCGAACGGCCCTCTGAACTGGAACTTCGACGGAACGATCGGCCGCATCGGAAGCCGGATGATGCCGGCCGTCTGCAGACCGAGAACGATGAAGAGCAGTCCGATGCAAAATGCCAGCGTGCGAGGCACCGTTCCGAGGAGGACGCCTAGAAGCGCGCAGACGGCGCCGACCGCTGCAATCGAAAGAAAGAGGCCGGCGGTAAAAACGACGCCGCAGATCGCGGCGCGCCGTCCGGCCCTCCGGGGATCAGCCGCCTGTCCTGCATCACGGGCGGCGTACCCTGCCATCAGCGGCACCGATGCCAGGTGGCAGGGACTGAGCAGAATGCTTGCGAGTCCCCAGACGAAACTTGCCGCCGCAGCCTTCCAGGGCGACGCGGTCAGCATGCCCAGTACGGCAGGCACCAGCTCTTCAATCATTTTTTGGAATCCTGCTCGGCCTTTGCTGCGGCGATGAGCTCATCGAGCTTCGCTCGAATGCTTCCCTCATCCAGATAGCCTGTATGCCAGCCGACCTCCTCGCCGCGATGGTTGTAGAAGATCTGAGTCGGCAGCACGGCAATGCGGAAGTATTCGGCGATTTCCGGGTATGTGACGGTATTGATGAAGCGCACGGCGGCCCGTCCTTTATATTCCTGATCAAGCTTCTTCAGGATCGGCGCCATAGCCTTGCACGGAAGACAGGATTCGGCGCCGAAGTCCGCCATGGTGACCATGCCGGGTTCTGGCACGCGGCCTTCAAGCGCAGCCTGTGCGCAGGGAACGAAAAAAGGCAGAGCCGCCGACAGGCAGGCGAAGATGAAAGGTCGGACCATGAGAGCTCCTTGCTTATTTGGCTGATCAGCGAAGTATATCGGGCTGTGCTATATTTCGCAATTATGCGAAATAGTTCAGCTGGAGGAAGCGCTGTGCCTGATGATTCCGACAAGATGTTCGAGCGGGAAGCCGCCGTCTTCAAGGCGCTCGGCCATCCGACCCGCCTTCGCATCGTGAAGGCTCTGACCGGCGGGGAAAAATGCGTCTGCGAGCTTCAGGGCATTACGGGAGGCAGTCTCTCCACGGTGTCGAGGCACCTTCAGGTGCTGCGCACGGCGGGCGTGATCGAAAGCCGGAAGGAAGGCCTCAATATCTACTGCTCTCTCGGTCTGCCCTGCATCGGCACCATGCTCGCCTATCTGGAATCGAACGGCTGCGGAGGCAACTGCGCCTGCGGGAAGGAGAAGGCATGATGACGCCGTCCTTCCGAACTCTGCTTTCCGGCGCTGCTGCGGCAGCGGGATGGATCGGATTCTGGTTTGCCGCGCCGGAGATCGCTGCGCGCGCCGGAGCGCTCTTTTCCGATGAGCGGACTGCCGGTGCGGTCTACTTCTTTATTGCTGACACTGCCAAGATTTTTCTCCTCCTCTTTCTGATGATCTACGTGCTCGCCTGGCTGAGGGCGGGGCTTTCCGTCGAGCGAGTCCGCAATGTGCTCCTGCGTTTCGGCAAACTGCCCGGGTATGTCGCCGGCAGTGTTTTCGGCGCGGTGACGCCCTTCTGCTCATGCTCGAGCATTCCGCTCTTTCTCGGGTTCACGTCGGCGGGGATTCCGCTCGGCATCACCATGGCCTTTCTTATTACGTCGCCGCTCATCAACGAGGTGGCCGTCGTCGTGCTGTGGGGGCTCCTCGGGTGGAAACTCACGCTGTTATATATAGCGGCCGGTCTGACGGCGGGCATCACCGGCGGCTTCGTCATCGACGCGTTTCGTGCCGAACGATGGCTTGAACCGGCCATTCTTGCCGTGATTCAGTCGGCGGGCGGCGCAGCGCCGGCGGACGGTGAGAGCAGACGGATCTCTTCGGCGGAGCGCCATGCGTTTGCTGCCGGCGAAGTGAAGGCCATTGTCGGCCGGATCTGGAAGTGGGTAATCGCCGGCGTGGCCGTCGGAGCGCTTCTGCACGGATTTGTCCCCGATGACTGGTTCGCCCGCGTGATGACAGGGGCCTGGTGGAACGTGCCTGCGGCGGTCGTTGCCGGCATGCCTCTCTATACGAATGTCACCGGAATCGTTCCCGTGATGGAAGGCCTGCTCGCCAAGGGGCTTCCCCTCGGAACGACGCTCGCCTTCGCCATGAGCACGGTGGGTGCGAGCTTCCCGGAATTCGTGATGCTCCGCCAGGTCATGACTGCCAGGCTGCTGACGCTCTTTTTCCTCTGGCTCATCATCTGCTTTACGATGATCGGCTGGATTCTCAATCTCTGTGAAATGCTGTTTTATTAAGGAATGCCGATATGCTGATCGAAATTTTCGGAACTGGCTGCTCCCGCTGCAATGCGCTTTTTGAAACGGTCAAAGCTCTCTGTGCAGAAGAGGGCATCGACGCGGAAGTCAGAAAGGTCTCCGACTTCCCGTCCATGCTCCGCAAGGGGATCCTGAGCCTGCCCGCGGTGGCGGTCGACGGCGAGGTGAAGGTCGTCGGCCGAGTGCCGGACCGCAGGGAGCTGCTCGGCTGGTTCACCGGCGCGGCGAAATGAAGAAAAAGTGCCGAACGGGCCGCCGATACTCCCATAAGGAAGCCGAGCGGCTGCGGGGGGAATTTGCGGAATTCCTTCCGCCGGACTGGTGAAACGAAGATGTCTCGTGGCTTCCTTTTGCCGGACTTCCGTCGCTCGCGGACCAGTTTGCCGAAGAGGACGAGGCAGGAGCGCAGAAGCGTCGTCAGAAAATGAGGCAGACACCGGATGATGAGGACATCCGTCTGTGACGGGGAATAATCGGAATTATTAATAAGCAAATATACGTATCATTTCGAGCCTGCCTGCACAATCATAGAACTGCTTTTTTCGGTTTGAATGCGAAGAAACGACTGCGGGAGAAGGAATAAAAAGGGTTTACCCGGGTTGCTGCCGGCTCTGTGCTTTCGTAGAAGTCTCTTCGGCGCAGATTTTTAGTGAGGAAAGACTGTCATCAATAAGGAAAATCACTTATTGCCCGCGAAAATCCTCTGATGCAATATTCGGGTCGCCCGAATTTATCTGCCCCCGGAGGAACCCATGTTCGGAGATGGAGCGGTTTCGCTCAATGATGTCGTCGACGGCATCGGAATGATCGGCTTTGCGCTTGCCGGTCTGCTTGCAACCGAAAAATATCGCGTCGACCCTGTCGGCGTGTTCGTCGCCATTTTCTCCACCGCTTTCGGCGGAGGTATCGTGCGCGACATCATGCTGGATCTTCGTCCGTTTTACTGGATGAGCCATCCGCAGTGGATCTGGCTCGCCTTCGTGATGACGATTTTCGCGCCGCCGCTCATTCGCAAAACCCGCGAGGGCTGGCGCAACATCGTCTATATCTGGGCCGACGCCATCGGTCTGGCTTTCTTTGCTGTGGGCAGCACGGCCACGGCCTGGAACCATGATCAGGGCGCCTTCGTGAGCGTGCTGATCGGCGTCGCAACCGGCGTCTTCGGCGGCATGCTCCGCGACGTGTTCTGCAACCGCATGCCGGCGGTGCTTTCCGACAAGAAGCCTTACGCAGCCGCGGCTTTCCTCGGCGGCTGGCTCTATCTCGGCCTTATTGAGTGGTCTCATGTCGACAAGGCGCTTGCGCTTTGGTTCTCCTGCTTTGTCGTGGTCGCCGTCCGCATGATCAGCTTCAAGATTCCCATCCTCGAAATCACCTATGAGGATGACGACATCCGGGAAAAGACGAAGTAACGCCGTCTGATTCCCTTCAAGGCCGCCGGCCGAACCCGATGTTTTCGGGCGGCCTGCGGCTTTTTTTCGCTCATCAGGTGCACAACAAGTCACCTAGACTTTTGCTGAATATCCGCTTTTCGAAGATTTGTCCCTTCAAATTGTTCGTGAAGTCCTGAAGACAAAAGGAATTCCATTCGACTGAAAAGCTTGGCTCGCAATCGCGGGAGCCGGGCTCCCGAGAAGAATCTTTTCGCCGAAGGTCATGACGGTTTGTTCCGAACAGACAGTTTTTCAGACTGAAAATATGCAGTGTTTTCCCGAGAATCACCGGAAAGAAACGAAAAATCAGCGAAAAAATGATCGGCAATTAGTAAAATCAAGAACTTTCTGACACAACCGGTTGTCCGTCATGACGTCTTTTCAGCGCCGCAGTGCTGGCTTCACCCTGATCGAAATCTGCATGGTTCTTGTGCTGCTCGGCATTCTTGCCGCGGTGGCTGTGCCGAAGTTCTTTGACCTGCAGGATGAGTCCCGGCAGAGAGCGGCAGTAGCCGCTATCGCTGAGGCACAGTCCCGCATCAATGCTGCTATAGGTCAGAAGCTTGTTGAAGGATTCAGCTGTGCTGATGCGGTCGAGGCCGTCAACGAAGATCTCAACTCCAAAAGCGGTGTCATTGCGGACAAGCCAGAGAAATTTTTCGGCGACTATCAGCTCGAGTTCAAGGATCTCAGTCCGGCAGGACTGTCTCGGGCCGTGAGGGTCTCATATATGGGTGAGCCGGTCGCCGGGGGAGCTCAGCTTGGGACGCTCGTTGCAGCTCAATGTTCCGGACTGGGAAATCCGAACGGTGTGAGTTCTTTAGGTAACCTCATGAATGTTCAAGATACGGCCGGGAAAATCATTGCAACATACGATCAGGCTAATTCCAACCCCAATGTCAATGTGGAAGATGCGAGGAAAGAAGTAAAAGATATTCTTGCTGAACTGGGTCTTAAAGATGCCAAGTACTGGCGACTAGTGAAGGGTAACGGCGCCGCTAATCTGTTCATTACTCATGAAGACATCAAGGGGATAACAAATATAGAAGACGCTAAAACAGTGCCTTTTATTCAGGTTCGTCAAACGTCGGCAGGCATAGAGTATTACGTGGGGATGGTCGGAGCTGCTCCTGTTAGTGGAAATGGTAAAGTCACGTTGGGGGGGCTCTTGATTCACGATAATGCTGAGGCCAAAGTTTGGGCAGATGGCGGGAGTAGCTATGGCGGGGATAAAACCGGAGGCTCGTACTATAAAGACGACGCACTCGTTAAAGAGCGACCTTCAGCTTTTACAAATTATCAGGATGCTCTAGCGGCTTATCAAAAGCTTTTGTGAGGTCGGAGCAGTTGATTGTTCGTTTCGGTCAGTTCGATCAAAGTCCGAGCCTTTTTTATACCGTCAGCCGAAGAAAAGGTGTATTCAAATACGCATTTCTTCGGCTTGTTGTTATCTGAAAGATGTTTATGTCCGTAGGTCGGAAGTGGCTTTCGGGAAAAGTACGGTGCAGTCGATCAGACAGAACACCTCGGTAATCCTTTTCTTGATGCGGATCCGTTTCGTGCACAGCCTCTGTCAGCTTATGAAGATCGTTCAAAACGCCGCGGCCCGTTCCGGGAAAGATAAAGACCAGAAGAGACCAGCTCTGAAAACTCATCATCAAAGCAAGGCGGACACGTCCAAAAGACGGTCCGTCTTATTTTTGTTCGTTCGTCAATTATATGACGAAATCGCCTATGCTACAGAGAATTATTTGTACGGTTCCGTTTAAGAATTCATTCGACAAGAATTGGTCGGATGGCAATTTTGTGTTTTTGTAAAACAAGAATTAACAAATTGCTCAAAATGTAACATTCGCTGTATTTATGAATTCAATAGTTTTTGCCTAGAGTAAAGTGACTAGAAAGGTATGCGGAATCAGGCTGCATGCCCGGTTGTATGACCGTCTCCTCATGTACCCCGAGGGAGACGGAGTCGCGGCGGATCCGCCGACACTGTCGGTTTCGCCGCCATATTGCGAGGAGCAAAACATGACTGATCTTTCTCGTCGCTCTCTTATCAAGGGCTCTATTGCCGGTGCGGCCGCGCTCGCAGGCACGTCCGTCTTTGCTC
>JAGBFJ010000015.1 GCA_017936545.1 Sutterella sp.
CGATGCAGCGCCGCAATCAGAAGGTGCTTGAAGAAGCGCCCGCCTTCGGCATTCCCCGCAAGCTCATCGACCGTCTCGGCAGCCGCTGCGTCGAAGCGTGCCGCCGCATCGGCTACCGCGGCGCGGGCACGTTTGAATTCCTTTATGAAAACGGCGAGTTCTACTTCATTGAAATGAACACCCGCGTGCAGGTGGAGCACCCGGTCACGGAAATGGTGACGGGCGTCGACATCGTGCGCGAACAGATCCGCATTGCGGCAGGCGAACGTCTCTCCTACCGTCAGCGCGACATCGTGATGCGCGGCCACGCCATCGAATGCCGCATCAATGCCGAAGATCCCTTCACCTTCGTCCCGAGCCCGGGCCGCGTCACGGCCTGGCATCTGCCGGGCGGCCCCGGCATCCGCATCGACACCCATGTCTTTACGGGTTACGCCGTCCCGCCCTATTATGACAGTATGATTGGTAAGATCATCGCCCACGGCGACACGCGCGAGCAGGCCATTGCCCGCATGCGCGTCGCGCTCTCCGAGCTCGCCGTCGACGGCATCAAGACCAATACGAAGCTGCACCGCGAACTGCTCGCCGACGAACGCTTCTTCCAGGGTGGAACCAGCATCCACTATCTGGAGGAAAAGCTTCGGACGCGCGCCGCGGCACACCGTTGACCAGACCTTTTGCAGCGGGGGTTGAACAACCCCCGCTTTTCGTTTTACGCGGGACCCTTTTTCCTTATGCGCCAGATCAAAATTCTTGCCGATGAACGCAGCGCCGAAGCGCTCTCCGACATGCTGATGGATGCGGGGGCGCTCTCCGCCTCCATCGAGGACGCCGACGCCGAATCCACCGACGAAAAGCCGCTCTACGGCGAACCGGGTCTCGAACCCGACAACTGCGCCTGGCCCCGGTCCATCGTGTCGATTCTCGCCGACGACGACTTCGATGCGGAAACAGCCGTCGCCGTCGCCGTGAAGGCCCTCGGCTGCGACGCCCCCGAGTTTCTCGGTTCCGAAACCGTGGAGGACGCCGACTGGGTCCGCATCACGCAGGCGCAGTTCCAGCCGACGCAGGTTTCGGACCGTCTCTGGATCGTGCCCACCTGGCATGATCTGCCGGACGAAAATGCCATCAATCTCCGGCTCGACCCGGGCGTCGCCTTCGGCACGGGCTCGCATCCGACGACGCACCTCTGCCTGCAGTGGCTCGACGCGCATGTCGGCGCGCAGGACCGCGTGCTCGACTATGGCTGCGGCACCGGCATTCTCGCCATTGCCGCCAAGCTCGTCGGCGCAGCCGAAGTTCTCGGCACCGACATCGACCCGCAGGCCGTCGAAGCCGCCTGCGACAATGCCGTCATGAACGGCGTCGACGCCAGATTCGTCCTGCCGGACGACATGCCGGAAGGCACGTTCGACATCGTCGTCGCCAACATTCTCGCCAATCCGCTTAAGATTCTGGCTCCGGCGCTGCTCGGCAGAGTGAAGCCGCACGGCACGCTGGTTCTCTCGGGCGTGCTCGCCGCCCAGGCTGACGACGTCATCGCCGCCTACCGCGCAGTCGATCCGTCCGTTCCGCTCGCCGTCTGGCGTCAGGAAGGCGACTGGGTCTGCATCGCCGGCCGCCGCGCCTGAACCACTCTTTTCTGACGGAGGCATACATCCATGGCCAAGGTTCTTCGCTGTCCCGCCTGCGGTGCGCTCTGGCGCGTCGACGACGGCTTCTCCGAACCGATGCTCCGATGCTCGGAATGCCAGGCGGTTTTTTCCGCAGACAAGGTCGAGTGCGTGACCGTTCCCGACGAGGTGCTCAGCGCCCGGCTTCAGCTTGTTGAAAAAGCCCAGGCCCGTCAGGCCGAGGAGGCCGCTCAGGGCGAAGCCGCCATGACGAAGATTGCCGGCGATCTTGAAGGCTTCGAAAGCCGTCAGACGCCGGCCTCGGTCACCGCGCCCGTCGTGATCGAGCGTAGCGGCAAATCCTCTCACGGCGTGTTCTGGTTCTTCCTGCTTCTGATCGGGCTGGCGGTCATTGCCGCGGCCGCCCTTCTGCTCGGACACCGCACGGTCACCGCGTGGATGCCGCAGACCCGCACCATTTACGAGGAGGTCTGCACCAAACTGCCCTGCCCGGGCTTTGTCTGGCAGAATGCCCAGGCTTTCCGCGTCACGGCGGAGATCGAACCGCCCGTCGCCGAAGCCAGCGATGCCGACCGTGAAATGGCGGAGCTGCTCCCGGTGGTCCGCGCCTCGCTCGTCAACGGCTCTCCTTATCCGCAGCGTCTGCCGGTGCTTGATCTCAAGCTTCTGGACGCCTCCGGCGCCGTCATGGCGTCCCGCGTTCTGGAGCCGGCCGACTACGGCTTCGCCAGCGATACTGCCGTTGCGCCCGGCTACACGGTCAACGCACGTCTCACGATCAAAACGCCGCTTCCCTATGCAGCTTCCCGAGCTGCCGTGACACCCGTGTCCGACCGTCCGTAATTTCCGTCATGCCCGGCACGCCGATGCCGGGCTTTTTGTCTGCGCCATGTCCGTCATCATTTCCGGCTCCGTCGCCTACGACACCGTCTTCACTCATGAGGGACGCTTTGCCGACGCCATCCGGCCGGATGCGCTCGACTGCCTCAATCTGACCTTCCAAGCATCAGGAATGCGCCGAACCTTCGGCGGCTGCGCCGGCAACATCGCCTGGAGTCTGAAGCAGCTGGGAGGCGATCCGCTCATCTGGAGCGCCATGGGATGCGACGCCGGACCCTTCCTCGAGCATTTCAGGCGTACGGGGATCCGAACGGACGGCATCACCGTCATGCCCGACGCCTGGAGCGCCCAGTGCGTCATCACGACGGACAGCACGGGCAACCAGCTCACCACATTTCACAGCGGCGCGATGGCGCACGCGGATGCCATCCCCTGGCCGAACGATCCCGGCATCGAACTCGGCATTCTTGCGCCGTCCTGCCGCGAGCCGCTGATGCGTCATGCGGACGCCTGCGAAGCGCACGGCGTCCCCTTCATCTTCGACCCCGGACAGACGACGCCTCTCTACAGCGGAGACGAGCTGATCTCGCTCGCCCTGCGGGCCCGTGCCGTCGCCTATTCCGATTACGAAGGCGCGCTCATTGAAGCCAGAACCGGTCTGAACGCCCGCGAACTCTCGCTCAGAGGGCCCGCGGTTTTCTGCACGCACGGCAGCCGCGGCAGCACCGTCTGGGAAAACGGCACCGGCACGACCGTCTGCGTGCCCGCAGCCGCCGCCGTCGATCCGGTCGGAGCCGGCGACGCCTACCGCGGCGGTCTCCTCTGGGGCATGACGCACGGCCTCTCATTCGTCGACTGCGCCCGTCTCGGCTCGCTGATGGGACGCGCAAAAGTGCTGGCCTCCGGGCCCGTCTACAGACTGCCGCTTGACGAAGCGCGCAGACAGTTCGAGGCTCTCTGGGGAAGAGCGCCTTTCTGACGGCGTCAAAAACAATGCCCGCCGATCTGAACCGGAGGGCATCTTTTTTCACAGCGCTCCTGACAAGATCAGAGCGGAATATAGCCGTGCGAAATCGGGGTGACGACAATGAGCCCGATGTTGGCCAGCAGAATCACCGCCACGGGTGAAAAATCAAAGCGCCCGAACATCGGCAGCACGCGGCGGACGGGACGCACGAAGGGCTCGATCAGCATGCCGAGCGCATAGGTCATCGGACTCTGCGGATTGAACCACGTCAGAATCACCCAGAGAAATGCGCCCCAGGAGATCATCTCGAGCCCCCAGCGGATGACGAGAGCGGCCGGCGCGAGAACCAGTCCGACCGGCGTTGCGGGCAGACCGGTGATGGCCTTTTCGATCAGCATCGTCAGCACGGCGACGAGAAGCGCGCCGACCAGGGACGGCCAGTCCGCATTTCCCCGGCGGGGCACCGCTTTGGAGAGCGGTTCCACGAGCCAGTCTGTCGTGCGGCGCGTCACCTGAACGAAGGGATGGCGGGGAGACAGCGCCCAAACGAAGACCCAGGCGCGAAAAAGCAGAATCACGCCGAGGATGGAAGTGACGGCGGAAACAAGAAACTGAATAAGTCCGGTAAGCATGACGGTATCGACTGCAAACGTCTGAAGAATAACGATGACTATAGCAAATCCGTCCGATGCCAATCACCTGCCGGGATCGGATCCGCCCCGAAGTCTTCAAACGCCGGCGGTCTCCGTCTGCGGCACCGTCACAACCCGCACGCCGGCGGGAACGGCACGCCGCACGGCGTCCCAGTCAAAGCACGGACCCGGATCGCTTTTGCGGCCGGGCGCAATGAACTCGTGCCCCGTGACGGCTTCAATCGGCAGAACCCGGCAGAGTTCCCGAAGAAGAGCCGCCAGCGACGCATACTGCGCCGCCTCGAACGGCACCTCGCCCGTTCCCTCCAGCTCGATGCCGACGGAAAAATCATTGCAGCCCGAGCGTCCCTCGAAAACGGACACGCCGGCATGCCATGCCCGGTCGCCGACGCTCACGTACTGACGGACCTGACCCGTTCTCCGGATCACATAGTGAGAGGAGACCCGCACGCCTTCAAGATCACGGTAGAAGGGATGCCGGCTGCAGTCAAGCGTGCCCGTGAAGAGCGCATCGACGTCCTCACCCGAAAAAACGCCGGGCGGCAGAGAGATGAAATGAAGAACGACAAGCGAAACGAGCGTCCCCTCAGGACGCTCGTTGAAATGGGCAGACGGACGCTTTTCAGCGCCTTCGGTCCAGCCGTCGGCAGTCAGTCGGAAAACCGGCGGCGTCACGATTCGGCCCGGTCCCGGCAGCGCCTGGAGCAGTAAACGTGCTCGCCCCGAAGCACGGCCTCCCGCTTCGGGAAGTAGACGCCGCAGGCTTCGCACTTCACCATCGCTTCGCCGGCGGGCGTGCGGGAGAGTCCCCGCGACTCGCGGTCCTTGGCGCGCAGACGCTCGAGCTCGCGGCGCTCCTCGTTGTCAAGACGGTTGCGCTTGCGGCTGAACGTCCAGGCGATCCAGATCGCGGCGAACAGCGCGACGAAAAAGAGGATGCGTCCCATGATTCGGTCTCAGCGGATGAGTTCCAGCACGAAGCTGTAGCCGAAGTAGGCGATGACGAAGAAGGCGAAGCCGGCCCAGAACCAGCTGAGCGCCGTCTTCGCGCGCCAGCCGGCAAACTGGCGGCCGGCAAGCAGAATGCCGAAGAGGATCCACGCGAGCCACGTAAGGATCATCTTGTGGTCGAAGTTGAAGAAGACGCCCATGCGTTCGTTCGTCGCAAGCGCGCCGACCACGATCGTCGCCGTAATGCAGAGGAAGCCCACCGCCACGATGCGGAAAAAGATGCGCTCCATCACGACGAGACCCGGCAGCGTATCGAGGAAGCTCGAGTCGTCCGCCGCATCGGGGCTCTTCAGACGGCGGTTCTGCACCGTCATCAGAATGGCATGAACCAGAGCGATCATCAGGAAGGCGTAGGCGGCGATGGCCAGGAAAAGATGCCAGCGGAAAAGCACGGTCCATTCGGCCGAGGCGATGGACTGTCCCGAAAAGACGAGCGGCATCAGCACGCCCGCCGCCGCGCCGATCAGCACGATGCCGAACTGACCGTGAAGGCGGTGGATCCAGGATTCGATGAGAAGAATGATAACCGCGAAGAAGAACATTTCGGACATTGCGTAGCCGAAGCCGAAATGCACGATTTCGTTGCGGAACATTTCGCCGTGCAGCGCGTAGCCCTGGAGCACCAGTGCGGCAAGCACCGGCCAGCGCAGAAAGTTCGAGGCCTTTGCCCCCTCGCCCTTCATGGCTCCGACGATGGCCATGCCCGTTCCCAGATAAAGCAGCGCCGCAAGGACGATGCAGATAGTAAGAGCGCTCATGTTCGATTCTCTTTTTCTTATAAGCCGTTATGCGCGGGAAAAACGTGCTTTCCGACGGGGAAAGACACTCTCTCACGGGTGCAAAACTCGGCGGTTGCCACTAAAATGATACGTTTGCCGACAGGCCTGCCGATCCCTGCACTGCGCCGCAGAAACAGAGCGTGCAGCCGGGTCCGCCTTCGGCAGAGGCACCGCACAAACGGGCGCACCCCTTACTTCTGATTCTAGCCTCATCGGGCTTAGGATTCGCTGAAATCGCCTGAGGGCTCCCGGGTGACGCCGCCGTGCACAGAATTACCGCCGCGGACTGCCGCGAAGCCGTCCGCCGCCCTGCGCGCCGTCCGGAACGGGATCCGTCCGTGCGCCATTACTACGTTAGGAAACGAACATGCTCGACTCTTTAAGCCAGCGCCTCTCCAAAATCGTGAAGACGATGCGCGGTCAGGCCCGCCTCACGGAAGAAAACACGAAGGACATGCTCCGCGAAGTGCGCATTGCGCTTCTTGAAGCCGACGTGGCGCTTCCGGTGGTGCGCGAAGTGCTCGCCCGCATCAAGGAAAAGGCTATGGGCGAGGAGGTTGTCGGCAACCTGAATCCGGGTCAGGCGCTCGTCGGCGTCGTGCAGCGCGAACTCACGGCCGTCATCGGCGGCGACGTGCCGCCCGCTGAACGCGACATCAATCTGCATGTGCAGCCGCCCGCCGTCATTCTGCTTGCCGGTCTTCAGGGTGCCGGCAAGACGACGAGCGCAGGCAAGCTTGCCAAGTACCTCATCGAGGAAAAGCGCAAGAAGGTTCTGACCGTCTCCGCCGACGTGTACCGTCCCGCCGCTATCGATCAGCTCAAGACCGTCACCGAGCAGGCCGGCGCCGAATGGTTCCCGAGCGAAACCGGCCAGCGTCCGCTCGACATCGCCGCAGCCGCTATGGACCATGCGCGCCGCCGCTTCTTCGACGTGCTCATCGTCGACACGGCCGGCCGTCTCGCCATCGACGAAGCGATGATGACCGAGGTCGCCGAACTCAACACCTTCCTCAAGCCGGCGGAAACACTCTTCGTGATCGACGCCATGCTCGGTCAGGACGCGGTCAACACCGCCAAGGCCTTCAATGAGCGCCTGCCGCTCACCGGCGTCATTCTCACCAAGGTCGACGGCGACAGCCGCGGCGGCGCGGCGCTCTCCGTGCGCCACGTCACCGGCAAGCCGATCAAGTTCGTCGGCACGGCCGAAAAGCTCACCGGTTTTGATGCGTTCGACCCTGAAGCCATGGCTTCGCGCATTCTCGGCATGGGCGACATCGTCGGCCTCGTGAAGGACGTTCAGAAGTCGATCAACATCGCCGAAGCGGAAAAGCTGGCTCAGAAGATCAGCAAGGGCGACCGTTTCGACCTCAACGACTTCCGCTCTCAGCTCCTGCAGATGAACAACATGGGAAGCTTCTCCTCCATGCTCGAAAAGCTCCCCGCGCAGTTCCAGCAGCTCGCCTCCCAGGTGAAGGACGAGGACGCCAAGCGCGCCGTCCGGCGCACCGTGGGCATCATCGACTCCATGACGATGCTCGAACGCCGCAAGCCCGAACTGATCAAGGCCAGCCGCAAGAAGCGCATCGCCGCTGGCGCGGGCGTGCCGATCCAGGAAGTCAACCGCCTTCTCAAGCAGTTCGAGCAGACTCAGGACATGATGAAGCGCATGAAGAAGGGCGGCCTCGGCAAGATGATGCGCGCGCTCGGCAGCATGGGCTTCGGCCGCGGCGGCTTCCCCGGCATGGGCGGCTTCGGCCGATAAGCCTTGACGCTTCGCA
This sequence comes from Sutterella sp., assembly GCA_017936545.1. Taxonomy (GTDB): domain Bacteria; phylum Pseudomonadota; class Gammaproteobacteria; order Burkholderiales; family Burkholderiaceae_F; genus Sutterella. The sequence continues at coordinate 7,666 of JAGBFJ010000015.1, forward strand.
TCATCGGGCTTGACCCCGGCCTCAATCGGACAGGATGGGGCGTCATCGACGTATCCGGCACCGAATACGTGCGCGTCGAGAGCGGGGTCATCAGCGTCCCGAAGGGCGATCTTTCCGCCAGGCTCGGCGTCATCGTGCGCGAGCTTTCGGCGGTCATCGCCCGTACGAAGCCTGCGCTTGCCTCGGCCGAGCGGGTCTTCGTCAACATGAATCCTCAGAGCACGCTGATGCTCGGCCAGGCCAGAGGCGCGGCGCTGGCCGCGGCCGATCTGGCCGGACTTCGCGTCGAGGAATTCACGCCGAGCGAAATCAAGGAAGCCGTCACCGGCTCGGGCAGAGCCGACAAGGAGCAGATTCAGCGCATGATGGGGATGCTCCTCAAAATCGCCGCTCCGCTTCGCCCCGACGAGGCGGACGCACTTGCCTGCGCCGTCTGCTGCGCCAATGCCGTCAGACTTCGCGCACTCGAGCAGTCGGGCGGCACCAGCCGGCCCTATGCGACCGCCCGGCGCGGACGCACGGCCGCCGGCGCACGCAGTGCCTGGACGAACTTTCTCACCGGAAAAGGACAATCATGATCGGACGACTTCACGGCCGGCTTATCGAAAAGACGCCGCCGCAGATTCTCATCGACGTGAACGGCGTGGGCTACGAGGTCGACGTCCCGATGTCGACCTTCTGCAATCTGCCCGCCGAAGGGCAGGAGATCACGCTGCTGACGCACTTTGTCGTGCGGGAAGACGCCATGCTGCTTTACGGCTTTGCGACTGCCGCGGAGCGTCAGACCTTCCGGGCGCTCATCCGCATCTCCGGCATCGGTCCGCGCATCGCCCTTGCCGTCCTCTCGGGCATGAGCACGAACGACTTCGCCGCCGCCGTCGAAAACGGCGACGCGGCGCTGCTGACCCGCGTGCCCGGCATCGGCAAGAAAACGGCCGAGCGTCTGGTGCTCGAACTCAAGGGCAAGCTTGTCGGATCGGCTTTCGCCGGTGCGCTTCTGCCTGCCGCCTCCGCCAGCCAGGCCGACATCACGAGCGCGCTCGTTGCGCTCGGCTATTCCGAGCGCGAAGCTCAGACTGCCGTGCGCACGCTCCCGGCCGACATTGGCGTGAGCGACGGCATCCGTCAGGCGCTTAAATCGCTCTCCCGCTGAGAAAGGACGACGCCATGCAGGAACAGGACCGTCTCGTGGCCGGTGCCGCAGCCAGCCCCAATGAAGAAAACGTCGACCGTGCCCTCCGCCCGACCATCCTCAGCGACTACGTCGGTCAGGAAGCCATCCGCGAGCAGCTTCACATCTTCATCGCCGCCGCCAGACGCCGCGGCGAACCGCTTGATCATCTGCTCCTCTTCGGACCTCCCGGGCTCGGCAAAACCACGCTTGCGCACATCGTGGCACACGAAATGGGCGTCAATCTGCGCCAGACGTCGGGGCCCGTGCTCGAACGTCCCGGCGATCTTGCCGCCATTCTGACGAACCTGGAAAAGCACGACATCCTCTTCATCGACGAGATTCATCGTCTCTCTCCCGTCGTCGAGGAAATCCTCTACCCGGCCCTTGAGGACTATCAGATCGACATCATGATCGGCGAAGGTCCCGCCGCCCGTTCGATCAAGATCGATCTGCCGCCCTTTACGCTGATCGGCGCGACCACCCGCGCGGGCTCGCTTACGAATCCGCTTCGGGCCCGCTTCGGCATCGTCAATCAGCTTCAGTTCTATACGCCCGAAGAACTGTCCAGAATCGTTCACCGTTCCGCAGGACTGCTCAACGTCGCCATCGACCCCGAAGGGGCCTTTGAAATCGCGCGCCGCAGCCGCGGCACGCCGCGCGTTGCCAACCGGCTCCTTCGCCGGGTGCGCGATTATGCCGAAGTGAAACACGACGGCCGCATCACGAAGGAGGTCGCCGCGGCCGCGCTTCGGATGCTGAGCGTCGACCCCGAGGGACTCGACATGATCGACACGCGCTTTCTGCTCACCATCATCGAGAAGTTCGGCGGCGGTCCCGTCGGCATCGACAACCTCGCCGCCTCGGTGGGCGAAGACCGCGACACGCTTGAAGACGTCGTCGAACCCTATCTGATTCAGCAGGGCTTCGTTCAGCGCACGCCGCGCGGCCGAGTCGCAACGCCGCAGGCCTGGCAGCACTTTCACCTTGCGCCGCCCGCTCCCGTCGTGCGGGATCTTTTCGGCTCCTTCTGAGATCCGCCCATGCCCTTTTCTCCCGTTCTGTCCGCCTTCGTCTGGGTCACGCTCGCCGTCTTTTTCGTCTTCACCGTCGCCGTAGTGACGAATAGCGCGCGCCGTGACGCCTTCCGCCGTTTTCTGCAGGGCCGCGCCGTTCAGACGGCGGCCGTCTTTCTTGCCGCCGGTCTCGCCGCCGCGATGCTTGCCGCCATCCCCGTTGAGCGGGACGGACGCACCGACACGCTTCTGCAGGTCAGCGTCGAAGCCGTCGGCGCAGGCATTCCGGAAGCCGGCGCCAGCGCGCCGTTTGCCACGGCGACCGCAGCCGGCGAACCGCTTCGTCATGCCGGTCTGCGCGTGAAGGAAGGCCGCAGTCCGGCAGTGCACATTTTCAAATACACGCTCGTCGGCTTCATCGCGGGCGGCGTGACGGGCGTCACCGCCATTCTCTTTACCGCAGCGTTTCTGGCAGCCCGGCGGCGCATTCCGTTTTCGGAAGGCGTTGCCTCGCTCGGCAGCTTTGCATGGAAAAGCGCCATGACGGCAGGCACTCTGCTCTGGATGGTCTTCACCTGGCTTCTGCTTCTCTGGCCCGACTGGCACGTTCTCGGAACGACGGCGGCCGGCACCGACGTCTTCGCCCTGCTCCTCGGGCTCTCGCCCTGGGCCACCGCAGCCGGCTTCTGGCTTCTGATGATCGGATTCCTGCGCAGCGGCGGCTTCGGAACAAATTGCAACAGAGCCTGATGCCGGCAGGGTTTTACCGCCTCGAACGCCTATACTAATTCTTCGCTCAGGGCCCCGGGCCCGCACCGAATTCAGCACCGAATCTATGCAGACAGCTCAATTTCCCGTCCGCGTCTACTGGGAGGACACGGACGCAGGCGGCATTGTTTACCACGCCAACTATCTCAGATTCATGGAGCGCGCACGCAGCGATCTGCTCCGGCAGATCGGCTTCAGCCAGGACGGTCAGCGGGGCCGTGAAGACGGAATTCTGTTCGTCGTTGCCTCCGCCGAACTCACCTACCATCGCGGCGCAAAGCTCGACGACGACCTCACCGTCAATACGCGCATTGAAAAATTGGGCCGCGCTTCGATGATCTTCGAGCAGATCATCACCCGGGGCGAAGAGCGCATCACGACGGGCCGCATCCGAGTCGGCGTCGTCAATGCGCTGACGCTCGCGCCGACCCCTCTTCCGCCCGGCGTCTATGAGAAAATCAGGGTATTTGCCGCCTGAGACGCACACTCCGAACGCATCCGAACCATCCGATCACGCTAACGCAAAATGACTCCTACCGCCGATCTGTCGATTCTGACTCTCGTCACCAACGCCAGCCTTGTCGTCAAGGCCGTGCTGGCCGTGCTCGTTCTTCTTTCCCTCACGAGCTGGACGGTGATCTTCCAGAAACTCTTCACGATTTCTCGAGCCGCGCGTCAGGTCGAGGAATTCGAAGGCCGCTTCTGGAGCGGCACCGAACTCAATCAGCTCCTTGAAGCCGCGAAGCGCAATCACGAGCACGCCGGCATCGAAGAACGGCTTTTTGCCGCCGGCATGAGCGAATACCTCAAGCAGAGCCGCCAGGACCCGCACGCCCTCAACGGCGTTTCCCGCGCCATGCGCGCCGTCTATAACCGTGAAATGGATCACCTCGAGCGCGGTCTGCCGATGCTCGCCTCGATCGGTTCGACTTCGCCCTACATCGGCCTCTTCGGCACCGTCTGGGGCATCATGAACGCCTTTACCGGTCTCTCGACGCTCGACAACGTGAGTCTCGCCGTCGTCGCTCCCGGCATTGCCGAAGCGCTCGTCGCCACGGCCATCGGTCTTTTCGCCGCCATTCCCGCCGTTGCGGCCTACAACTACTTCAACAACCGGGTCGGCCGTCTGAGCAACCGTCTTGACGGCTTCAGCGAAGAGTTCCTCAACATTCTCCAGCGCCAGCAAGTAAGAGGCTGACATGTCCCTTCGTGGTAATTCCAAGCGCCGGGGACTCATGGCCGAAATGAACGTCGTGCCCTACATCGACGTCATGCTCGTCCTCGTCGTCATTCTGATGGTGGCCGCGCCCTTCGTGAATCCGAGCGTGGTCAACCTGCCGTCGGTCAACAAGGCCTCCAAGGCTCCCGAAACCGTCGTCGAAGTCATCGTCTTTCCCGACGGCCGCATTTCGCTTCGCCAGGGAAAGGACATGACCCCCGTGGACATGCCCGGCCTCGTGGCCGCCGTTCGCGCCGCTCAGGGTGAAAAGGGCGACACGCCGGTCGTCATCGCCGCCGACAAGGACGTGCGCTACGAAGACGTCGTCAATGTGCTCAAGACGCTCCAGAGCGCCGACGTGCCCCGCGTGGGCCTGGCGCTTCGCATTGAACGCAGCGCCGCCGCCCGCTGACCGAGGTTGCCGATGAAGGACACTCAACTCACAGACCGCTTCAGACGGGAAGACCGCCGGGACATGGTGCCCGCCGCCTTCCTTTCCGGGGCCGTGCACGTGATTCTCTTCATCGGGCTCTTCTCCGTCTTCCAGTGGACGACCGATTCGGAAACGGTCTATGCCGAGCTCTGGGCCCCCGAGGCCGTGTCTGCCGGCAACGACCCGCAGGGAGCTGCTGAAAAGCTGCCCGATCTGCCGAAGCCCGATCCCGCCGAGACCGACGACAAGCGCGAGTCTCAGGAAGCGCAGGAAGCCCGCGAAGCCGAGGCGCGTGCCGAAGCTGAAAAGGCCGAAGCCGAGCGCGCCGCTGCCGAACAGGAAGCCTTCATGAAGGCCGAACAGGCCCGTCAGGAGGCTGAACGCGTCGAATCGCTCCGCCGTGCCGAAGAAGAACGCGTGAAGGCGGAAAAAGCCGCCGAGGAAGCCCGTCAGGCCGAAGAAGCCCGCCGAGCAGAAGAAGCTCGTCTGGCTGCCGAGCGTGCCGAAGCCGAACGCATCGAAAAGGCCCGTCAGGACGCCATTGAAGCGGAAAAGCGCCGTGAAGAGGAACGCGCCCGCGCCGAAGCCGAACGGCTTGCGCAGGAAAAGCTTGCCCGAGAACAGCGCGCCGCCGAGGAGGCCCGTCAGGCCGCCGAAGCCCGCCGCCTTGAAGAAGAGCGCCTCGCCGAAGAAAAGCGTCAGGCCGAACTGAAGAAGGCGGAAGAAGCCCGTCTCGAAGCGGAGCGCAAGGCTGAAGAAGAACGCATTGCCGCCGAAAAGAAGGCCGAAGAAGCCCGCATCGCTGCTGAAAAGAAGGCAGAGGAAGAGCGTATCGCCGCTGAAAAGAAAGCGGAGGAAGAACGGATCGCCGCAGCCCGCGCCGCCGAGGAAAAGCGTATCGCTGAAGAAAAGCGCATCGCCGAACAGAAGCGCATCGCGGCCGAAAAGAAGGCCGCGGAAGAGCGCCGCGAACGCGAACGCATCCGTCAGGCCGTCCGTCAGCAGGAACTGGCCCGGCTCAACGCCAAGGTCGATCCGGACGGAAACCGCTCCGGCACGCCGGCGGGCGACAAGCGAAACGCCCGCCAGAACCTCACAGGTTCGGCGCTGGCCCGCTACAACGCCCGCGTCATTCAGTGCGTGCGTCCCTGGATTTCGATCGAAGTGCCGCCTTCGACCCGCCGCGGTCAGTTCGAAGCAGAGTACGTCGTGCGTCTGCTTCCCACCGGCGAGCGCGCCGGCAGTCCGCAGCAGGTGAAGAAGTCGGGCTGGGATGCCTACGACCGCGCCGTCGAACGCGCAATTCTGAAGTGCCAGCCCTTCCCGAAGCCGGATCCCGGCTACAGCACGCCGAAGGAACTGCGCCTCACCTTCGACCCGGTCGACGACCGCAAATGATGATCAGCGCCTGCCGCGGATGCGGCGGGCGCTTTTTTCATCCGGCTGCCCGTCTGCTGCGGACTTCCGCGAGTCGCGCCTTCAGATAGCAGCCTAGCGCCGCATCCTCGCAGTAGACACGCGCGCCGAAGATGCCGCGCGAAAGCAGCACGCGATAGCAGCGGCAGACGTACTTCAGAAGATCCTTCTCCCGTTCAGCCTTGCTCTTTCCTTTGAGATTCATTTTCCCACCGGCGTCGAAGTAGCGGTCGTAGTTTGCTCTCAGCGCCTTCTTCTCTTCGTCGTAGCAAAGATCACCGCCGATGAATATGCCGACATAAGAAAATTCCAGTCCCTGACTGGTGTGCACGCAGCCCACCTCATGACGGGTTTCCGGATCGACGGCCCAGCGGTAGCTGGCTGACCGATTGTTCCAGGGCAGTTTCAGATCGTCGATGCAGACGTCCTTCACTTGACCGTTTTTGTTGCCTTTCTTCGTCCACGGCCAGGCATACCCCGCCAGCAGTCTGGCTCCCGAAATCATCGCGCGCCCGTCAATCCGAGGATTGTCAGCCGCCGCGCGGTTCTTTTCCTCGACCCAGTTCAGAACAGCCCGCGCCGAATCCAGTACGTCGAAATCGAAGGCGTTCTCGTCCCAGCCGTCCGCATTGGCGCTCGGCGCGCTGCTGATGCCGAGCACGTCGGCCACCCAGTTGAGAAAGCCCTCCGTGCCTGCGCATCGAAACTGCGCCGTCAGCCCAATCTGTTCAAAGCTCGCACCGAACTTCTTCGCCGCCGCCTTCACGGATTCAACGGAGCCGATGTCGTTCGGTCTCAGCGCCTGATTGTCATCAATGAAAAAGACAGATATGTCTGAAGCCTCGACAATATCCTCGATCTGATTCTTTCCCCGGTACATGTTCTGCTGCGAATGCAGACGATGCGCCTCGTCTACGATCAGCGCTCGGTAAATTCGCACAGACTCTCCCTTCTCCTTCCGATCCGTCACTTCCTCATAAAAACTCTTGCTGCCGCAGAAAAGTTGTGACGCATTCTTCTTCGTTTTGATCAGACAGCTTTTGTCTTTGATGCCGGAAGACAGCATTTCCAGCATGGCCGTGCGAAAGGACGATGTCGGCGACACGAACCGGACATTGCGATCTTTCGGTATCGCAATTCCCTCGCGGATCAGCTGCACGAAGACCGACATGGCGACCACCGACTTGCCCGTGCCGGGGCCGCCGTCCACGGCAATCACCGTCCGCCGGCCTTCATGCCGATTCTTTCGGGCTCTGTCGAGGATCGTTTCGTACACGATCTTCTGCTCGTCAATCATGACGAAATACTTGGCCTCGGCCGAACGAAAAAGCTTTGAAACCGTATCCGCCAGACGTGCAGACGGCACCAATTTGCCCTTCGCAATCTGCTCGGCGATCTTCGCCCCCTTTCCGCGACCGACATGCCGTTTCAGATAATCGCCGAGCTTGGCATCGTCCAGCCGTCCGAAGAGCGGCGTTTCCCGTACCAGATCCGAGTTGGGCGGCTGATCAAGCGGATCATTCCCTTCGCAGAACAGATAGTTGTGCATGTAGGCGCAGGCCTTGGGCCTGAGCTTGTGCTCCGGCACTGCGTCGAGCATGTTTTCGAGATATGTCTTGTATGACCAGGCCTGATAGCAGGGATGTTCGGTCAGCCCCGTCTGATGTCCGCCCGTATTGGCAATGACCAGCCCGGGGCGCTTCTCCGGATCCGGCAGGACTTCGGACCACTGCTTCAGTTCAACAATGACGAATCCCGGCTCTCCCGACGGACTGAGTCCCGTCACGATGAGATCGATGCGGCGGCTTGTGGACGGCAGACGGTATTCCACCAGAACACCGCAGTCGCCGGGCAGTCCTGCACTGTCGAACATCAGTCTCACGCGTGCGAGCGAATTCGACCAGGCGCGGAATTCGGAACGCCGGGGCAAATCCTTCGGTGCGGCATACGGATCCTGCCAGCCCGCCAGCTTGTAGGGCAGCGACGCATAGTCTCGGCAGAAGGCTTCAACGGAATTTTGATAGATGATCGGCATGCTCGCATTCCCGGCAGAATCTGGTCCGTCGCAGCGCGGACCGTCTTCCGATTGTATCGCCCGCCATGCGGGCATGAAAAAGCCGCCCCCGAAGGAACGGCTTTTTCGTGCTCAGGCGTCAGACAGATCAGGCGCGCTTGATCTGCTTCACGACGAAGTCGGCGGCTTCTTCAGCCTTCACCATGACCTTTTCGGCCATGTTGCGGCGGCAGACGTACTCGAGCTCGCCGTTCTTGAGACCGCGGTCGCCGATCACGACGCGGTGCGGCACGCCGATGAGTTCCCAGTCGGCGAACATCACGCCCGGACGCATGTCGCGGTCGTCGAGGATGACGTCGACGCCGCGGGCCTTCAGATCTTCGTAGAGCTTGTCGGCAGCTTCGCGCACGGCTTCGCTCTTGGCATAGTTCATCGGGCAGATGACGACTTCGAACGGCGCGATCGAGTCGGGCCAGATGATGCCCTTGTCGTCGTGGCTCTGTTCGATGGCGGCACCGGCCAGGCGGGTCACGCCGATGCCGTAGCAGCCCATTTCAATGACGCGCGGCTTACCGTTTTCGTCGAGATAGGTCGCGTTCATGGCTTCGGAATACTTCGTGCCGAGATAGAACACGTGACCCACTTCGATGCCGCGCTGGAGCTTGAGCGTGCCCTTGCCGTCGGGAGAGACGTCGCCTTCGACGACGTTGCGCAGGTCGGCGGCCTTGGGTTCGGGCAGGTCGCGGCCGAAATTGACGCCCGTGTAGTGGAAGCCTTCTTCGTTCGCGCCGCAGCAGAAGTCGGACATGTTGGCAGCAGTCAGGTCGGCGTACACAGCCACGTCTTCGCTCACGCCGACGGGACCGAGATAGCCCGGCTTGGAGCCGAAGGTCTGCTGAATTTCAGCGTCGGTGGCGAAGCGGAAGCCTTCCTTCAGTTCGGGCAGATGGCCGGCCTTCACTTCGTTGAGTTCATGGTCGGCGCGAAGCAGAATGAGAACGATCTTCGCGGGCAACGGTTCGCCCTTGTCGTTCGTGCGGTCGGCGGCGAGCACGACGCTCTTCATCGACTTTTCGAACGGGATGCCGAGGTATTCGGCGACGTCCTCGCACTTTTCCTTGCCCGGCGTCGGACGCTTCACCATTTCTTCAGAAGCGGCGGCGCGTTCGGCGATGAGGGAGAAGGCTTCGGCGAGCTCGATGTTCGCCGCGTAGTCGCTTTCGGGGCAGTAGGCGATCACGTCTTCGCCCGCGTTGGCAATCACCTGGAATTCATGCGAGCGGCTGCCGCCGATCGCGCCGGTGTCGGCGCGGACCGCGCGGAACATCAGGCCGAGACGCGTGAAGATGCGCTGATAGGCCTGATACATCGTGTCGTAGGACTTGGCGGCGCCTTCGGGATCGCGGTCGAAGGAATAGGCGTCCTTCATCGTGAATTCACGGCCGCGCATCACGCCGAAGCGAGGACGGCGTTCGTCTCGGAACTTCGTCTGGATGTGATAGAAGTTCACGGGAAGCTGACGCCAGCTCTTGATTTCCTGACGGGCCACGTCGGTCACGACTTCTTCGGAAGTCGGCTGGATCACGAAGTCGCGGTCATGGCGGTCCTTGAATCGAAGGAGTTCGTCGCCGTACTTTTCCCAGCGGCCGGATTCCTGCCAGAGTTCGGCCGGCTGAACGATCGGCATCAGCAGTTCGACGGCACCCGCGCGGTTCATTTCTTCGCGGATGATGTTTTCAATCTTGCGGATCGTGCGCAGGCCCACCGGCATATAGGTGTAGACACCGGCAGCAAGTTTCTTGATCATGCCGGCGCGGATCATGAGCTGCTGGCTCACGACATCGGCATCGGCGGGCGCTTCTTTCAGCGTGGAAAGGAAATAGGAACGGGCACGCATAACGTTTCGTGAATAGTTCTGAAAAATAACACGGCTCCCCGTCTTCTCCGAGAGGGGGAACCGTTGAAAAACAATTTGCTTATTTTATCAAGTCGCAGGACTCAGTTGTCGGAGAGCACCACCATGTTGTCGCGGTGAATCATCTCCGGCTGTTCCATGTAGCCGAGACGCGCCTCGATTTCCTCGGTGTGCGCGCGGCAGATGCGGGCGGCATCCTCGCTGCCGTAGTTCACGAGACCGCGGGCGATCTCGGCACCGGCCGCATTGAGGCAGGAGACGACGTCGCCGCGGCGGAAGCTCCCTTCGACGCGCACCACGCCGACCGGCAGGAGCGACGTGTGCTTGGCGACGAGCGCGTTCGCCGCGCCGTCGTCGAGAATGAGCGCGCCGGAGGCACGCAGGTGGTCGGCAATCCACTGCTTTCGGGCATGGCGCACCGTGGACGAGGGATTGAGCTGAGTGCCGATCATCTCGCCGGACGCCAGACGCGTGAGCACTCGGTCTTCTCGTCCCGACGCGATCACCGTGCCCGCTCCCGAGCGGGCCGCTCGCTTGGCCGCGAGAATCTTCGTGATCATGCCGCCCTTGGAGAGCGTGCTTGCCGCGCCGCCCGCCATTTTTTCCAGCGCCGGATCGCCCGCCGTTGCGACGGAGACGAATTCGGCGTCAGGATTCGAGCGGGGATCGGCCGTGTAAAGTCCGCGCTGGTCCGTGAGGATCACAAGCACGTCGGCTTCGACCAGGTTCGTCACGAGCGCGCCCAGCGTATCGTTGTCGCCCACCTTGATTTCGTTCGTCACCACGGTGTCGTTTTCATTGATGACCGGCACGATGCCGAGACGAAGCAGTTCGCGGATCGTCATGCGGGCGTTCAGATACTGTTCGCGGTCCGTGAGGTTCTGATGCGTCAGGAGCACCTGCGCCGTACCGATGCCGTGCTCGCGGAAATGCCGTTCGTAAGCTTCGACAAGACCCATCTGGCCGACGGCGGCGGCCGCCTGAAGCTCATGCACGTGCGACGGTCGCTTTTCCCACCCGAGCCGAAGCACGCCCTCGGCAATGGCGCCGGAGCTCACCAGAATCACTTCCTTGCCCATCTTCTGCAGGTCGGCGATCTGAGCCGCCCAGCGTTCGATGGCGTTGATGTCGAGACCTCGGCCGTCGTTCGTCACGAGCGCGCTGCCCACTTTGACGACGACGCGGCGTGCGTCCTTGAGAATGGAATGCATGAGAAACCTCTGTTTCGGGTGGGATGGAAAGGATTCAGCATAGCGCAATCCGGGCTGAACAGGAAAAGCGCCGAGGGCTTCGCGCAGACAAATCGGACATCTTGCCCGCAAAACGACGAAACCCGGCCTTGCGGTCGGGTTTCTGTCTCTGAAGCGGGCTTAAGCCGCCTTATTCGGCAGTCGGATCAAATCGGGCATCGTCAAGGAAGGCCACGTCTTCGCGGCGGTCTTCATCGATGCGCTGAGCCAGCGCCTTCACGAGTTCGTCGCAGCCCTGACGGGTCGCGGCGGAAATCACGAATACCGGTTCGCCCTCTTCGGCCAGCGCGCTGCGGTAGCGTTCGATCAGCGCCTCGCGTTCGGACTCGTCGACGAGGTCGATCTTGTTGAGCACGATCCAGCGGGGCTTCGCAGCCAGCGCCGGGTCATACTTTTCAAGCTCCAGCACGAGGGCCTTCGCCTGAGCGATCGGATCGCATTCTTCGTCGAACGGCGCGGCATCGATCATGTGGAGCAGGATCTTGGTGCGTGACAGATGACGAAGGAAGAGATGTCCGAGACCGGCGCCTTCGGCGGCACCCTCGATCAGACCCGGCACGTCGGCGAGCACGAAGCTCTGTTCGGGACCCACGCGGACCACGCCGAGATGCGGATGCAGCGTCGTGAAGGGATAATCGGCGATCTTCGGACGGGCGTTCGAGACGGCCGTAATGAAGGTCGACTTGCCGGCGTTGGGCATGCCGAGCAGACCCACGTCCGCGAGCACCTGGAGTTCGAGTTCGAGCGAACGGTACTGACCGGGTTCGCCCGGCGTCATCTGCTTGGGCGCGCGGTTCACCGAGCTCTTGAAATGCAGATTGCCGAGACCGCCCTTGCCACCGGCAGCCAGCAGCTGGCGAGCGCCGTGGACGTTCAGGTCGGCGATCACTTCGCCCGTGTCGGTGTCGCGCACGAGCGTGCCCACCGGCATGCGGAGCTCGATGTCGGCGCCGCCGGCACCGTAGCAGTCAGCACCGCGGCCGTTTTCACCGTTGGGGGCAAAGAACTTGCGCGTATAGCGGTAGTCCACCAGCGTATTGATGTTGCGGTCTGCCACCGCATACACCGATCCGCCGCGGCCGCCGTCGCCGCCGTCGGGACCGCCCTTCGGAATGAACTTTTCGCGGCGGAAGCTTGCCGCACCGTTGCCGCCCTTGCCGCCCTGGACTTCAATTTTCGCTTCGTCAACAAACTTCACGAGAACACCTTCGCTGTGGGAAATGCCGGATGCCGCTCTGCAGGCGCCGCCGGCCGGAATAATGGAGATGCCGTCCGCAGCCGCCGGGACTGCGGCGCGCGGACACAATACACGAAAAAGCCCAGTCGGACCGCGCCGGACTGGGCTCTTTTTGAATTCGTCTGCGTCAGGTGAGACGCACTGCCCTATTAGGCAGCGATCGGTTCAACCTTCACGTACTGACGGTTGAAAGCACCCTTGACTTCGAACTTCACGACGCCGTCAACGAGGGCGTAGAGCGTGTGGTCCTTGCCCATACCGACGTTGTCGCCGGCGTGGAACTTCGTGCCGCGCTGACGAACGATGATGCCGCCGGCGTTGACCGCAGCTTCACCGAAAACCTTCACGCCGAGGCGCTTCGCCTTGGAGTCACGACCGTTGCGGGTAGAGCCGCCACCTTTCTTGTGTGCCATTTTAGTACTTCTCTATAAAAAGTCGGTTGCAAATTAAGCCGCGATCGCTTCGATCTTGAGCTCGGTGTAGTTCTGACGATGGCCGCCGGACTTCATGGAGTGCTTACGGCGACGGAACTTGAAGATGCGGACCTTTTCGCCACGGCCGTGGGAAAGGACGGTCGCGGTGACCGTAGCGCCTTCGATCGTCGGATTGCCGACCTTGAGACCCTGTTCGCCGCTGACAGCGAGAACTTCGGTGAGGGTCACCTGAGCGCCGGCTTCGACAGCCAGGGATTCAACCTTGAGCTTGTCGCCGACGGAAACGCGGTACTGCTTACCGCCAGTCTTGATAATAGCGTACATGTATATAAACCTCGCCCGTTCTGCTTCACCGCGCCCGAAGGCCGGCTGGTGCAAAACCTTTTTGTAATAAGCGTGTTCGCGCTTGGGGGACATCCCCAAAGGTCGCGGTTGCACGTTTGAGTGCGTGGAAAGCGGTGGATTATCACATGAAAAGCGAGCGCCGTCAAGCGAAAACGCGCTGTTTTTTCACTGTCCTCCCTCCTCTCCGGCGAGCAGCGTTCCGCTGTCCGGGCATCCGGAAGGAACGCCTTTGCGGGAATGCATCTTCCGGGAAGCGATCAGGCCCCGCCGCCTTGGCTATACTTGAGCGACCGACGCAATCAACCACACACTCCCTCAGCCATGTCCGACAACACTAAGGATCCCAAGGCCCTTATCCGGCAGGTGCTCGCACCGATCGCCGACGACATGAAGGCCGTCGACGACATCATCAGAAATGAGCTTTCGAGCGACGTGCCCCGCATGCGCGAGATCAGCGAATACATTACGAGCGCCGGCGGAAAGCGCATGCGTCCCGCCCTTCTGATGCTCATCTGCCGCGCGCTGGGCTATGAAGGCGAGATGCACCGGTATCTCGGCGCCACCATCGAACTCCTGCACACCGCCACGCTGATGCACGACGACGTCGTGGACGAAAGCGACATGCGCCGCGGCCGTCCGACCGCCAACAGCCGCTGGGGCAACGGCGCCGCCGTCCTTGTGGGCGACTTTCTCTATACCCGCTCCTTCCAGATGATGGTCAAGGCGGGGAACCTCCGCGTCATGGAAGCGCTCTCCGATGCCGCGAACCGTCTGAGCGAGGGCGAAGTCGTGCAGATGGTCAACGCCCATGATCCGAGCGTCGACGAAGAACGCTATTTCCGCGTCATCGAACGCAAGACCGCCTGTCTGTTCGAAGCAGGCGCCCGCATGGCCGCCGCCGTGGCCGGCTGTCCGAAGGAACTCGAAGAAGCCGTCGCCGACTATGCGCTTGCGCTCGGCAACGCCTTCCAGATCGCCGACGACGTGCTCGACTACCGCGGCAATGCCGCCGACACCGGCAAAAATCTCGGCGCCGACCTGCGCGAAGGCAAGGTCACGCTGCCCATCATCTACGCCCGCAAGAGCTGCACGGATGAAGAGCGAGCGCTCATCGACGAGGCCATCCGTCAGGGCGACGGCGACTTCGAAACCATTGCCGGCATCGTACTCAAATCCGACTCGCTGCGCCGCTGCGCCGAGCGCGCCGAACAGGAGCTCGAACGAGGCCGCCGGGCGCTTGAAAAACTGGCCCCTTCCATTTTCAGGGATTCTCTGCTAGAATTGCTCGCCTTCACGGTTCAGCGAGACCGCTGACACCGTCTGAAGCCCTCGGGGTGTAGCTCAGCCTGGTAGAGTACTACGTTCGGGACGTAGGAGTCGGAGGTTCGAATCCTCTCACCCCGACCAGGATTTCCGAAAAAAGCACTGCAGCCGCAGTGCTTTTTTCATCCGGCAGAATTTTTCATCGGATCTTTCTTTTTTGAAAAATCTCTGCTACAATTCGTCTCCTTCGCAGTTGAAACAGTATTGCAGAAGACAATCGGGGTGTAGCTCAGCCTGGTAGAGTACTACGTTCGGGACGTAGGAGTCGGAGGTTCGAATCCTCTCACCCCGACCAGAATTTCACAGAAAGGCACTGTCGCAGGACGGTGCCTTTTTGCTTTTGAGCTGAGTTATTCCTCAGCCGTGGAGACCCGCATGGCACTCATCATCGGCCTCACCGGCGGCATCGGCGCCGGCAAAAGCACGGCATCGGCTTTCCTTGCCGGTCTGGGCGTACCCGTTGTCGACGCGGACGGGATTTCCCGCGCACTGACTGGTCCCGGCGGCCGGGGATCGGCCGCCGTCGCTGAAGCGTTCGGCAGCGGCATGATCGATGCTTCAGGCGCCATGAACCGCGCCGCCATGCGCGAACTGGTCTTCCGGGATCCCGACGCGCTGCGCCGTCTTGAAGCCGTGCTTCATCCCCTGATCGGCGAAGAGATCGACGCCTCCTTCGAGAAGCATTCAGATTCGCCTCTGGTCATCTACGACTGTCCTTTGCTCTGGCGGGCGAACTTCCGACGCCCCGCGCTTTCCCGCATTCTTGTCATCGACGCTTCGGATGCCGTGCGCCTTGAGCGCATTCTCTCCCGACCCGGGATGACTCGGGAGACGGCGACGCGCATGATGGCGGCGCAGCCGCCCCGCAGCGAGATTCTCCGCATTGCCGACGACGTCATCGTCAACGAAGATGACGAAGCTTCTCTGAAAGAAAGACTCACAGTTCTTCACAAGTTCTGGATGGCACAAACCCGATAGGCGGCAACAAACCGAGAAACGCTGTGGTATTTTATTTAGCATAGGCATTTTCCCTGTGATCCCGCACTGACAGCAGACATGTCCGCCGCAGATTTTCTCCTCTACGAATTTCCCTGCAACGAGAAAATTCGCATGTACCTGCGTCTTGAGTCGCTTTTCCGGCGTTATGACTGGTTCTGCGCTCAGGACTCCTCCGTCGCCCATCAGGCGGCGATTGCGGCGCTGTTCGATCTTCTCGACGCCACCGCTCGTTCGGACCTGCGCAACGAGCTCATTCAGGAACTCGAGCGTCACCGCCAGAGGCTCATGCAGCTTCGCGGCAACCGCGAAGTCAAGCAGGAAACCCTGATCCGCACGCTCGACGAACTCGGCGCCGCCATCAGCGGCGTGGCCGGCACGGTCGGACGCACGGGTCAGAGCGTGCGCGAGAATCAGTGGTTGCAGCTCATCCGCACGCGTCAGTCGATCGCGGGCGGCACCTGCGAATTCGATCTGCCTCAGCTCCACCTCTGGCTCAATCAGCCGCCGGCCGTCCGCCGTGAGGAACTCCTCAGCTACGTTTCAACGCTGATGCCGATCCGTCAGGCGGCGATGCTGCTTCTTCGTCTGCTGCGCGCAAGTTCCGTCCGAAACGACTACACCGCCCGGGGCGGCGCCTGCCAGCTCCCGATGAACCGCGGCCAGAGCTACTCTCTGGCCCAGATCTGGCTTCCCGCCGGGAGCGACCTCGTGCCTGAAGTCAGCGCCAACAAGTACATGCTGTGGATCCGCTTCTCGCGGCCCGACAGCGACCACAAGCTTCATCCCGTGCGCACGGAAAACATTCCGTTCAGCATGGGTCTCTGCTCGCTCACCTGATTTATGAAAGTGAAATGTCCCACCTGCGGGAAGGAAACCGAATACTCTCCCGCCAACCGCTGGCGTCCGTTCTGCTCGGAACGCTGCAAGCTGATCGATCTCGGCGCCTGGGCGGACGACGCCTATGTCATTGAAGGCGAGCCCGGTTCGATCGATCGCATGACGCCGGAGGATGTCGAATCCGCCGCCCGCTATACGGCCGAGCGCGAAGTGCGCCGCGGCTCGCGCCGCCGCTGATCTTCAGCTGCAATGCAACGTAAAAAGCCCGTCAGACTGTGAACTTGATGTGGTCCCCGATTCTTGGACAAAGAATTAGGGACCATTTTTATGGGATCATGGAAAGATATGGTCGAGGCTCAGAAGCGGAGGTTTCTCGAGCTTTATGAGGCTGGTGCAAGCTATCCAGAGATAAAGATCCAGTTA
>JAGBFJ010000016.1 GCA_017936545.1 Sutterella sp.
ATCTATTATAGCAAAAACAAAAATTCCTGCTTCTTCCGGGAACAGAAAAAGCAGGAATTTCATTTATTAAAGAAAATTATTCGTTGCTTTGTTGATAACAATCAACCCGTTTGGGAACTAGCTGGGCGGGAGTTTCCCTTTTGCAACCGCTTCAAAGGACCAGCGGACAGACACTCCCGCCGGTTAGGCGGCCTTATTCTTTTTCGTTGGCGCAGTCGACCGGCCTGGCGCCGAGCACTTCGGTCAGCACCTTCGGATCGATGCCCACCTGATAACCCCGGCGGCCGCCGTTGATGAAGATGCGGTCCAGCTCGAGAATCGTCTTCTGCACGTAGACGGGCATGGCCTTTCTCGTGCCGAACGGACTGGTGCCGCCCACCATGTAGCCGGAATTGCGCTGTGCCTGCTCGGGCTTGCAGGGAGCGACGTGCTTGACACCGATCTGTCTGGCGAGGTTCTTTGTCGATACCTCGCAGTCGCCGTGCATCAGAATGACGAGCGGCTTGGCATGCTCGTCCTCCATGATGAGGGTCTTGATGACCTGATGATGATCGAGCCCGCACGAAGAAGCGGCAAGCGCGGTGCCGCCGTGCTCGACGTATTCATAGGAGCGTTCTTCAAACGGAATCTTGTGCGCCTTCAGCCACTGCGTGGCGGGCGTCAGACTCTGATGCTTTTCCTTGGCCATGTCTTTCTCTCTTTATATATATAGGCGCTCTCAGCGTTCGGCTGCGGCAAGATCGCTTTCCCAAAGTCCTTTCGGCAGCGGGAAGGCAACGTTCTCCTCCACGCCTTCAAGCACTTCGGCGGTCCGGGCGCCCGCATGGGCCTCAAGATGCCGCAGCACGCCCTGAACGAGCGATTCGGGCGCCGACGCGCCTGCCGTGATCCCGACGCACCTGACGTCCTTGAACCAGCCGAGATCGATGTGTTCGGCGGTATCGACCAGATAGGCCCGGGTTCCCTCGCGCTCCGCCACTTCCCGCAGACGGTTCGAGTTGGAGCTCGTCGCCGATCCGATGACGAGAACCAGATCGACGCCGGCACGCGCCAGCGCCTTCACGGCGGTCTGCCGGTTGGTGGTCGCGTAGCAGATGTCCTGCCGCTTGGGTTCATGAATCGACGGGTACCGCGCCTTGAGCGCATCGATCACCGCTCGGCTGTCGTCGGCGCTGATCGTCGTCTGCGTTACGTAGGCAAGCGGATCGCCGTCCGAGAAGGGGAGCGCCTCCACGTCCCGGGTATTCTCCACCAGCCGGATGCCGTCCTTCACCTGACCCATCGTACCCTCGACCTCGGGATGACCGGCGTGCCCGATCATCAGAATGGTCTTGCCCTCGGCACGCATGCGGGCCACCTCGCGGTGCACCTTCGTCACGAGCGGGCAGGTGGCGTCGAAGACGCGAAAGCCTCTGCGCGAAGCCTCGTCGGCCACGGCCTTCGGCACCCCGTGCGCGGAAAAGACGAGCGTTGCGCCGGCCGGGACCTCTGCCAGATCATCGACGAAGACGGCGCCTCTGGCGCGCAGATTTTCGACGACGGTACGGTTGTGGACGATTTCGTGGCGCACGTAGATCGGTGCGCCGTAGATGGCGAGAGCGCGCTCGACAATGGCGATGGCGCGGGTCACGCCGGCGCAAAAACCGCGGGGCTGGGCAAGAAGTACCTGCATCGGAAACCTCAAACTTAAAAAATATCGGTTAAGTCTAAAGTTTTTTGGCAAAAACCGCACACAGCACGGAAAAAACAGGTAGAATGCGCTCCACGCTGAATTCTGCGCACTGCCCGACGCCCTGTACTGACACTGTGGGGACGTCAAGCCGGGCTCCTGTTTTTTAAGGAGCATGTATCGGTGGCGGCCGCTCAGGGAACGGCGTATACTTTATCTTCTGCGCTCGCGTGGCTTCCTAGATCAAGAGATAGGTGAGCCTGCGAGATGTTTTTATTCAAATTTCACTGGAGTTAGAGATGGCACGAGTGTGTCAAGTCACCGGTAAGGCGCCGATGGTCGGCCATCGAGTCTCGCACGCGAACAACAAGACCAAGCGTCGTTTCATGCCCAACCTGCAGTATCGCCGCTTCTGGGTTGAAAGCGAAAACCGCTGGGTTCGCCTGCGTCTGACGACGGCCGGCCTTCGTACGGTTGATAAGATTGGTATTGATGCGGTTCTGGCGGATCTCCGCGCCCGCGGCGAAATCTAATTAAAGGAGTTTCACCATGGCGAAAGGCGCTCGCGAAAAGATCAAGCTTGAATCCACGGCCGGTACCGGTCACTTCTACACCACCACCAAGAACAAGAAGACTTCCACCGGCAAGATGGAAATCTCCAAGTTCGACCCCGTGGCCCGCAAGCATGTGGTCTACAAGGAAACGAAGCTCAAGTAATTGAGGCTTACGATTCGGCGAAAAAGCTCGGCAATGATTGATGTGCCGGGCTTTTTGCTTATCCGGGTTTCTGAAAATGGCTGCAGATGCCATGAGAATGCCCGCAAAAAAGCCGGCTCTGCGGAAACGCGCAGGCCGGCTTTTTCGTCAGTTGGAAACCGTCGGGAATAAACAGTTACTTGACGAGGTCATACGGCCACTGCTTCACGCCGAGGAAGTTGTAGACCTGGGTATAGCCGGCGAAGGACAGAAGGTCGCTCGCCAGAGCAGCGCGGCGGCCGGACTTGCAGTAGACGAGGATCGGCTGATCGAGATTCGTCACCTGGTCAAGGCGGGCACCGACCTTGAGCGTCTGGAGCGGCACGTTGACGGCGCCGGCAATATGGCCTTCGGCAAATTCCTGCGGGGTGCGGACGTCAAGAATGACGACGCCGCCCTTGTCCATCATGGCCTTGGCTTCCTGGGGCTGAATGACCTGAAAGTTGGCAGGCGCAGCCATGACGGGCGCAGCCGTCATGACGCCGCAGAAAAGCGCGGCGGAAGCAAAGACGGCAGCAGCGGTACGGTTGATGATTTTCATTTTTTCTCTCCTGAAAGATACGAAAAAACCGGCTGAGTCAGGCCGGTTTTTTCATGTCGGACCAGCTTCGAAGTGTAGCTTCCGAAGCTTTTTCCTAGCTTATCAGGCGATTCTTGGACGCATCAGTCGCGCTGGAGCACGGCGGCGAAGAAGCCGTCCGTGTTGTTGACGTGCGGAAGCATCTGGAAGTAGCTGCCGAAACGCTCCCACTGGGAAGCCGGGAAAGTGATGCCCTGCTGCGCCAGAACGTCGGCCGCGGGCACGAGATGCCAGTCGGGATGGGCGGCCAGGAACGCTTCGACGACATCCTGATTTTCGCGCTTGAGCATCGAACATGTCGCATAGACCATGCGGCCGCCCTTCTTCACCAGTCGTCCCGCCTGTTCGAGCACGCTCTTCTGAATGTCGTTGATGCGGTCGAGCTCCGAAGGCGACAGACGCCACTTCAGATCGGGATTGCGGCGGAACGTGCCCGTTCCAGTGCAGGGCGCATCGACGAGCACGCGGTCGAACTTGCCGTTGAGACGGCGGATGCGGTCGTCCTTTTCGCTGCGGATGGCGATCGGATGCACGTTCGAAAGACCCGCACGGCGCATGCGCGGCGTAAGACCCGCCAGACGCTTTTCATTGACGTCGAAGGCGTAGAGGCTGCCCGTGGAACGCATCAGAGCGCCGAGCGCCAGCGTCTTTCCGCCTGCGCCGGCACAGAAGTCGCAGATCATTTCTCGGCGGCGCGGCGTCAGCAGACGGGCGATGAGCTGGCTGCCTTCGTCCTGCACGTCCACCTTGCCTTCCTTGTAGATCGGCCACTGGGTCAGACCCGGCTTGGTCGGCAGACGCACGCCGTCGGGGCTGTAGGGCGTCGGATAGGCTTCGACGCCGTTGCCCGCGAGTTCGGCGAGCACCTCTTCGCGGTTCGCCTTGAGAAGGTTCACGCGAAGGTCCAGCGGAGCCCCCTCGAGCATCGAGGGATAAAGC
>JAGBFJ010000017.1 GCA_017936545.1 Sutterella sp.
CCTGAGGCCGGCGGGCGTCGCGGATTATCTCACATCTTTCCGACGTCCGCCGGCCTTTTTCTTCGCCCCGTTTCAATGTCCGCCCATGATTTTCTTCTCCTCAGACGCAGCCGCGCGCATCGGGCTGAGGCGCATCGTCTTCGCCGTGCTGGCCGTCAGCCTGACAACGAATGCGCTGCTTGCCGCCGCTCTCGTCGCGCACCGGCCGGAAACCCGAACGGTGATCGTGCCGCCCACTGCCGCGCATGAACGCGAGTTCTGGTCATTTGATTCTCGCGGTCCCTCCGCGCCCTACATCGAACGCTTCGCGCTCTCGCTTCTCTCCCACGCTGCAACCGTCACGCCCGACACGGTCGACGCCGCACGAAAAGCCATCCTGCTACACGCGGATCCGGCGGTCTACGGCGAACTGGAAGAAGCCTTCATCCTCGAAGGCGAGCGCATCAAAAAGGAACACGCCTCGAGCGCATTTTTTCCGAACAAAGCCCGCGTCGACGTCGACAAGCTGACGGTCGACGTCGAGGGAATTCAGAAGCTCCTCGTCGGGAGCACCGTCACCAGCACCCGGCAGAAAACCTGGCGCATGACTTTCCGGTACGACGCGGGCCGTCTGTTTCTGACCTCACTGACCGACCGCACCGCCGAGGGAAGCCGCAAAAAACGCTGATCCGACCATGCAGATGAACCCAACAAAACTCCTTCTGACGACGCTCTGCGCCGCCGCTGCAGCCGCGTCTCTCCCCGCCGACGCCGCACAGTTCGTCCGGCGTTCCGGCGACACGCCGCTTCGCTTTACCGTGCCGACGGAAGGCACGACCATGATCGCCATTCCGGGCGATCCGATACGCTCGGCCGTCTACGACAAGGCAACGATGGACGTGCAGACCGAAAGTTCCTCCGGACAGGTCTACGTGCTCCCGAGAAAGAGCGGACCCGCCATGATTTACCTGACGAGCGAATCGGGCGAAACGGCACCGATCGAACTCACCTTCTCGGATGACGCCGAACCCCAGACGATCATCCTTGAAAAGCGTCCCGACGCCGCCGGCGTTCCGGCCTCGGAAGCCGGCCGCGCTTCTCTTCGTCCCCTTCGCGCGGAAGGCTTTGCAGCCGAAATCAAGCGATTCGTGACGCTCATTCTCCGAAACGAGCCCGCCGGCGAAGTCGAGAAGACACGCTTCACCTCGCCGGGCCCGGCCGCCCGGGACGCCCTTCAGGGACTTCGTCCGCTCGCGCTTCGCTTCGAGGGCGTCTGGCAATCCCGCGAGGCCGAAGCCTATTGCGCAACCGTCCGCAACGGCACGGTCTCGACGGTGATCCTCGATCCGGAAGCCCTGACGGCAGGGAGTCTCTATGCTGCCGCGCTTACCAAAACCGCGCTTCTGCCCGGCGAGTCCGCCGTGCTGATTCTCGTGGAGGCCCCGCGTGAGCACTGAGCAGCCTCTGCCTTCAAACCGGTCAGTCGCCCGGAAACAGCGGCTTCTTGCCGCTTCAATCCTTCTGGCGCTCTGCCTCACCGCGGCCGCAGCCGTCTGGTTGACCGACAAGCCCGACCGCAGACGTCACAGGACCGATGCGGCCGCATTCTCCATCCGCCCCGAAGGGGCTGACCGGGAAGCC
>JAGBFJ010000018.1 GCA_017936545.1 Sutterella sp.
ACGCGCCACAATTTGCGCCACAATTGCGGGCTTGCCCGCCCATGTCCCATGGGCGGGGATGCCCAGCGGCGAGCGCAATTCTGGATCTCAGCACTCTACCCCTAAAGTAATACATCAGCACGTAACTTTACGAAGTGCCAAAGTTTTTGCTCCCTGGTCGTTGCTGAGTTTTTTTGCAGAGCCGGAACGAGGTCTGAAAAATTATTGGTTTGAAAGCGGCGGACAGCCGAGGATGCTCCTCGAATACGTCAAATCGGAGTCGGTCAGAAAGCCTGAGGAATACGAAAACGAAAAGAAGCTGCAGCTTGACGACTTGAGCGCGAGCTCCAACCTTCAGAATCTTGACGACAATTTGCTTCTGACGCAGGCCGGTTATCTGACAATTAAGGCCGTACGCGGGTCAACGGTCACGCTGGGATATCCGAACAGGGAAGTGGCCTCGTCCATGGGCCGTCTCTACGCCGAGTCAATGCTGAACAAGGATGCAATGAATCGGGCCGGTGAAGGTTATCTGTCGGACTTTCTTCGGGACGAAGACTTCAGCGGTTTTGTTGCCGAGCTCAATCGTCTGATTTTAGGGATCGATTACGCACGGTTTCCGATTCACGACGAAGCGTCCTGCCGAGGGGCGGTGCATTTGATGCTGGCGTGCGCCAGACTGACGGCAACGCCCGAAAATCACAACGCGCTCGGTCGAAGCGATCTGGAAGTCATGGTCGGCAGAACGCTCTGGGTGTTCGAATTCAAATTTGCGCGTTCAGGCCAATCGGCGGATCGGCTGTGCCGTGACGGAGCGGAGCAGGCAGCATTGCGCCGAGACGGAGAACAGCGTTCGGGTGCCGGACTCAATCGAGCCGTACTGGTTTTCTCCGAAGACGACAGACAGTTCTCTGCGTTCAGCTGTTCGAAAATCAGCGGTTCCTGAAAAAAGGGTCAGACGGCATTCCGGCTGACCCTTTGTCGATGAAAAAACTCGGGACGGCGTCAGGCAAGCAGCACTTCAAGCTTCTTCGTGTCGGCAACGAAGCTGCGGATGCCGCCCGGGAGCTTGTCGCTCGCGACTTCGGACTCGTTGAGCGCATAGCGGAAGTCGTGTTCTGCGATCACGACGGGGCCGGTCTGCTCGAGCGCCTCGACCGAGAGCATCTGCGGCACGGAGCGGATTTCGGCTACCAGACTGTCGAGAAGCTTCGGAGAGATCGTAAGAAGGTCGCAGCCGGCGAGCGCCAGAATTTCCCCTTTGTTGCGGAAGCTCGCGCCCATGATCTGCGTCTTCGAGCCAGCGCTCTTCAAACGGCGGTAGATGGCGGTCACGGACTGCACGCCCGGATCGCAGACGCCGGCCATGGCGGCTTCGTCCCAGGCGGCACCGGCTTTGGCCTTGTAGAAGTCGTAGATTCTGCCGACGAAGGGACTGATGAGCGTGGCGCCCGCCTGAGCGGAGGCTTCGGCCTGGGCGAGCGCGAAGATCAGCGTCATGTTGCAGTGAATGCCTTCGGCTTCAAGCACGCGCGCCGCTTCGCAGCCTTCCCACGTCGCCGCGATCTTGATGAGAATGCGTTCGCGGGAAATGCCCATGGCTTCGTAAAGCGAAATGATGCGGCGGGCCTTTTCGATCGTCGCCGCGGTGTTGAAGGAGAGCCGCGCATCCACTTCGGTGGAGACGCGGCCGGGAATGTGTTCGAGAATGGCGGCGCCGAAGGCGGTCAGCACGCGGTCGATGCGCTCGGCCGGCGACTCGGGAATGCGGCGGGCGTCCTCGATGAAACGGTCGTAGCGGCCGCTCGTGGCGGCCTTGAGAATAAGAGAGGGGTTCGTCGTGGCTTCGCTCGGCTTCAGGCGGGCGATTTCTTCAATGTCGCCCGTGTCGGCAACGACGGTGGTCATGCGCTTGAGCTGAGACAGCTCGCTAAGGGATTCGGTCATAAGAGCCTCGTTCTTTTTATTCGGAATGAAAAAACTGTTGCAGTGGCTTCGAATTGTAGCGCTGCAGGAGAGGCATTCCGGACGGATTCCGCCTTCAGGGAAGGCGCATTGAACCGATCGGAATCAAAAAAAACCGAAAATTGACGCGTCATCGGACGATGTTCATACGCTTTTCAAAGCGGAAGAAAAGGCTGCCGCCCGGCGTCCCTTCGGGAATGCCGTGAGGATCCGGGTGACCGGGATGAAAGAATTCCACGATGGAAAAGCCGCATTTGTTGACGTAGAAATGGATGTTGCGCTTTTCGAAGTAGGGCGTATGCGTTTCCCAGACGGCCGTGTCCGGATAGCAGGCTTCAAGCTGCTTCCAGATCCGGTGTCCGAGTCCTCGGCCTTCGCTGCCGGCGGCGATGAAAAGAATGTCGAGCGAGCGGCGATGAGGGTCGGATTCATCCGGCACGATCACGGCGCCGCCGACGATGCGGCCGTTTTCCTGCGCGAACCAGCTGTCTGAGCCGGGTTTGTCCATCGATTCCAGAATATCTTCGGCGGGGATGACGGGCTGATCTATAGGTCCGAATTCTGCCTCGGCGCCGCGCTGAAAAGCTTCCTGCGTAAGCCGGACGAAGAGCGGCTTCTGTTCGGCAGCAACGGGAATCAGAGTGAGTGTTCGAAATGTCGGATTCATGGAACGCATTTGGTAGAAAAAAATGCTAACAGACAAGCGTGCTTCCCGTCATACGGATTCCTCGTCCGTACGTTCAACTTTGAGGATGACAGGACACACTTCGTCGAACTGTCGGCTCAGAGCGGTGAAAATTCTTCTGTCACGCTTCTGAAGCGTTCGCGGATGCCCGTGATGAGCAGCGAGCGGAGCCACTGCGCGGTCGGATCGGCATGCGTGCGCTCATGCCACACCATGACCGGATGCCAGACCGGAAGATGCTTTTCCGAACCCGGAATAATGAAAAGCGGAAAGTGTTTCGAGAAGATGCGGACAGTAAAGACCGGAAGCCGTACGATGAAGTCCGTTTCGGCGAGGATGAAGGGTGCCGGCAGAAAGTAGGGCATGTCGAAGGCGATGTCGGCATTTTCTTCGCCGATCTGTGATTCCGCCGAACGGGGACGGCCGACGTCGTGTCCGTACCCGATCGCCAGACGCCGCCAGGGCGCGAGATCGGCGGCGGTCAGCCGGCCTTTCTCTTCCCATCGCTTCTGAAGCTGGTGACCCGCCCGGGTGACGAGCACATGCCCGGAGCTGAAAAGCTCGGCCGTATGAAAGCCGGGACCTGTCTTGAGACCGGGCGGCGCATAAAACGCCATGTCCGTGTCGCCCGTTTCAAGCGACTCGAGAAACCGATCTCCGAGACTGCAGAAGCTGAGTCGGATGTGCGGCGCCTGCCGGTAGATCGTATTCATTCCCGGCAGAATGAAGGCGAAGATCGAGTTGTCGACGCCGGCAAGACGGACTGTTCCTGTGAATCGGGCGGGATCGAGCGGCTCCGTCACCGCCAGAGTGCGCATCCCGTCAAGCAGTTCCGTGATGCGCCGGATAAGACCGGTCATCTTCGGCGTAGGCACCATGCCGCTGCCGCCGCGGATGAAAAGCGGATCGCCGAAAACGTGTCTGGCTTCGGCGATCAGGCGGGTCGCCGTCGAGAGGCTCAGACCGCGCAGTTCGGCCGCTCGGGTGAGAGACCTTGTCTTCCAGAGCGACTCAAGAAATGCCAGCAGTTCCGAACTGACGGGATCGGTCATGAGCAATCTCCTTATGGTCAGATTTGACTATAAGCATAACTGTTAATGACGAAAAATGAAGGGATATTCAGCTTTTCCCGATAGGAGGAATGCCGTAGTCTGAATCTGGGACAAACGGAAAACGGCCGTGGGACGCCGTTTTCCGACAAGGAGAAAACCTATGACAGTCAATCTGAAGCGACGCACGCTGCTTAAAGGCGTGCCGGCCGCGGCGGGACTCACGTCTCTGCCGCTCTTTGTTCAGGCCGCGCCCGGCGCAGAAGCTGAAAAAACCTGGACCGGCTTTGCGCTCTGCGACTCCTGCAACCACGTGCCCGCCTGCGGCATTCGTTTCGAGGCGAAGGGCAACGTCATTCAGCGAATCGACAACTGGAAGGAAAATCCGAACCACTGGCTCTGCCCGAAAGGCTGGTCGACGCTGCAGCGCCTCTACAACCCGAACCGCCTGCTATATCCGATGAAGCGCACGAATCCGAAGGGCGCCGCCGACCCGGGCTGGGTCCGCATCAGCTGGGACGAAGCGTATCGGACGATCACGCAGAAGATGCTCGAAACGAGGACGAGATACGGTGCCGACGCCGTGATGTTCTACTGCGGCGACCCGAAGGAGCCGCGTCCCGCCGTGCAGCGTTTGGCCCGCTACTTCGGATCCGTCACCTACGGCACGGAATCCTCGGTCGGCTGCCGCTCGGGCTGCATGATGGCCGAACAGTTGGACTTCGGTCAGCCGAACCTCGGCGGCATCAGCGCTGAAACGAAGGTCTTCATGGTCTTCGCGACGAACGTCTGGGCGCAGCCCGCAAATTGGTGGCAGCAGCTCGTTGCTGCCAAGGAACGCGGATGCCGCTTCATCGTCATCGACTCACGTCGCACGAAGACGGCTGAGCTGGCCGACATCCATCTGCAGCCCCGCATCGGCACCGACGCGGCGCTGGCGGCCGGCCTGATGCGCGTGCTCATCAAGGAAGGTCTCTACAACCGCGACTTCGTTGAAAAGTGGACGCACGGCTTCGAAAAGTATGCTGCCTACGTCGAACGCTTCACGCCCGAATACACCGAAAAGGAAACCGGCGTGCCGGCGAAGCTCATCGTCGAAGCCGCCCGTATGTGGGCACAGGGACCGGGCTCGTTCACGCTCACGACACAGTCGCTTTCGCACAATTCGAACGGCGTCAACAACACCCGCGCGCTGCTCCTTCTGCCCGTCATCATGGGCTACATCGACATCCCGGGCGGCGTGCCCTTCATGAAGGGGCCGAAGGGCCTCGGCATGGCGGCCTACGGTCTGCATCCGAAGATGATCGATGCGGCCTGGTGGAACGCCAAGGCTCAGAAGGACCGCCGTTTCGACCTCGCCGAAGTGCCGCTCTGGCACGACATGAAGGATCAGGTGAGCCCGAACAATTTCCCCGAATGGGTCGCCGGAGGCAAGGTGAAAATGTTCTGCGGCTGGGGCTTCAACGTCAACATCTGGCCGCAGCCAGACGTGTACAACGAGGCGATGGGCAAACTCGACTTCGCCTTCTCGTGCGACTACTTCTACCGCGCGGACAGTCACAGAAACATCGACATCATTCTGCCTGCCGCCATGAACTACGAACGCTATGCGCCCTTTGGCGCTTACGGTCCGAACGTGGCGGTCCGCAAGCCCGTGAAGCCGCTCGGCGAAGCAAAGGAAGACTGGCGCATCGCGCTTAAAATCGGCTGCATCATCGACAAGCCTGAAAACTTCTTCGACGGCGATCCGGTGAAAGCCTGCGACTTCGTACTTCGCCAGTACGAAGGCTGCG
The DNA here is from genome assembly GCA_017936545.1 of Sutterella sp. GTDB lineage: Bacteria > Pseudomonadota > Gammaproteobacteria > Burkholderiales > Burkholderiaceae_F > Sutterella. The sequence goes on from JAGBFJ010000018.1 coordinate 5,472, forward strand.
ACTGGGCCGGCTTTGCCGCGAAGCTTCCTGCCGTCAGCCGTCTGCCCGCGCCGAAGCCTGCGTTCAGAAAGTATGAAACGGGCGGCATGCGTCCTGACGGCAAACCGGGCTTCAATACGATCTCGGGAAAGCTGGAGTTCTTCTCGGAACGCGCGGCGAAGTTCGGCTATGACGGGCTTCCCGTCTACAAGCCGATGATGCCGCTTGACGACACGTACAACCTGCGCTTCCTCAACGGCTCGCGCAAGCCCTACATCACGCATTCGAAGACCCGTACCGACCAGCCGTATCTGATGGAGATCGAGGACCGTCTCACGATCCGCATCCATCCGTCGGAAGCCGAGAAGCGCGGCATCCGCGAAGGCGATACGGTGGAAATCCGCAGCCGCTTCGGCGGACCGATCGAGGCCCGTGCCGAAGTCTCCATCATCGTGCCGCCCGGCATGATCGACGGCCAGTACGGCTGGCTCGGCAAGATGAATACGCAGAAACTCATGACGCGCGATCACCGAGATCCGCTCTCGGGCTATCCCTGCTACTTCGAAGTACCAGTCTCTGTTGCGAAAAAAGCCTGAAGGAGGTAGAGCATGTCCAAGTACGGAATCATCGTCAATGCCGTGAAGTGCGTGGGCTGCCATGCCTGCTTTGCGGCCTGCAAGGCTGAGAATCTGACGGCGCCCGGCGTTCGCTGGAATCATCTCGAGCGCGTCGAGCACATGAAGGAGGGGATCGTCGACTACTTCCGCGTTTCCTGCATGCACTGCGAGGAACCCAAGTGCATGGCGGTCTGCCCGGCCAAGGCGATCTCAAAGGGCCCGCACGGTGAAGTGCTCGTCGACGGTGCTAAATGCATCGCCTGCCATATGTGCGAGGCGGCCTGTCCCTATCATGCGCCGAAGTTTTCGGACCCGGAAAAGCAGTCCTATTTCGGCGCGAAGATGCCGCTCTGCACGGCCGACCCGAAGCCCTGGACCACGCGTCCGGCCGGCAAGGCGGAACACTGCACGCTCTGCGTGCACCGCACCTCGGAAGGCGGCAAGCCCGCCTGCGTGGAAGCCTGTCCGACCGGCGCGCTGACCTTCGTCGACTATGAAAAGCCAGACGACAAGTCGGCGGCGCTCATCCGGGCCGCACAGATGATGAATGAGGCGGCGGGCACCGGGCCCAAGGTCCGCTTCATTTCGAAGCTCACCGACTTCCGCGCCATGACCTCGGTGAAGGCCTGATTCTGGTCGCTCCGAAAACGGTCTGACTGAATCGGAGGGCGCATCGGTACGCCCTGACGGCTCGTCCGCGAAAGCGGGCGGGCCGTTTCTCCGCCCTGTCTGTGCGGTTTCACGCAGTCGTGCCGGCCGTCCTCAGGTATGATCGACGGATCTGAAGCGAGGGCTAACGTGAAATCCTATTGGCAGACCGGTCTCTTCTGGCTCATTTTTGCTACGACGCTCGTCATGCGCGCGCCGATCAACGCGGTCGGGCCCATGGCCGGCGACATCTGCGACGCTTACGGGATGAGCTGGTCGGTCTTCGGCGTGCTTGCGGGCATACCGATGGCGACCTTCGGGATCTGCAGCCTGCTCGCGCCGCCGCTCGTGAAGCGCTTCGGCGCTGCGCTCGTCTTTGCGGGCACGCTGCTCGGCGTGGCCGCCGGGTCGGGCCTGCGCGCCGTTCCGGAAACCGCCGTGCTCTTCGGCGGCACGGTGCTCATGAGCATGTCGATCGCCGGCCTCAACATCCTCATGCCGACCCTGGTGAAAACAGGTCTCGCTTCGCATCAGCGCCAGGTCATGGGCATCTACAGCGCGCTCATCGGCGTGAGCGGCGTGCTCGGCGCGGCATCTTCGGGACTGGTACGCGCCGTGTTACCGCCGCTGGGCGCACCCTTCCTTTTCTGGAGCGCCGCGGCGCTTCTCTGTCTGGCCTTCTTCCCTGTTCTGAAGGGCTTTCGTCTGCCCGAATCCGGGGCGGGTCAGTCTGGCGGCACGGGCGGTTCGCCCGTTCTGCTGCTCATCGGCATGATGGCTTTTCAGGCCTCGCTCACAACGACCTTCGCCTCCTTCACGACCGCTTATTTCGCGGATGCCGGACTGCCGGCCGAAGACGGTCCCGTGATTCTGAATCTCTTCCTCGGATGCATGGTCTTCGGATCGCTGATCGCCGGCTATCTGAAGGAGCCCTCGCGCGCGGTGCTTCTTTACGGGCCGGTCGGCCTGGTCTATCTCGCTGCCATCGCTGTCTGGGGCACCGTGACGGGCGGCTATGCCGGCGCAGCGGCGGCTTCGGCGCTTCTCGGCACGCTCCACGGCGCCGTCATGGCCTTCGCCTTCATTGCTGTTATCCGCAAGACGCCGTCGACCGCCATTCTCAAAGTCTCGGGCATCGTTCAGTTCGGCGGCTACTTCCTGGCCGGACTCGGACCCTGGATCGCCGGGATGCTGGTGCAGCATGCCGGCTTTGCGGTGCTGCCCTGGCTTCTCGCCGCATTCGTCGTCTGCTGGGTGCTCTTTGCGCTTCTGACCTCACGGTATCCGGATCGCGACAAATGAGTCCGGCTCGCGCCTTTGCTGCGCAGCGACGGACAAGAACGTCCGGACGCCAAATGCTTCAAAGCGGCGCCGAGCCATGCAGGTTCGCGCACTGCCAGGCATAATTTCTTCGTTGGATATCAGTGGAGATTTTCATGACCGAATCCGTGCTGGTGACGAGTTTTCGCGTGCCCAGCGGGACGCTTCTTCTCGGTTCGCTCGGCAGCGAGCTCGTGCTCTGCGACTGGGCGGGCGGATGGCACCGCGGCACCACGGATGCCCGCATGAAAAGACTGCTTCGTCTGCCCTTCAGAGAAGGCTCGTCTCCCGTGATCGAATCGGCTCGCTCGCAGCTCGGCGAGTATTTTGACGGTTCCCGCCGGCAATTTGATCTGCCGATCCGGCTGGTCGGTTCGGATTTTCAGCAGACCGTCTGGCGGGCGCTGCTCGGCATTCCGTACGGCGGACACGAAACCTATGCCGGGCTTGCGCGGCGCATCGGACGGCCGAGCGCCTGTCGCGCCGTCGCCAATGCGGTCGGCGCCAATCCGATGTCGGTCATCGTTCCCTGCCACCGCGTGCTCGGCCTGGGCGGAAAGCTAACTGGCTACGGCGGCGGACTCCCTGCCAAGATGCATCTCCTCCGGTTGGAAGGCATTCCCTTCGACGAAGAATCCGCAGACGAATAGCCGTCTGAACGCTATTCAGCGTTCGGCGGTGACGCGCTTCCAGTCCAGACCGAATCCGGCCAGATATTTGCGCAGACGGTCGGCGTCGTTGGTGCTTTTGCGCCGCTTCATCGATTCTGCAAAGAGGGTTCGCCCGGCTTCCGACGCGGTTTTCGAACGGCGGCAGACGCGGATGACGCCGGCGAGCTGAGGGACGTCGAAGAGGTCCAGCGTGTCGAATCCGTCGCCGAGCACGCTGCGCACGACGGCCTCATCGCTTTCCTCAGGACATTTCCCCGAGGCCGGCGCTTCCGCCTCCCAGCACTTTCTGAGTCGGACCAGTTCTTCCTCAACGTCGCTTTCGGTGATGCGTCCGCTTTCCGAGAGAACCGACATGCGCACTGCCGACGCGGCAAGATCGCGGAAGTTGCCGCTCCAGAGCGCATCCGGCGAGGCCGCCGCACGCAGATAGGCGTTTTTCGCCTCGCGGTTCATGCGGACCAGGCGGCCGAGTTTTTCCGACGAACGCTCCAGTTCGTAGTCGAGGTTGGGCTCGATGTCTTCCGGCCTTTCCCGCAGACCCGAGAGGCGGAAGGTCCAGAGATTGATGCGGGCGAAGAGGTCGCCGCGGAATCTGCCTTCCCTCACCATGGCGGCCAGATCTCGGTTGGTGCCGCAGATGAGCTGAAAGTCGCTGCGGCATTCGGTATCGGCACCGAGCGGGTAGAAGCGCTTTTCCTCGACGGCTCTCAGCAGCATCGCCTGTTCGTCGGCCCCGAGTTCGCCGACTTCGTCCAGAAAGAGCAGACCGCCGTCGGCGGACGCCATCAGACCGCGGCGGTTGTCCGATGCGCCTGTGTAGGCACCCTTGCGGTGGCCGAAGAGCGCCGACATGGCGGCCGTCCCTCTGAGCGTTGCGCAGTTGAGCTCCACGAAGGCGCCGCTGATGCGCCGGTTCTGCTTCTTCCAGTCGTAGATGAGCCGCGCCAGCCGGGTCTTGCCGACGCCCGAGGGACCGGTGAGCAGAATCGGATCGTCGGAGCGTTCGCACACGCGGGCGATCTGCTCGATCGTGCGGTTGTAGTCCGCGCTTCGCGTTTCGATGCCGGACTTCAGAAAGTGCAGGCCTTCACGGCGCACGGCCGAGAAGCGTTCGGCAAGCCGGTCGTAGCGCGAGAGATCGAGGTCGATGATCGAATAGCTGCCGACGGTGTCCGTCTTGTTTCTCAGACCGGTCTGCAGAATCTTGGCGGGAATGATCCGGGATTCGACGAGAAGAAAGAGACAGATCTGCATCACGTGCGTGCCCGTCGTGATGTGAACCAGATAGTCCTCTTTATCCGTGTCGAACGGATAGTGCCTGGCGAAGTCGAGCAGTTCTTCATAAATGCTCTCGAAATCCCAGGGCTTGGCAAAGACCGTCTGATGAATCCGGATGGTCGTCTCGGGCGAGACCTGCCTGAAGTCGGCGGCCAGTTCGTCGCCGAGCGCGCGGAATTTGTCCTGCACCAGCAGTTCGAGCCGGTCGACAAGCAGATCCTGATGCTGGCCGATCGAGACGGTGGGACGCCATTTCTGCCAGCGGTCCCGGGCGCCGCGGGCATCAAGAACGGGACCGGCAAGACCGATGACGACGGTGTTTTTTCGCATGACTGTGCTGCTTGAAAATTATCATTAACGATGTAATTTTATCAAATGATGATGCAATGATGCCGGATGAAAACTGGCGATTTTTATGCAGAGCATTGATATTCAATAATAAATAAAGTGTGGCACGATATTTGCATATAGAAGGGCGTACAAGGAGGTGAAGATGCAGAACGTCATAGAAATCGACGGCAGCGCCGGGGGCGGCCAGATACTGAGAGCGGCATTGGCGCTTTCCGCAGGCACGGGGAGGGCTTTTCGCATCACGAAGATCCGCAGCCGCCGTCCTCGTCCGGGTCTCATGCGGCAGCATCTGACGGCCGTGAAGGCCGCGGCAATGATCTGCAGCGCCGAGACCGAAGGCGCGGAATTCGGGTCGTCCGAGCTGATCTTCCGGCCGGGTCCGGTGCGTCCGGGGCACTATGAGTTCGAGATCGGGTCGGGCGGAAGCACGGTGCTGGTCATGCAGGCGGCTGTGCCCGGACTGATGCGGGCGCTGCGGCAGGGCGGAAAGGCGTCGCTGACGGTCACGGGCGGCACGGTCTGCCCGATGGCGCCGCCCTTCGCCTTCCTGAAGGAAACGCTCGAGCCGCATCTGCAGGCCCTCGGCTGGCCGGTACGGTTTTCGCTGGTGCGCCACGGCTTTTACCAGAACGGCGGCGGGATTCTGCGCATGGAGGCCGAAGGACCTTTTGAACCCGTGCCGCTCTGTCTCGAAAGCCGCGGCCCGGTTTTGAGAGCCGATGCGGAGGTGCTCAACGTCGGTCTGCCGCAGCAGATTGCCGATCGTGAAGTCAAGGTGATCCTGCGGGAACTGGCCGGACGCTGCAGTACGGGTCAGGGGCCGAAGGTGATCACGGACGCAGGTGCGCCGGGGACGGCCAATGCCGTGCTGATCCGACTCAGGACGACGGCGCAGACCTACGTCTTTTCAGAAACCGGGTCGCCGACGGTGAGCGCGGAGACCGTTGCAAAGAAGGCGGCATCCGATGCGCTCGTCTTTCTGTCGCGCAGCGCTCCGGTGCCTTCGAGGCTTGCGGATCAGCTTCTGGTGCCCATGGCGCTCTCGGCGGGCGGACGGTTTCTCACGACCCGTCCGTCGGCGCACACGAGAAGCTGTGCGGAAGTGGTCGGGCGTTTTCTCGATAAAACGGTGATGTTTGAAGAATCTGACGCGGGCTGGCTGATTACGGTGCCCGCATTTGGAGAAGAATGATGATGGATAAAGACAAAATGGCGGCGCTCGGGGTTCCCCGTCTGAAAAATGTGATGGGTGCGGCCATGAAGGCGGCCGGGACGGCAGTCGGAGCCGGTGCGGACAAGGTCCGCGTGGCCCGGGTCGTGGAAGCGATCACTCATGCGGCGGATCCTGCGGCGGCCGTGCCGCCCGATCTGGCGGAGAATTTTGCGCCCTTCGTGGAGGCGCTGACCGAAGCACGCCGCGGACGCGTGTTTTTCACCGAGGGCCGCGAACCGGCGCCCTGGCAAAACTGGGCGCAGGGCGATCTGGAAGCGTCGGCTGTCGAGCAGATGAAGAATGCCTGCCGTCTGCCGGTGAGTGCGGGCGGCGCGCTGATGCCCGATGCCCATACGGGCTACGGTCTGCCGATCGGCGGCGTGCTTGCCGTGAGAAATGCGGTCATTCCCTATGCCGTCGGGGTGGACATCGCCTGCCGCATGCGTCTGACGGTGCTCGACATGCCGGTGACGGCGCTTGAAACCGAGGCTGCGAGGCTGGCGGCGGCGATCGAAGCGGAAACGCGCTTCGGCGTCGGCGCGGAATTCGAGCGCAGAAACCGCCGCATCCATCCCGTGATGGATCTCGACTGGTCGGTTTCTCCCGTCACGAAGTCGGGCAAAAGCAAGGCGGCCGCCCAGCTCGGCACGAGCGGCAGCGGAAATCATTTCGCGGAGTTCGGACGCCTGACGGTTGAAAAGGACATCGACGAGCCGGGGCTCAGTCTGAAGGCGGGGGTCTATCTCGCACTCCTCTCGCACTCGGGCTCCCGCGGCACGGGCGAAGCCGTCGCCAAACACTACAGCGCGCTCGCCATGTCGCTGCATCCCGAACTGCCGCCCGAACTCAGGCATCTGGCCTGGCTGGAACTCGATTCGGCGGAGGGCCGGGAATACTGGGCCGCGATGGAACTCTGCGGCCACTATGCCGCGGCGAACCACGAGCTCATTCACAGGCACGTGCTGGAGAATCTGGGCGCCGGCGCACTGGCCCATGTGGAAAACCACCACAACTTCGCCTGGAAGGAAGTCTGGAACGGCGAGGAAGTGATCGTGCACCGCAAGGGCGCGACGCCGGCCGGCGAAGGCGTGCTCGGCGTGGTGCCGGGGTCCATGGGATCCCCCGGGTTCGTGGTCCGCGGGAAGGGCTCGGCGGCATCCTACGGATCCTGCTCGCACGGCGCAGGCCGTCTCATGAGCCGAAGCGCCGCCTTCAAAAAACTCTCGCGGGAAAAGATGGAGGCCATTCTGCGGGACCGCGGCGTGACTCTTCTTACCGGGCCGCTCGACGAGTCGCCCGAGGTGTACAAGGACATCGAGGCGGTGATCGCCGCCCAGAGCGATCTCGTCGACGTGCTGGCCCGCTTTGACCCGGTGATCGTCAAAATGGCGCCCGGAGAAAAGCCGCCCGCCTGGCGCTGCCGTCCTAAAAAACAGTCCGCCGACGCCGAGTGCCGCGGCTGAGCAGGCATTCTTCTCAAGGAGAGGGAGAGGCGTCTTGCTGAGATGTCTCTCCCATGCCTGATGGGGGAGGCCGCGCACGGCGGGCAGAAAGTCGGTATGCTTGGCTTCCATCGCCTTTCAGATAAGACAGGACGCCATCATGCCCGACGACAGACAGATGCCCGCCGCCGACAGCCGCCTTGCCAGACTCGACGCCGTTCCCCGCTTGCGCGAAGAGAAGGAGACGCTCGAATATATGGTGCTCTCCTACTGCAGGCGGCATCACAATCCGAGCGGCACGGTCTGTCCGAACTGCGCGGACTTCCTGGCCTACGCCCTCAGACGGCTCGCCTGCTGTCCCTACGGTCAGGAGAAGCCCGTCTGCGCCAAATGCCGCATCCACTGCTACAAGCCGCAGTACAAGGAGGTCGCCCGCGCCGTCATGCGCGAGGAGGGGCCGAGACTGGTTCTGACCCATCCCGTCCTGGCTGCCAAGCATCTCTGGTACAGCTGCACGGTGAAGGCGCCTGAAAAACCCCGCAACCGCAATCGGAACTGAGACGATCATGCACCGCCTGCTGCTTCTTTTCCCGGCGCTCGCCTTCGTGCTCTTTGCCGCCCATCTGCTTTTTCACGGCTTCGGTCTCGTCCTGAGCGCACTGCCGCTGGCCTGCATTCTGCTGCTCTTAATCCGGAACCGCGTGACGGTCCTGCTGATTCAGGGACTGCTTGTCTGCTTTTCCGTCGAATGGATCAGAGCCGGCTGGCTCCTCGCTGCAGCCAGACTTGAGGCGGGCCGCAGCATTCATCCTGCCGCGGAAATCATGGCCGGCGTCGCGCTTTTCACACTGCTTTCTGCTCTCGTTTTCCGCCATCCGCGGCTTCGCGGCTGAACGTAGGCCGTCAGAGCTGGATTTTTCCCGCGATACAATCCGCGTAATGCTTTTCCAGAAGCCCGGGATCGGGCATGGCTTTCGCGGGCTGTAGGGCGTGCGCAGATAAAGAGCCAGCGCAAGAATGAGTTCGTCTTCAGTCCAAAGTCTCGAAGCCATGCTGCAGTCCTTCGGTTTCACCGTGTCCGTTCCATTTTGAAGACAGCCGAGGGCGGACTGTATCCGGATTTGCCAGCAGGGATGACGGTGTCTTAATGGGGTCGGGCGGACGGCACAGGCAAGCGTAAAATCCACTGACGCGCAGGGGACGTCTTGCGCTGATGAAAAGAGGGTTCAAATGGGCATGAATGCGCGCATGACGGGAGCGCTCTGCGGGATAGCAGCGGCCGTCTGCTACGGAACCAATCCGCTCGGCGCGCTGCCGCTTTACGCGGAAGGCGTCAATTCCGCCACGGTGCTGTTTTATCGTTTTTCTTTGGCTGCGCTGATTCTCGGGCTTGTCATGCTGGCGAGGGGGACGTCATTTGCGCTCACGAAGAAGGCGTTCGCCGTCACGGCGGTCCTCGGCGTCATCTTCGGCTTTTCGGCCCTGACGCTCTTTCTCTCCTTTCACCTGATGGACGCAGGCATCGCATCCACCATTCTGTTCACGTATCCCGTTTTCGTCGCGCTCATCATGGCGGTCTTCTTTCGGGAGAAGCCCAATGCCGCGACCGTGATATCCCTCGCTCTCGCTCTCGCCGGCGTCGGTCTGCTCTACCGGGGCGGCGACGGCGCGGCGCTGAACCTGAACGGCATGCTGCTCGTGCTCCTCTCGTCGCTTCTTTACGCGGGCTACATCGTCATCGTGAATCGGGCTTCGCCGGGCCTCTCCGCCGTCAAGCTCACCTTCTTCGTTCTGATTTTCTGTTCGCTCACCATGGCGGGCTGTCGCTCTATGACGGCAGCCCGATTGCGCTTCTGCAGACCCCGAAGACCTGGTTCTTCGCGGGTTTTCTCGCCTGCGTGCCGACGGTGCTCTCTCTGGGGCTTATGGCCGTGGCCGTCCGGGAAATCGGCTCGACGCCGACCGCCGTCATGGGTGCGCTCGAACCGCTCACGGCCGTCGTCATCGGCGTGACGGTGTTCGGCGAAGCATTCACGCTGAGGCTTGCCTGCGGCATCGCGCTGATTCTCGCATCCGTTCTTCTCATCGTCGCCGGAAAGTCGCTTCGCATTCCGCTCGCGGGAAAGCGCCGAAAGTAGTTGCTGAGCAGGCGGGCCGGGCTTGCTCAGCCGGCGGCCTTCCCGGCCGGGGCGGGATCTGCGGCGGAATCGGCTGAGGATGTCACGAGCGTCACGTCGAAGCGCGAGCCGAGTTCGGTGTTGGCATGCCCGATCGTCCATTTGCAGCGGCGGCAGACGCGGGCCACGATCGAGAGTCCGAGCCCGTAGCCTTTGGTTTTCCCGGTGCTGCCGCGGTACCACGATTCAAAAATGTGCGCGGCGTCTTCGGGCGCAATGCCGCCTGCCGTATCCTCGACCGTGAGGCCTGACGATTTTTCGGTGACCGTGACGATGCCCCCCTGCGGTGTGTAGGCGAGGGCGTTGCGGATCAGATTGTTGACGACGGTGGCCAGAAGCACGGGCGAGAAGCAGCCCCGGCAGGGCGCTTCGCGCCGGAACGTGAGCGTCACGCCCTTGCGCTCGGCTTCGGGAAGCCAGATCTCCTTCATGCGAAGAAGCATGTCAGCCGCAGTATCGGGAGAACCCAGTCCGGTGTCGGCCGCGTCGCGGGAAAACTGCAGGAAGTCCTCCACCAGCTGCGACATGTCGTCGACGGCGCGCTGAGCGCGGGCGACCTGACGGCGCTGCCGGTCGGTGAGACTGCTGTCGGCGAGAAGTTCGAGAGAACCGCTGATCGTGGTGAGCGGCGTGCGTAGTTCGTGGCTCACGTCGCCCGTGAAGGCCTTTTCCCGTTCAAGCGCGCTGTAGAGACGAAGGAGCGTGCGGTCGCAGCATTCCGCGAGGCGCGTCACGTCGTCGCGCTTGGGAAGGGGTTCCAGCGGACGGTAGGTGTCGGAAAGCCCCGCGGCCGTGACTTCGTCGGCAAGACGGCTCACCGGCGCCATGATCCGGCGGTAGAGCGCGCCGCCCGCGATAAGACCGGTCAGACCTGCAAGAAGGCCGGACAGGTAGACCAGCACGTGCCAGGCGGTTTCCTGCTTGGCAAAGGCTTCCTTGTCCTTGACGAGAACATAGGTTTCGCCGCCCCTGTCTTCGCGCCAGGCGAAATAGAAGGATCCGGCATCGGTTTCGCTGAAGCCGGGCGGCAGACTTTCGAAGACCGTCGGCAGAGGCTGGGAGCCTTCTCGCGTGCTGAAGAACGACATGTCGTCCGAGGTTTCCACACGGCCGCCTTTTTCAAGAATGCGGATGTCGGCCTCGATCTGGCTCTTCATCAGGTCGGCGACCAGCGTGTGTTCAGTCCAGGCGAAGCCGTAGTGCAGGGTCAGCGTGTAGAAGCCCGCCATGGCGACGGTCAGGCCGAACAGACTCCCGACGATGCGCTCGCCGAGGGTCAGACTGCGAAGGCGCTGACGGATGCTCATCGTTCGTTTCCTTTGGAGGCCGGATCGGGCGGCGTCTGACCGATCGACCAGCCGATGCCGGTATGCGTCCGGATGAGCTGACGGCGGTAGGGCCGGTCGATCTGCTGACGAAGCAGATAGATGTTGGCGCGAAGACTGTCGGAGTCGGGCGGCTCGCCGCCCCAGACTGCTTTTTCAAGATCGGCGCGCTCGACGACTTCGGGACTCCGTTTCATCAGCTCGCGAAGAATGCGCAGCCCCGTGATCTTGAGTTCGATGGAATTGCCGGCGCGCGTAACGCGCATCGATTCGGTGTCGAACTCCAGATCCTCGACCCGCAGCACCGTCGGGCGGATGCGACGCAGCACGGTTTCGATGCGCGCGCCGAGTTCGCGAAGCGAAAAGGGCTTCGTCATGTAGTCGTCCGCGCCGCTCATGAGGCCGGCCAGCTTTTCATCTGTTTTGGAATTGGCGGTGAGCATGATGACCGGCATGGCGCAACCGGCTTCGCGCAGCCGCCGGCAGAAGGAGACGCCGTCCTCCCAGGGCATGGTGACGTCGAGCACCATGGCGTCGAAGCGCTGTTCGGCCATGGCGGCGTCGGCCGCCTTCGCCGAATCGGCCGTGCGGGCTTCCCAGCCCCGGTCCTCGCACCAGTCGGCGATGTTTTCGGCAAGGTCCGTATCGTCGTCGACGATGAGAATTCTGATGGCCATGGCACGCTCCGGATGTTGAAGTCGGATCCATTATAGAGGCGCGGACCAGGGAGTCCGGCCGGACGCATGCAGGTGTCAAGAGGATTTGACGCGGCCCTTCGGGTTCATTTCTACAATGATCATGTACCCTCACACGTGCACGGTTTTTGAGAGCGTCGACTGAAGACCCCGAAAATAAAAGGACATCCCATGACAAAATCCTTCCGTCTTGCCGCCGTAGCTGTTTCCCTCATGCTGGCCGTGTCGGGTGTGTACGCCGCTTCCGGCGCTGCGCAGGAAATTACCGATAAAGATCAATGCCATTCCTGCGACATGTGGATTACGAAGTGGCCCGGCCCGAAGGCCGAAATCGTGATGAAGAGCGGAAACGTCTACAAGTTCTGCTCCGTGAAGTGCATGGCCTGCACGATCCTGCGCCTCGGCGAGAATCCCGAGACCGCGGGCATCTGGGTGAACGACGCCGGTGCGACCGACTGGGAGCATCCCGCCGCGAAGTTCATCGATGCAAAGACCGCCTGGTACGTTCAGGGATCCAGCCGCAAGGCCACGATGGGCAAATCCGTCGCGCCCTTCGCTACGAAGGAGGCTGCGCTCGCCTTCCAGAAGGAATTCGGCGGCGAGCTCTATCGCTGGAATGACTTCACGAAGGAAATCCTCGGCTGCAAGGTGCCGAAGAAGCCCGTCGTCCCGATGAAGTAAACAGTACCGATTTCTCCTGCCGTATCGGCTCGCCCGCTTCCGTTGTTCTCCATGCGGAAGCGGTTTTTTTTATCCGAATTTCAAGAAGAGTATCCGATCGGAGTTTTAATCAGATCATTTCCGGCTCGGCGAAACGGCGGTTGACGAGCACGGGAAGCGCGCGGCGGGCTTCATCGACCTGATCGGCATCGATGTCCGCAACGAGGAGCTCTTCGCCTGTGCCGGCCTGAGCGGTGACGGTGCCGAAGGGGTCGGCAATCTTGGAAAGACCCGCGGCATCGGGCCCGCAGGCGCTGACGGCCGCCACCCAGCAGGTGTTTTCAAGCGCCCGGGATCTGACGCAGAGATCCCAGTGGCTTTCCTTGAGGGGCCCCTTGTACCAGTACGCGGGGACGACAAGGAGAGACGCGCCGTCAAGCGCCAGCCGGCGGGCAAGTTCCGGGAAGCGGATGTCGTAGCAGGTCATGAAGCCGACGCGAAACGGTCCGATGCCGATGAGGGCGGACGGCGCCTTTCCCGGCCGGACAAGATCGCTTTCCCGTCCGGCGAAGGCGTCGTAGAGGTGAATCTTCGGGTAGACGAGCTCGATTTTTCCCTGACGGATGACGAGCAGATCGTTTTCGGGACGCTCGTCGCCGGGATGCTTCAGATGAACCGTGCAGACAAGGGAGACCGAGCTTTTCATCGAAGCTTCGAGAAGGCCGGTCACGAAGGGGCCGTCAGGCGTCTCTGCATGCCGGCAGGGCCAGCTCTGGTCGCCGGCTTTCTCGGCAATGATGCCTTCGGGAAGCACCAGCAGATCCGCGCCCGCTTCATCCGCAAGGTGAATAAATCGCCGAACGACAGCGAGGTTCTCTTCGGAGGTTTCACGGACGGAAAACTGTCCGAGGGCGATTCTGAGTCGGCGCATGCGGCATCTCCCTGATCTTGAATACCGGAGGCTCATAACGGAAAAGCCCGCCGCCCTTTCAATGAGGCGACGGGCTGTCCGACATCATAGCCGACACAGATATCCGCCTGCGTCAGCTCTTCAGATAGACGGATGAAGCCGGTGCGTCTTGATTCGGCACGGAGCGGTGTTTCGCGCACTCAGTGCGGCAGGCCCATCGGAAGACCGAGCTTCCGATGGACGTCCGGACAGAAGGAAGCGTTATTTCCGGGCCGTGGCAAGATTGATGCCGGGTTCCTTCAGGAAGTTGTTTTTAAGACCCCATTTCTTCATGATGGCTTCGTAGGTGCCGTTCTTGTGAAGAATGCGGAAGGCGTCGAGGATCACTGGCGCCAGCGGGGAATCCTTCGGGAGAATCACACCCTGATAAAGATCGCCGAAGCCGTTGTTGTGACCGACGGCGGCCTTTTCAAGATGTTCGGGATCCTGTCTCACGAACCAGGAGAGCGGTGCCTGAGAAGAGAAGAAGGCGTCGGCGCGTCCCGACTTTACGGCAAGAAGAGCAGCCTGACTCTGCATGACAGACGTTTGGACGCAGGCGCTGTTTGCTGCCGGCGTTCCTCGGTCCCAGGTGACGGCTGCGCCGGTGAGCCGTCTGGTCGTCGACACCGAGCGCTTCGAGGACGATGCGCTTGAAGTCATGTCGGCCCTCGGTATGGGCGTCGTCTACGAGGTGACGCATGATCTGAAGCCGCTTCGCCGGAAAGTCTCGAAGGAAGAACGAGGGCTGCTATTGGAAAGGTGGTACAGACCTCACCACCAGATCCTGACGGAAAGAGTGGACAGGATTCTGGAGCGATGGGGCCGAGCACTTGTCATCGATGCACACAGTTTTCCGTCCGAAGCACTGCCTTACGAGGACGATGCTTTCGCACCCAGGCCGGAAATCTGCATCGGCACCGACCGATTCCATACGCCGCCCGAAGCCGCTGCGGCCGTCACCGAGGTATTTGCCCGGACCGGGTGGGATACCGGACTCAATTCGCCGTTTGCCGGCGCACTGGTTCCGATGAAGCACTACGGCAGGGACAGGCGAGTGAGTGCCGTGATGATCGAAACACGACGGGACGTGTATGCCGATGAGTCGACGGGTGCGCTCCGTTCGGACTTCATGCGCCGGGCATCGGAAATCCGCCGGGCCGTGGCGGCAGCGGCCGAAGCACTCTAGCCGGTCATGAAAAAGGGCGGCCTCCGAAAGGAGACCGCCCGGATAGTCATCCGTGTTCAGCGATCAGCGGCGGTTCTTGCGGCCGCGGCGCTTCATCGTGGGCTTGACGGCAGGCTTTTCGGCCAGTTCGGCAGCAGCCGCAGGCGCCTCTTCGGCGGGCGCTTCTTCTGCAGGAGCTTCCTCTGCCGGAGCAGCTTCGGCAGGGACTTCATCAGCGGGAGCCGCTTCTGCTTCGCAGCAGCAGCCGCAGCACGGTGCCGGTTCTTCCGCCTTGTCACAGCATTCGCCTTCCTTGCAACAGCACTCTTCGTCCTTGCAGCATTCGCCTTCCTTGCAACAGCACTCTCCGTCCTTGCAGCATTCGCCTTCCTTGCAGCAGCACTCTTCGTCCTTACAGCATTCGGGCTGAGCCGCATAGTCGCAGCTGATGACGTTGCCGAGACGTTCAAGATCTTCGAGCGCGCACTGGGTGGCGATCAGCTTGAGATAGGCCTTCGGCTTCAGACCGTAGATGGTACCCGCGGCACGGATGAGCGCATAAGCTTCTTCCGTGAGCGTCAGGGTCAGTTTGACTTTGTCCTTTTTCGACATGGTTGAAATCCTCCTCTGAATTTCATTCGGGCCGCCGACGGCGCCCTTTGAAACTAGTCTACTCGAAACGGACTGAATGCAAGTGGTGTTCGGCGTACTTTCAAGTGCCGAACGCAGCCGCGAAATGCGTTATGTGCGACAAAAATACAGAAATTTCGACGGAGAAAGACGTTCCGAGAAAAAAGTCGACTTATTGAGGAGCTGGATTCAGGAGGCCGTGACTAATGATCCTTTCAGCGGAGGTTCAATATAGATTTGAGCGGGATCTACTGAAGGAATCAGGTGAATGTCTTTGTCGGCAGATTGGGAAAGCACAAGGACCGGTTTCTCTTCTGGACCGGTAACTTTCAGAATGAGATAACCGGCATTTGTGGATGCTCTGATTAAGTCAGCCAGATCATCCTATAGGCAGCGTCTATCAATATAATGGTATCAATTGAAATTCAATGATTTTTGTGGTAAAATTATTTGATTTC
>JAGBFJ010000019.1 GCA_017936545.1 Sutterella sp.
CCCTTGACGCGCCTCAGATAAAATACGCTATCGGCGTAGCCGGGACTTGTTCGTCCCGGCTATGCCAAGCGGCGAGCGTTAAAAACGTCCGCACTCAACTTGGATTTTATTTTGCAGTCCAAGTTTCGGGGTCCAGATCAAGCTTCCGGGCGTTTCTGTCAAAGGGACTGTCAGCCTTCAACGATGATGGCGCGGCGGGCCGCGGCCTTTTCATCCTGTTCTCTCAGGACAGTCTTGGCTCTCATCAGGGCGAATTCCATGTTGGGAACCAGATTCGGACCGAGTTCCTGAGCAATGCCGGTACGCTTAAGCTGTGCCAGCGGATGGCCGGCAGCGCCGGCGATGATGAGCTCGTGGTTGTGGCGGTGCAGCGCGCGCACGAAGACTTCGATCTGATCCATCGCCGAGTTGTCGATGTTGAGCAGGTCTTCAAAGTCAAGAATGACAATGCGGGCAGATCCCGACGAGGTGATGCGGGTCGGGTCGGTGACATGCTCGAGCTTCGAGACAGATCCGAAGAAGAGCGCACCCTTGACGTGCCAGGCTTCGACGGTATCCGGGACGTCGAAGGGAAGCGTTGCGGGTTCGACAACGGTCAGGTTGTTCATTCGCATCAGGAAGAAAACGCAGGCAACGACAATGCCGAATTCCACGGCGACCGTCAGGTCGAAGATCACGGTGAGGAAGAAGGTGACCAGAAGCGTGGCCTTGTAGGAAAGCGTCATCTGACGAAGGCGCAGGAATTCACGCCAGTTGCCCATGTTCCAGGCGACGAAGACGAGAATGGCTGCAAGAGCGCACAGCGGAATATTGCTCGCAAGGGGAGCAGCAGCAAGAATCACGACGAGAAGCGTCACAGCATGGACCATGCCGGCCACGGGGGAGAAGGCTCCCGACTTGATGTTCGTCACCGTACGAGCGATTGTTCCCGTCGCAGGAATGCCGCCGAAGAACGGCACGACCATGTTGGCGATGCCCTGGCCCATCAGTTCCTGGTTGGGATCGTGACGGTCATCGGTCATGGTATCGGCAACTCGAGCGCAGAGCAGACTTTCGATGGAGCCGAGAACTGCGATGGTAAGAGCAGGACCCCAGAGCATCTTGGCGGTGTTCCAGTCGAATTCAGGGAACTGAAGACTCGGAAGAGACTGAGGGATGCCGCCGAATTTAGAGCCGATGGTTTCGACAGGAAGGTCGAAAATCGTCACGACGATGGTTGAAAGAACAAGCACAACGACGGTGCCGGGCAGATGGGCAAGCCATTTGCGCCACTGAGGACCGCTCATCTGATAGCCCTTCGGCCAGAACTTGATGATGAGGAAGCTCGTCAGCGCGATTCCGAAAGCCCAGAAATTCGTGGTGGAAATATTGGCGATGATCGTATTGATCTGACCGAAGAAGTCAGCCGGCATTTTTTCCACGGAGAGGCCCAGAAAATCTTTCACCTGCTGCAAGCCGATCATAACCGCGATACCGTTGGTAAAGCCGATAACGATCGAAACAGGGATGAACTTGATGAAGCCCCCGATCTTGAAGAGACCCATGAAGAAAAGAATGATGCCCGAACCGAGAGTGGCAAGCATCAGGTTGCTCAGACCGTACTGAGCGATGATGCCGTAGATGATGACGACGAAGGCACCGGCCGGACCGCCGATCTGAACGCGGCAGCCGCCGAGCAGCGAAATCAGGAAGCCGGCGATGATGGCGGTATAAAGACCGGATTCGGGCGGCACGCCGGAGGCAATGCCGAATGCCATGGCAAGGGGCAGTGCAACCATGCCGACGGTAAGACCCGCCGATACGTCGCGCGACAGCATGTGAGTATCGTATTCGCGCAGACTCTGGATGAGGACGGGATGGAATTTGGCCAGCGGCACGTGGTGCATGAATTCGCGGACCGATTCTTTAAAGCTCATGACTCTAAAAAGGGGTTGATAAGGGTGGGCGGAAGGAAAATGGCTAATTGTAAGAAAAAGGCACTCTTTCTGAGAAAGAGTGCCTTTGTCCGATCGCAAGCTATGTCCAAATAATCGGTCTCTTATGACCGCTGACAGGACTTAGCGGATGCGCATGCCGGGAACGGCGCCGGAATGAGGTTCAAGCACGAAGAGACCCAGCGATTTGTCGTTGGCATCGGAGGCTGCCAGCACCATGCCTTCGGAGACGCCGAAACGCATCTTGCGGGGTGCGAGGTTGGCAATCACGACCGTCAGACGGCCTTCGAGGTCTTCCGGACGGTAGGCACTCTTGATGCCGGAGAACACATTGCGGGTGCGGCCTTCGCCGAGGTCCAGCGTCAGACGCAGCAGCTTGGTCGAACCTTCGACTTCCTCGCACTTGACGATCTTGGCGACGCGAAGGTCGATCTTCATGAAGTCGTCGATCGAACATTCGGCGGCGATCGGTTCGCCGCCCGGTACGACGGGCTGGGGTTCGGGCGCCTTTTCGGGAACGAGCACGTTGAGCTGCTTGTCCATGTCGACACGCTGCATCAGATGCTTGAATGCCTTGATCGGATGGGCAGAAGAGAGCGAACGATCTACGTCGCACCAGTTCAGCGGTTCGATCGACAGGAATGCTTCGACACGTTCAGCCGTGGCGGGAAGGACCGGCTTCAGGAAGAGCGTCAGAAGGCGGAAGCCTTCGAGTGCGATCGAGGAAACGCGATGCAGATCCTTCATGCGAGCGGGATCCTTGGCGAGCTCCCACGGCTTTTCCTGATCGACGAATTCGTTGATCTTGTCCGCAAGCTCCATCACGATGCGGGTGGCGCGAGCATATTCGCGGACTTCGTAGAAGCCCTTCACTTCAGCGCTGCGTGCACGGATGCTTTCAAGCAGCGGATCCTTCATGACGCTGTCGTCCACCCGTCCTTCGAACTTCTTGAAAATGAAGCCAGCGGAGCGGCTTGCGATGTTGACGTACTTGCCGATGAGGTCGGAGTTGACGCGCTGCAGAAAGTCGGTCTTCGTAAAATCGACGTCTTCGACGCGAGAGGTCATCTTCGCGGCAAGGTAGTAGCGAAGCCATTCGGCATCCATGCCGAGTTCGAGATACTGCAGCGGAGAAATGCCGGTGCCTCGGCTCTTGCTCATCTTTTCGCCGTTAACGGTCATGAAGCCGTGAGCATTCACATGATCGGGCACGCGGAACGGCTGGCCTGAGAAATGCAGCATGGCAGGCCAGAAGAGCGTGTGGAAATAAATGATGTCCTTGCCGATGAAGTGAATCTGCTCGGTCGATTCGTCCCGAAGAAGCGCTTCGAAATCGAGCCCCTTCTTGGAGCAGTATGCCTTCAGCGAGGCAAGATAGCCTACCGGCGCGTCAAGCCAGACGTAGAAGTACTTGCCCGGCGCATCAGGGATGGCGATGCCGAAGTAGGGTTCGTCTCGGGAAATGTCCCAGTCGGAGAGATTGCCGTCCTTGCCCAGCCATTCCTGGTCCTTGGCGAGAACTTCCTGCTGCACGCGCGGGAGGCCGTCCTTGCCCTTGCCGCCCGTCCATTCGCGCAGGAATTCCACGCACTGCGGATCGGAAAGCTTGAAGAAGTAATGGGTCGATTTGCGGATTTCCGGACGGGAACCCGACAGCGTCGAATAGGGATTCACCACTTCCATCGGAGAGTAGACGGCAGAGCACTTTTCGCAGTTGTCGCCGTACTGGTCGGGAGCACCGCAGCGGGGGCAGGTGCCCTTGATGAAACGGTCGGCGAGGAACATGCCCTTGACCGTGTCGTAGTACTGCTCGATTTCCTTCGTGTAGATGAGGCCCGCCTTCTTGAGGCGGCGGTATACCTCCTGGCTCAGTTCGTGGTTTTCAGGCGCATCCGTGCTGTGCCAGTGGTCGAAGCTGATATGGAAGCCGTCGAGATACTGCTTTCGTCCCGCGGCGATTTCTGCGACGAAAGCCTGCGGGGTGATGCCGCGCTTTTGGGCGGCGATCATGATCGGCGCGCCGTGGACGTCGTCGGCACCCACAAAATGCACTTTGTTGCCGGACATTCGCTCATGGCGCACCCAGATATCCGCCTGGATGTATTCCATGATGTGGCCCATGTGGAAGGCGCCGTTGGCGTAAGGCAATGCCGTAGTAACAAAAAGATTTCGCTGACTCATCGTCGTTGTTGTCCGAGGTTGAAGAAAAAAGGCTTCGGCATGGAATCCGAAGCAATTAACTATTGTACCCGAGACCCTCCGCCTGAGGGCCGAAATTACCTTGCAAGCCGCTAGGAATTAACAAACTTTTAATCATGGTCACGCTACAATGCTAGCCATGCAACATTCCGGACGCCTCTGGGAGACAGAGGACGCCCATCCAAGACGGAGAGAGTTATGACCATTTCCACGGACGCCGTTAAGGCCGCACTGGCCCAGCTGACGGATCCCGTTACCGGCACCGACTATGTGTCGGGCAAGATGTTCAAGGGGGCTGAAACCGATGCCGAAGGCAACGTGACGGTCAATATTGAGCTCGGCTATCCCGCTAAGAACCGCGCTCAGGCGGTCGGCGAAGCGGTGGCAAAGGCTGTGCAGGCTGCCGGTGCAGGGTCTGTCGAAGTCAACGTGACCCAGAACATCATTGCGCACAAGGTGCAGGGCACGCTGCGCGTGCTGCCCGGCGTCAAGAACATCATTGCCGTGAGTTCCGGCAAGGGCGGCGTCGGCAAGTCGACGGTTTCCGCCAATCTGGCTCTTGCTCTGGCTCATGAAGGTGCCCGTGTCGGCGTGCTTGATGCGGACATCTACGGTCCGTCGCAGCCGAAGATGCTCGGTGCGACCGGCCCGCTCATGAGCGTTGACGGAAAATCGATCGAGCCGCTGGAGTCTCTCGGTCTTCAGATTAATTCGGTGGGGTTCATGGTTGACGAGGACGAACCGATGATCTGGCGCGGTCCGATGGCCGCCGGTGCGCTCGAGCAGCTCATCAAGGAAACCAACTGGCATGATCTTGATTACCTCATCGTCGACATGCCTCCGGGAACGGGCGACATTCAGCTCACGCTTTCGCAGCAGGTGCCGCTGACGGGAGCTGTTGTCGTGACCACGCCGCAGGACATCGCGCTCATCGACGCCAAGAAGGGGCTGCGCATGTTCCAGAAGGTGAATGTGCCTATTCTCGGGTTGGTTGAAAACATGTCCGTCTTCATCTGCCCGCACTGCGGTCAGGTTGAACATATCTTCGGCGAAGGCGGCGCCAAGCGCATGAGCGAACAGTACGGCGTTCCGCTTCTCGGCGAACTGCCGCTGGCTTCCAAGATTCGTGAACAGGCCGACGGCGGCCGTCCTACCGTGGCGGCTGAACCTGAAAGCCGTGAAGCCCAGATGTATATCGATATGGCGATGAAGGTGGCCGGCGCCGTTGCCCGCCTGGGCAAGGACTACTCCGCGAAGATGCCGGGCATCCGGGTCGTCAACGACTGATTCTCGTCGGAAGATCAATAAATAACGGGGTCCCTCCTGTGCGGAGGGGCCCCGTTTTGTTCAGATCAGATCAAAAACTGATATCAGGGTTCGTCCATGTTCGGCGTTTCAACGCCAAGCACCTTGTGGAGTTTGGGCGAAGTCGTCGTGTACTGCAGGAACACCTTCTTTTCAGGGAAGACATAGTCGCAGGCAGCGAAGGCGGCAAGCGCACATTCATGGAAGCCCGAGAGGATGAGCTTCTTTTTGCCGGGGTAGGTATTGATGTCGCCCACGGCAAAGATGCCGGGAATGTTCGTTTCAAAGCGGGCAGTGTCGACAACAATCTGTTTTCGTTCAAGCTTGAGGCCCCAGTTTTCAATTGGGCCGAGCTTCGGCTGAAGACCGAAGAAAACAAGCAGATGATCGAGCGGAATACGGCGGGTGACGCCGTCAGCACCGGAAACCAGTACTTCGGTGAGTTTTCCGTCTTCTTCGTTGAAGCCGGTTACCTGACCGACTTCAAACTGCATTTCCCAGTCTTCACAGAGCTGCTTCATCTTGGCGACGGACGCGGCCTGAGCACGGAAGCCGTCACGACGATGGACGAGCACCACGCTCTCAGCCTTGCCGACAAGGTTGAGCGTCCAGTCGAGAGCGGAGTCGCCGCCGCCGCAAATGACGACATTCTTGCCTTCAAAGACGGAGGGATCCTTGCAGCTGTAGTGAAGCTGGGTGCCTTCAAACTTTTCAATACCCTTGACGCGAAGCGGACGAGCCTGGAAGGAACCCACGCCGGCGGCAATAATCACGACCTTAGTCATGAAGCGGGTGCCGGCACTCGTTTCAACATAGAAGCGGCCGTCTTCCTGCTTTTCGACACGCGTCACTTCCTGGCCGAGATGGAAGATCGGGCCGAAGTGATGGTTCTGCTTGAGAAGGTTTTCAGTGAGTTCGTAGGAGGAACACACAGGAACGGCAGGAATGTCGTAAATGGGCTTTGTGGGGTAGAGCTCCATGCACTGGCCGCCGACATTCTTCAGAGAGTCGATGACGTGGCACTTGATTTCGAGAAGGCCGAGTTCAAAAACCTGAAAGAGGCCGACAGGGCCTGCGCCGACGACCACAGCATCGGTTTCAATCAGTTCGTCGCTCGGCTCGGCGACGGTCATGTAATCTTCAATAGCCATTTTGGTAACAGAACGGGTGGAATCCGCCGTCTCGGCAGATTCATGAATAAAAATCGGTCCGGCCTTTCCGGAGAAAGGCGGCGGCGTTATTGTCGCATGCTTCCATGAGCTTGGACAGCGTCCGAAAGGACTACTTTTGGGAGCGTTCTCTCTCAATAAGGAGCTGCTGCCTCAGCTCGCGCAGGCGAGCATCCACTTCGCTCATCGTATAGAAATCGCCGTCGGAGGCCTTCTGCGCAAGAGATAGCTGATAAACAGCGGCTTCAGTTGATCCGACAAGCGCATACATTTCGCCTGTATGCAGGTACTGCAGCGAACGCTTGCCGAGCTTTTCGTAGGATCGGGCAAGGAGTGCGTGATAGTCGGGATCCGTCTGACTCAGTGCTGATCCGTTTCGGATGAAGTTGATGAGATCCTGATGCCTGCCTTCGTCGTATAGAAGGTCGACATAGCTCTCGGCCATCATTGCAGAGAGCGGGAATTGATCGAGTGCCTTCTTTGCTCTGGAGACGGCGCTCTTCTTCTGGGCGGCCGTTTTGGCGGCATTGTATTCAGTGCGGCAGAGGTTGCGTACAAGAATGCTGCTTGTGCCGGCCTTCATGGCGGCCTGAGCATGCTGGTATGCCGCATCAGCCTGACGGAGCTGCTGGCTGACGACCGACAGGCCGTATTCCAGTACTGCGGCATCAACGCCCTTGGCAGAGGCCAGCCGGCGCTGGAATTCCTTCTGCACTTTGTACCACCCGTCGAAAGTGGTTTCCTGCAATACAGTGAGCCTTGTCTGGATAAGCCGGAAGTCGATGCTGTCCCGATGCATTCTCACCGGAAGCTGACGAGTGCGATTTTCCATGTCGGAAAGGCGCTCGATCGTGAGCGGGTGAGTGGACAGATACGCAGGGGCGGCCGATTCATAAAGCCGGTTGTTAGCCTGAAGCCGTTCAAAAAAACTTTCCATGCCGCGCGGATCGAAGCCGGCGTTGTAGAGAGTCTGAAGACCGACTCGGTCGGCTTCGCGTTCAGCATCCTGAGAGTAGTTGAGCTGCGACTGGATCATTGCAGCCTGCGAGCCCATGGCGATGGCTGCTGCGGCATGCCCGCCTGAGCTTCCGCCGGCACGGGCTGCCAGAATGGCCAGAAGGAGCGAGCCGAGCGTGATGGCCATATTGCTCTTCTGTCCTTCGATCATTCTTGCAATATGACGTTGGGAGACATGACCGATTTCATGACCCATCACGCCAGCTAGTTCGCTTTCATTTTTTGCGGAGATAATCGTGCCGGAGTGCACGGCGATGTAGCCGCCGGGCAACGCAAAAGCGTTGAGGCTCGCATCTCTGATAGGGAAGAAGAAAAACTGATATGTATAAGTGTTCGCCCGGCTGACGAGCTGATAGCCAAGACGATTCAGATATTCCGTTGTCTCCGGATCCGACATAAACGTCGGATCGGAGCGAACCTGCGTCATGATCTGGGCGCCGAAAGCTCTTTCGTCTGCAGGCGAAAGTTCGGCGCCTGCCACTGTACCGAGACTCGGCAGATTAAGGTCGAGCGCCGTCGGTCCGGCAGACATGGCCGAGCAGGGCAGCAGCCCGGTCATCAGAGCGGCGGCAAGCGAAATCCAGGCTTTAATCCTCATCAGGTCCCCGGGAGATCAAAAAAATTGGACTCAGGCAGTTATGATAGCGGGATGATCTGACTTGGGACGCTTTCTCGATGCGTCCGACAAGCAAAGGTAACGAAAATGAGCGAACTGACACATTTTGACGAACACGGACAGGCCCATATGGTCAACGTTGGCGCGAAAGACGAAACACACCGCGTTGCAGTTGCCGAGGGCACGATACAAATGGCGCCTGCTACGTTTGAACTGATTGCTTCTGGGTCGGCAAAAAAGGGAGATGTGATCGGCATTGCGCGCGTTGCAGCGATCATGGCCAGCAAGAAGACGGCCGAGCTGGTGCCGCTCTGCCATCCGATTGCGCTGACGCGCGTGGCGGTTGATTTTGAACTCCTCAGGGAAACGTCGAGTGTTCGCTGCACGGCAACCTGCGAATGCTGCGGTAAGACGGGTGTCGAAATGGAGGCTCTCACCGCAGTTCAGGTCGGGCTTCTTACGGTCTACGACATGTGCAAGGCAGTGGATCGGGGAATGGTGATGACCGATATCCGACTTCTGGAAAAGGCCGGCGGCAAATCCGGGCACTGGCTTCGAAAGGATTGAGCCGGAATATAAAATTGAAAAAGACAAGAGCCGCAAATGCGGCTCTTCGTTTTCAGCAGGGATCAGTGTTCAGGAAGAAGACCGAGGCACTGTGCTTCGTAAACAGCCTCGCCTCGTGAATGCACCTGAAGCTTGCGGTAGATTTTTTTGATATGTGCCGTCACGGTGTGCGGAGAAATAGAAAGAATGTCTCCGATTTCGGCAAAAGGGATGCCTTTTGCGAGGAGCTGCAGGATTTCTGTTTCACGCGCGGACAGCTGCTGCGTATCGGTTCTGGGAGTCGGTTCTCCGCGGGATTTTGAATGAAGGGCTCGCAGGACGCTGCGTGCAACAATCGGCGAGACAGGAGATCCTCCGCCCTGGAGCAGGCGGACGCAGTTGGCGAGGTCTTCATTGGTGCTGCGCAGAATGTAGCCGGTGGCGCCGCTCTGAATGGAGCGGATCACATGGGCCTCGTCGCCGTGATAGGTGTAGCAGAGAACGTTGAGGTTGGGATGACGCGACGTTGCCTGTGCAATCAGATCGGCCATGTCGCGATTTTCAAGCACGACATCCGTGATAAGTACATCGATATCACGGCGAAGATGAAGAGCGGTTTCAAATTCAGATGCAGTCACCGCGTAGCCGATGACGGTGATGTCGGGCTGCGTATTGAGCTGTGCCGTCATGCGTCGGGCTTCGGTGAGGTTTTCCGCGGCGATGTAGACGCGAACAGCGTTCTTCGGATCGTGTTCGCCGGGCGAGTCAAGCGTATTGCGGCGGACGGTAGGAGGCTGTGCGAGGCCCGTCAGGGCGGAAAGCGTATCGTTCATCATTCTTTCTTGTTGGTTTGCTGAATAACGGCGCAATAAGGGTTCCTCACTCGAAAGGACGGGGCACCCTGAACAACGTGTAACGTTATACCGTATTTTAGGGACGCCCGAGTCGGAGTGAGGTAAAAACCTGTCCCGACACGGCAAAACTACCTGTTCATGTTCGGCCTTTACGTTTTTCGGACGAAGAAAAACCGGCAGTGCGTCAGCACTGCCGGCCTGAAACAGAACGGGACCGGGAAGCGCTCCCGGGCGACTGTTATGCCTGGCGGATGATCAGAAGCGGCACGTCGCCCGTCGCCGCAATACGGGTGGCGGTCGAGCCCATGACCGCAGCTTTGAACCGGCCGTAGCCGTGCGAACCCATGATCACAAGGTCGAGTTTCTTCTTCTTGGCAAAGGCGGCAATTTCATCACCGGCGTTGCCGACGAGGCAGATTTCCTTCGTCTTGACGGCGGCTTTGGCAAAAAGCGGACGCAGCGGCTCGACGGCTTCATTGAATTCGTCTTTCTGGAGCTCAAGCACTTCTTCTTCGGAAAGTGCGGGAAGAGCCATGCCGGCCATGTCGGGCATGACGGCGCCGGCATAGTCGCTCACGACGTTGATGAGATAGAACTGTGCGCCCGTGCCGAACAGCGAAACGTGCTTGAGGGCATATCGGACGGCGGCTCGCCCGTATTTCGAACCGTCGACGGCGATGCCGACTTTCAGTGCGTCGGCCTCAGGAGCAGGCTTGTCTCGAAGCATCAGAACCGGGCATTTCGATTTGGCGAGGACACCGTTCGAAACCGAGCCGAAGAAGAGTCCTTTGAGGGCGCTCTGACCGCGAGAGCCCATGACGATAAGATCAGCACCGAGTTTTTCTGCTTCAGCGGCGATGCTGTCGGAGGCTTCGCCGACAACATAGGATTCATTCGCCTGGAAGCCGACTTTGGCAAGCGCGCAGCGCACGGGCTCGAAAACTTTTTCAGCTTCGTCCTCGTAGTAGCGCGTCAGCGAGTCCTGACCGACGAGACGGCAGGCGCGGGCCGGAAGCGGCAGCTGCACATTGAGCACTTCGATCTTGGGATCGCTGCCGAGCAGCGTCGTACGTCCGGCGATGAATTCCACCGCGTGCATGCTGTTTTCACTGCCGTCAACGGGAACGAGAATGCGCATATAAACCTCCTTGCGTCCTTGGGCGGCACGGGAAATTGGATTATCCTGTGCGGGGACAGCCCTTCGGACATAGTGCAGATTCCTTAAGATGAATGTACTACGAAACTGCCGATCCCGACGAGCGGTCCTCGCTTCAAATTTTTGAACAATTTGCTTTGGCGCAATAAAAAATCGAAAAAATGAAAACTCAAAATGGATGGTGAGACCGCTGAAAATCATTGTCCGTACAAAAGGAGAATTCACATGAGCAAAACAACAGACCCCCGTCGGTTCGGCGGTGTCGGAAGGGTTTTCGGGGAGGATGCCTCTCTGAAAATTTTCAATTCTCACGTGACCGTTGTTGGAATGGGAGGAGTCGGAAGCTGGGCTGTTGAAGCGCTGGTGCGCTCGGGAGTGGGAAGGCTGACGCTGATTGACGGAGATACGGTGGCTTTCAACAACACCAATCGGCAGCTCCATGCGCTCGAAGGGAATTACGAGATTCCGAAAGTTGAAGCAATGAAGGCCAGGTGCCTGCTGATCAATCCTGACTGCCGCATTGAAACACATCAGCAGTTCGTGACGCCGGAAACGACAGCGTCGCTTATTACGGAAGACAGCGGGGCGGTGATCGACTGCATCGATGATCTCATCGGCAAGGCTGCGCTTTTGGCCAGAGCACGTTCTCTCGGACTGCTGACGGTTTGTGCCGGAGGAGCTGGCGCGAAGCTCAATCCCGCCGATATCACTGAGGCGGATCTGGCTCGTGCGACCAACGATCCGCTTCTCGGAAAGCTCCGCACCATTCTGAGAAAGGAGTACGGCTTCCCCGCCGGAGCAGCCAACGGCCGTTCAGCTCGTTTCGGAATCATGACGGTCTGGTGTCAGGGACCTGTGCGTCAGCCGGGTGAGGATACGCTTCGCGCAATCGGCGCCAGGCCCGGAGACCGTGTCGGATTCGGGTCTTTCGTCGGTGTGACGGGCTCGGTCGGACTGCGTCTTGCGTCGATAGTGCTCAATGAAATCGCGGGTACAATTAAGTAAAAGCGTTCGGCCTGAGCCGGACTTCAGCACAACAAAGGAAGAACAACCATGTACAAGCGCATTCTGGTTCCGACCGACGGTTCGCCGATGTCGGACAAGGCTGTGGAGGGGGCTGCCCGGTTTGCCAAGCCGCTGGGTGCATCACTCGTCATCGTGACGGTGGTGGAGCCGTATTCCTATACGAATCTCTCGGAATACCGTCCCGAGTCGATCGAGCAGTATGACGAGCGCGTGATGGCCGAAGCGGAAAACCGTCTGGTGGCGGCGCAGAAGCGCTGCGACGAACTCGGTGTGTCGTCTGTCTGCGTCATGGTCAAGAGTTTCTCGCCTGCAGAAGCCATCATCGAACAGTCCAAGAAGCATGACTGCGATGTAGTCTTCATGGCCAGCCACGGCCGCAAGGGTTTCGCTGCTGTGCTGCTCGGGTCCGAGACTCAGAAGGTGCTGACGCATTCTCATATTCCGGTGATGGTCTATCGCTGATCGTACGAAAACCGGAGCTTCTCCGGTCATCCTGTACAATCCGCTTGCACTGCCGGAAGCCGCCCGGAGGCGGATTCCGGCTTTCCCTTTTACAGTGCCGGGCTCGAAACAGCGCCGGCGCATTCTGGAGCTGCTATGGCTGATAATCAGAACGGACTCGATTCCATGAATGCCGAAATGGATGCGTCCAATCTTTATTCCGAAGAAGTAGTGACCGACCGCAAGGTAGGTACGATCCGCGTGCTGACCCCGGTACTGCCGACAGGCGCCCGCGATCTTGAGCGCCCGATGATTTTCATGGGTGAAGCTCAGATCATGACTCAGATGGGACCGCTTCCCATTACGTTTGAAATTCCTGCTCAGAGCGTTGCCGAAGCCGTCGCGGCGTACGGAACCTGCGCCAAGGACGGCGTGCGTCAGACGATTGAAAAAATTCAGGCCATGCGTCGTGAAGCGGCCAGCCAGATCGTGACGCCGGGCATGCCCGGTTTCCAGGCCCCGCCCGCCCCGGGCGGAAGCGGTATTGCAATGCCGTAACACAGTCCGCGGAGCCCGTTCGTGCTCCGCGGTCATCTGCCTATGAATCAAAGCAAACCGTTTGAACGGGTCGATCTTGCGCGAGCAAAGATGACGCTGTTGCGCAACGGCCGAATCGCCAATGCCGTCGTGAGCCGAGCGGACATCGACGGACGTTCCTGGACCGTCAAGGATTTCAGCGGGCGTCCGTGGTACATCCGCTGGTTTATCGCGCCGTTTCTTCTCGGCCGGGAGCTGTCTATTCTGAGCCGGCTCAGAAATGTTGACGGCATTGCGCCGGATTCCTTCCGTATAGATCGGTTTGCAATGGCCGTGGAATACATGGAAGGCTCGAGCATCGGCCATGTCGATCCCTCGCAGATTACTCCTGCATTCCTGGAAGCATTTGAAAAGCTGCTCGCTGAGATGCATGCCCGCGGTGTTGTTCATCTCGATGTACGAGGTTCGGGCAACGTGATGATCCGTCCGGACGGCTCTCCGGGGCTCATCGACTTTCAGGCTTCTTTATACACAGGGCATATGCCTGCTTTCCTCCGCAGACTGCTTGAGGATTTTGACCGTTCAGGCGCCCTCAAGAAATGGCTCAAATACTGCCCGGAAGCAATGGGTGAGGATCGCCGCAGGGATCTTGAGCGCATCAATCGACTGCGCCGCTTCTGGATCTTCAGAGGCTATTTCGGGCTGAAAAAGCATTAATTCTTGGCGCCGCACTGTGCGGCGCTTCTTTTTTCTCGCGCGCCGCTATGGCTTCCTTTAAGATAGCGGCTCATTGATACCGGGGATCCGTTCCCTTCTCTTTTATTCGGCCGTGCGCGTCGTGCTGCCATTAAGGCTCATGAGGATTCGGACGGCATGCCTTCACTTTTTCACAGGATATGGCTCAGTACGTTTTTACGATGAACCGCGTCGGAAAGATTGTTCCTCCGAAGCGCCAGATTCTCAAGGACATCTCTCTTTCGTTTTTCCCGGGAGCCAAAATCGGCGTTCTCGGTCTGAACGGTGCCGGCAAGTCGACTCTTCTCAAGATCATGGCCGGAGTCGACAAGGAGATTGAAGGCGAAGCGATTCCGATGAGCGGCATCAAGATCGGCTATCTTCCTCAGGAACCGGCTTTGGATGCCGAGAAGACCGTTCGCGAAACAGTGGAAGAGGGGATGGGCGAAGTGATGCAGGCTCAGGCCAAGCTGGACGCCGTCTATGCGGCCTATGCTGAGCCTGATGCTGATTTCGATGCGCTGGCCGCCGAACAGGCCCGGCTCGAAGCCATCATCGCTTCAGCAGGCACGAATGCCGAGACGCAGATGGAAATCGCAGCCGATGCGCTGCGCCTTCCGCCCTGGGATGCCAAGATCGGCAATCTCTCCGGCGGTGAAAAACGCCGGGTTGCGCTGTGCCGTCTTCTGCTTTCCCGTCCGGACATGCTGCTTCTTGACGAACCGACGAACCATCTTGACGCTGAAAGTGTTGAGTGGCTCGAACAGTTCCTGCACCGGTTCCCGGGCACTGTGGTTGCCGTGACTCACGACCGCTATTTCCTTGACAATGCCGCCGAGTGGATTCTCGAGCTTGACCGAGGCGAGGGCATTCCCTGGAAGGGCAATTATTCTTCCTGGCTGGATCAGAAAGAAAAGCGTCTCGAAATTGAAAAGCGTCAGGAAGACGCCCGCATGAAGGCCATCAAGCACGAACTGGAATGGGTTCGTCAGAATCCTAAGGGCCGTCAGGCGAAGTCGAAAGCCCGTCTTTCCCGTTTTGAAGAACTGTCGAGCGTTGAATATCAGCAGCGCAATGAAACGAATGAAATCTTCATTCCTGTTGCCGAGCGCCTCGGAAACAATGTGATTGAATTCAGCCATGTCTCCAAGGGTTTCGGGGATCGCCTGCTCATTGATGATCTGTCGTTCACGATTCCGCCCGGCGCCATCGTCGGCGTGATCGGTCCGAACGGCGCCGGCAAGTCAACGCTCTTCAAGATGATTACCGGCAAGGAACAGCCGGATTCCGGCGAAATCAAGATCGGTCAGACGGTACGTCTGGCTGCCGTTGATCAGATGCGCGATTCGCTTCCGAACGACAAGACGGCCTTTGATGCGATTTCCGACGGACTTGACATTATTCAGGTCGGAAAGTTCTCTATGTCGAGCCGTGCTTATCTCGGTCGCTTCAATTTCAAGGGAGGTGATCAGCAGAAGATGGTGGGTACGCTTTCAGGCGGCGAACGCGGCCGTCTGCATTTGGCCAAAACCCTGCTTGCAGGCGGCAATGTGCTTCTGCTCGACGAACCTTCCAACGACCTGGACGTCGAAACCCTTCGTGCGCTTGAAGAAGCTCTCCTCGAATTCGCCGGCTGTGCGCTCGTTACCTCGCATGACCGCTGGTTCCTCGACCGTATCGCCACGCATATTCTTGCCTTCGAAGGTGACAGCCGGGTTGTCTTCTTCGACGGCAACTACAACGAATACGAAGCCGACAAGCGCCGCCGTCTCGGTGAAGAAGCCTGCCGGCCCAAGCGTCTGCGCTTCAAGCCGCTCAAGCACTGAAATGAGAAACGGGCACCCCGGGGTGCCCGGAGAAGCCAGTGACGGTAATTCTTCTGACATCTGCAGAAAAGCCTTTGCTTGCATTTGCGCGGCAGAGGCTTTCTGCGTTTTCCGGCCGGGTATTTCTGACGATTCCTCTTCAGCAGGGCATGAGCATCGCCGACGTACTTGGAGAACTGGGGCTGAGTGCCGAAACGGGGACGGCGCTGTTTGAAGGCATGCCCGGCATGCATATCGTTCCGTGCGAAGATACTGTCGTATATGCAGTGCTTTCAGGGGGTGAAAGGCCTGATTATTCTTCAGTACTGGCCGTCTATGATGAAATCTGGGCCGAAACACCGGAGAAGGCAGCTCCTCTTAGACGGTTTTTTTCCGAAAAAACAAAACTGTATCCAGCAGAGGATTCGGATGATGCGCCGATTTGGCTGAGGCGTTGGAAAGACGGTTATTGTCTTAGGAAAGATACTGATAACATTAAGTCGACTTATGTAAACGTAGGGCGGGATGCAATCGTTGTCGGTGCCGGTCTGGCCGGTGCGATGACGGCATGGGAGCTTTCTCGCCGAGGCTGCCGTGTGACAGTGATTGACGCAGGCTGCGTTCCCGGAAGCGCGGCTTCGGCGCTCTTCGCTGGGCTGATTCATCCGCATTGGCAGGCCGCTGATTCTCCGCTTTTCCGGCTGACCAGGGCCGGATATGAAGCGATGATTCCGCTGCTCGAGAGATTTCCTGATTGTTTTATTCCCTGCGGTGTGGTGGATGCCGCCTCATCGGGCGAAGAGTATGAAAAATGGCGGGCGGCATACGGAAAGGGCGTGCCGTTTGTCATGCCAGAGGCTTTTGCAAAGCTGCTGAGCCGGGATGAGGCCAGGCAATACTCCGGCATGCCGCTCACGAGAGGAGGATGGCTGTTTCCGCGAGCCGGACTGGTTCATGCAGGGAGACTCTGCAGACGACTGATCGAAGCCGCGGGGGTCAGGATGCTGACCGGATACGAAGTACGGCTGCGCCGGTCGAACGAGGGCTGGGAAGCGGTGTCTTCGTCGGGGTCGGTCTTGGCCTCTGCGTCCCAGGCGGCCGTCTGTGCCGGGCTTGCTACGCCTGATGTCATCGGTATTCCCCGGACTTGGACGGGAATGAGCGGTCTTTACGGGCGCATCAGCCTGCTGAGAGACATTGATCTACCGATGCTGAGAACTGCTCTTACAGGAGATGGTTATATGGCGTCAACGCCCGAGGGATTCTGCGCGGTCGGTGCCACGTATGAACCGGGTGAAGCGCGCGTGCTGAGCGAGTCTGAGGCTCACGAGCACAACCTGGCGACTTTTGACAAACTGACAGGCAGACGTCCCGTTGTGACAGCAAGCGGGTTTTATGAGGGAGTGAGAGCCGTGGCGGCGGACAGAATGCCGTTGGCAGGACGGGCATTTACCGCTGAGACGATGTCGGCGTTTCATTACCGGGGTAGGCCGGAGGTATCGGCAGTTCCCCGTGCGGACGGATTGTGGATATGCGCCGGACTGGGTTCGCGCGGCATCACCTGGGGGCTGGCATGTGCGCGTCTGACGGCGGCGGGGATCTGCGGCGAGCCGCTGCCTCTTCAGGCTTCGCTTGTTCGCCAGCTGGATCCCGCCCGTTTCGTGCCGAAGCTGTTCGGCACGAAACGCTGAAGAAACAGTATGGAAGAAATCAGGCCTTCTTGCCGCAGCACTGCTTGTATTTCTTGCCGCTGCCGCAGGGGCAGGGATCGTTGCGACCGACGCGAGGGGTCTCGCGGACCACAGGCATGTTCGGGTCGATAAGCTGCTTCAGATCAAAGACAGCCTTTACCATGTCATACAGGGCATCTTCGAGGTTATCAGGGATGCCTTCGCCGTCGCGATAACTGCTGATGAACGCTTCAGCCTCTTTTTTGTCATCAAAGCTTTCCGGATTCAGATTGCGAAGAATCGGCCCTGCGAGATCAGACACTTCATCGGAGTTGACGAGCTCTTCAGGCCAAAGCAGCATGCCGGAGAGAAAACCGCTGGCCCAAGGTTCCAGTGCTTCAAGACCTTCTTCGTTTGTGATCACTTCATCGTTGTCATCAACGAGCGGGAAGATAACGGGATCGAGACCGCCTTTGGCGGCTAATGCGGCCTGAATTTCGTTGAAGCGAATGTCGAGCAGTTCAAGCACTCGGTCATTTTCCGGAAGCGAGGCAGGATCCCCCTCGCTGCTGAAAATGTAGGGATACATGTCGTGCTTGCTCGGGTGCTCGGGATTGAGAGCAACGGCGGTCAGGAAGCCGTCCGCTACGCCGGCATCCATCACTTCTTCGCCGAGACCTTCGAGAAGGCCCTGCAGTTCTTCGACGAGATCGCTGTCAATGACTTTTTCTTGAGACATCAGAAGGGGTTCCGTTGGATGAAAGGAGTGCTCATCTTAACAAAGGCGCTTGAGAGATGCACCCTATTCCTCAGCCGTACGGCTGAGCGTGCTTTTGACAGTTTTTTGACACACCGGCAATGCTGATCTGAGACAATACGGACCGACGGAGGTTTTATAAATGGATTTGCTGTATCTCATTCAGGCTGCAGTGCTCGGCATTGTTGAAGGCATGACGGAATTTCTGCCTGTCAGTTCGACGGGGCACCTGATCGTTGCCAGCGATCTGCTGAGGTTTTCGGATACGGCAGGGGCAGACACCTTCGTGGTAGCCATACAGGCGGGTGCTATTTTTGCTGTCTGCTGGTATTACAGATCCCGTATTGCGGCGGTTCTGTCGGGACTTTTTTCCGACGGTGTTCAGCAGCGTCTGGCCGTCAACACCGTGACGGGCTTTCTTCCGGCGGCAGTGATCGGCGTGCTGGCGGCTGATTTTCTGAAAACTTATCTTTTCAATGCTCTCACCGTTGCGGCGGCACTCATCGCAGGCGGGCTCATCATTCTTTGGGTCGAGGGCCGTCATGAACGTCTCGGCATTAAGCCTCGGGTGCTCGAGATGGACGATATGACTTGGCGAGATGCACTGTTGGTCGGTATTGCTCAGTGTGCGGCCATGATTCCGGGGACCAGCCGGTCGGGAGCCACCATCATCGGCGGGTTATGTTTCGGTCTTTCGAGAAAGGCGGCGACGGAGTTCTCCTTCTTTCTGTCAATTCCAACGATTTTTGGTGCGACGGTTTACGATCTCTGGAAGTCCAGAGAACTGCTGGTTCTGGACAATCTCCCTGGGCTCGCTGTCGGCACGGCTGTATCCTTTGTTTCAGCCCTTGCTGTCGTGCACTGGCTCATCCGATTTGTCGCCGGCCATGACTTCCGTATGTTCGGCTGGTACCGCATCGCTTTCGGAGGAGTGATTCTGCTGACTTGGGCAACAGGTCTTGTGACTTGGTAAGTGTCCGAACCATCGTAAAAAAGCCCCGATCAAAAGGTTCGGGGCTTTTCAATCAGAATCGCTCAGCGGCGGGTGTAGACCAGATCCCAGATGCCGTAGCCGAGACGCTCTCCTCGAGCCTGGAACTTGGTGCGGGGACGCTCGCAGAGGGGATTGCCCATGACGGGACTGTAATTGCCGGCCCCATGGAGGTTAACTAACAGCGGCTCTCCTTCAAGGACTTCAAGCATCTGCTCGGCATAGTTCTGCCAGTCAGTGGCGCAGTGAATGTATCCGCCCGGACGAATTCGGGAGGCCAGCAGGCTGATGAAGGGCTGAGCGACAAGACGGCGCTTATGATGGCGGGCCTTGCGCCAGGGATCAGGGAAGTAGATGTGCACGCCGTCCAGAGAGTTTTCCGGAATCATGTCTCGCACGATCTCCACGGCATCGTGACGCACAATGCGCACATTGGTGAGGGCCATCTCATCAAGGCGTTTGGCAAGCGCACCCACGCCGGCCGTGAAGACTTCGCAGCCGATGAAATTCACTTCAGGGTGGGCGGCTGCGATGGCCGCCGTCGTTTCGCCCATGCCGCATCCGATTTCAAGAACAACGGGTGCATGTCGTCCGAATGCGGCGTCAACATCAAGCAGTTCGGGGCGATACTCGATTTGATACTGGGGGAGCGTCTCTTCGAGAGCGCGTTTCTGAGCGGCGGAAATATGGCCGCGGCGCATAACGAAGGAGCGGATATGACGCTTCTTGAGTGCTTCAAGCTCCTCCGGCGTCAGTTCGGGCTTGTCGTTGCTGTTTTCCATGACGGTTGCGGAGCCGGCTGGCATCACAGCACACGCCGGCAAAGTTGTGACAGATATGAAAAAAGCCCGTTGAACGGGCCTCAGATGTCTGGAGCGGGTGAAGGGAATCGAACCCTCGTCATTAGCTTGGGAAGCTACAGCTCTACCATTGAGCTACACCCGCGAGGGCATGTATTCTAGCACGAAACCAGGCGGTTCAATGAACCGCCTGGCCCGTACTGCAGATTCGTCAGCAGCTGCCGTCGCAGCGCGGATGATGAATCTTGCTGAGCACCCACAGTGCGATGACCAATACCAGAATGGCGCCGGCCGTCAGCAGCATGAAGGTGGGCGACATGTGCTCCACGTCGACCACGATATAACGGGCGACGGCCACGATGGCCAGCGCAACGGGGGTGCGGATCGGAATCTCGCGGGTGCCCAGGGCGGAGCCCTTCACCATGGAGAGAATCTCGATGTAGAGAAAGAGCAGAAGCAGATCGCCAAGACCGGCTGTGCGAGTATCGATCATGCCCCAAATGGCGGAGCAGATGCCGACAAGCGCAGCGATGGCAATGGCGATCAGAGCGAAAGCCTGAGCGCACGTCAGGACGGAGTTAAACCGGGCCGAAGCCTGAGCAAGCGGTCCGGCGACAGCATCGGGTTCGTGCTGGGGCAGGGGCATAGAAATCCTCTGAGGATGCAAAGAAAAAGCAAAGAGGATTCAATAGTAGCTTACCAAGCGCAGATCATGCCGCCCTTATAACGCTTTTCTACAAAAGCACGCACTTCGGGGGACTGATAAAGCTTGATGAACTCGGCAACCCAGGGTTTCTTGGCGTCTTCTTCGCGAACGCACAGGATGTTGGCGTACGGTCCGTCAGCGCGTTCCGTGTACAGACCGTCCTTCTTGGGATCAAGACCGGCCGGTTCGGCGTAGCTGCCGTTAATGGCTGCGGTGTCCAGGTCGGAAAGACTGCGGGGAAGCTGTGCGGCGTCAAGTTCGATGATGCGGACCTTGCGGGGATTGTCCGTAATGTCGAGAACGGTGGCGCGAAGGCCGGCCTTCGGGTCAAGCTTAATGACGCCTTGTTCTTCCAGCATGTGAAGCGCGCGGCTGCCGTTCGTCGGATCGTTCGGAATGCCGATGCGAGCTTTGGCGGGCAGATCGGCGAGCGTCTTGTAAGGCTTGCGCGTATAGAAGGTCAGCGGGAACGTAATTGTCTGAGCGACGGCAGCGAGACGGTAGCCGCGGTCAGCATTCTGCTGATCCATATAGGGCTTGTGCTGGAAGGAGTTCATATCCAGGTCGCCGGCAACAAGAGCGGCGTTGGGCTGGACGAAGTCGGAGAATTCGACGATGCGCATCTTGAAGCCGGCCTTGTCAGCGAGGGACTTGACGACTTCCATGATTTCAGCATGCGGCCCGGCCGTCACGCCGACGACAATTTCCTTACCGGCGGCAAAAGCGCAGGGAAGGCCGGCCGTCATAGAAAGGATGCCAGCAGCTGCAAGAAGAGAACGACGCTTCATAGATAAGAATCCTCTGTCTGTATGCCGGCAGGCTGTGCCTGCCGGCGGGTTTTCATTGCCGCGCATTATGCATGCCCGGAGAGGGAATGAACAGCGCAGACTAACCTGAATTTTCCACGAGCCATTTTTCGCGCTTCGCCGAGTCCCTTTGGGCAGAAAATTCAGCCTGCAGCACACTGACAGCTCTCAAAATTAGAGTTTTGTCGTATTTAGGATGCAATTCCCCCTTACCCCCGAGTTGA
>JAGBFJ010000020.1 GCA_017936545.1 Sutterella sp.
CCCTTGACGCGCCTCAGATAAAATACGCTATCGGCGTAGCCGGGACTTGTTCGTCCCGGCTATGCCAAGCGGCGAGCGTTAAAAACGTCCGCACTCAACTTGGATTTTATTTTGCAGTCCAAGTTTCGGGGTCCAGATCACCCTTTCAGAAGGCCGGGCTTTTTTGACGAAGATCGGGACGGATGCCGGATCAGCGGCGGCGGTCGTGGATCACGTGATCGGCCACGCCGCTCGAACGGGCGTCGGGCGAGCTGTGATCGAGATTCACGGCGGAGACGATGGCGCGCAGGCCTTCGGGATCAAAGATGCGCACGTGCTTCTGATTCACTTCGATCAGACCGTCGTGGGAGAAGCGCGACAGCACGCGGCTCACCGTTTCAAGCTTCAGACCGAGATAGGAGCCGATTTCGGCGCGCGTCATGCGGAGCACGAATTCGCTTCGCGAATAGCCGCGGGACTCGAAGCGCTGGGAAAGAGAGAGCAGGAAGGCGGCCAGACGCTCTTCGGCATGCATGGAACCGAGAAGCAGCATCACGCCGTGCTGGCGGACGATTTCGCGCGAGAGCATCTTCTGGAAATGAATGCCCATCGTGCGCATGCTCGTCGTGATTTCCTCCATGCGTTCGTACGGAATCACGCAGACTTCCGTGTCTTCGAGAGCCACGACGTCACAGGAGTAGACACCGCTCGAAATGCCGTCGACGCCGATCATTTCTCCGGCCATGTAGAAGTTCGTGACCTGCTCGCGGCCGTCGCTGCTCATCACGGTGCTCTTCAGGAAGCCGAGACGCACGGCATAGAGATTTTCGAAATGATCGCCTGCGCGGTAAAGCGCTTCGCCGCGGCGGATGCGCCGGCGGGACGCAACAAGATCCTCGAGCCGTTCGATTTCCTTGAGGGTAAGGCCGAGCGGCATGCAGACTTCACGGAGGTTGCAGTTGGAACAGGCAACCCGCAGTGTCGACAGATTCATACAGTAGCTCCGAGGTGTCCGTCCTCCGGACGGACCTGCTGGGGCCGTCTGTCATCGGGACTCCGGTTTTTGTTATTGCACCGGGCGGCCTCACGAGAAAACGCCCGGCTTCATGCCGAAGTCCCGACCGTAGGAAAAGGCTCGGGGAGACGAAAACCCAATAATGTAGAAATAATCTCGGCCCGATACAATGCAAGGCATGCATCCTGAGTAAGCCGAGGTCCGCTCCCGGTTTCCTTTGCAATCAGTAACAAAGGCACGACTGTTCGTTGATACGAATCAATAAACAGCGATCTATGGCTTCAATAATATCAGGAAGTTTAACCTAAGTCACAGTCCAAGGAAAAATTACCGATGACGAATCCTGCAACCAGCGGCGTCGAGCTGCCCGAAATGGACCTTCTGCGCAAGTTCGACGTGCCTGCTCCCCGCTACACGTCCTATCCGACGGCTGACCGCTTCAATTCGTCTTTCGGCGTCGAGGATTACCAGCGCGCCCTCGCCGGCCGCGCCGACGCCAAGGAACCCGCCGACCTCTCGCTCTACGTGCACGTGCCCTTCTGCAACGACGTGTGCTTCTACTGCGGCTGCAACAAGATCGTCACGCGCGACCACACCCGCAGCGCCGAATACATCGAGATGATCGGCCGCGAAGCCGACCTCGTGAAGGAACACGTCACGGGCTCGATCGAACTCGAGCAGCTTCACTTCGGCGGCGGCACGCCGACCTTCCTGACGAACGACGAGCTCGGCCTCATGATGGAGACGCTCACGAAGCGCTTCCCGCTCTCCGAAGGCGGCGAATTCTCGATCGAAGTCGACCCGCGCACCTGCGGTCCGGACAAGGTCGCCAAGCTTCGCGAAATCGGTCTCAACCGCATGTCGCTCGGCGTTCAGGACTTCAATCCCGACGTCCAGAAGGCGGTGAACCGCATCCAGCCCTTCGAGATGACCCGCGAAACGATCGAGGCGGCCCGCGCCAACGGCTTCCAGTCGATCAACATGGACCTCATCTACGGCCTGCCGAAGCAGACGCGCGCCACGTTCGAGCACACGATCGACCAGGTCCTAGAGCTCTCGCCCGACCGCATCGCGCTCTACCACTACGCGCATCTGCCGAACCACTTCAAGGCTCAGCGCCGCATTCTCCCGGCCGACCTGCCCGACACCGTCGAAAAGGTGAACATCATGTTCGACGCCATCAAGCGTCTGACGGCCAACGGCTACCGCTACATCGGCATGGACCACTTCGCCAAGGAAACGGACGAGCTCTCGATCGCACAGAAGGAAGGCACGCTGCAGCGCAACTTCCAGGGATACTCGACGAAGGCCGAATGCGACATGATCGCGCTCGGCGTTTCGAGCATCTCGAAGATCGGCAGCGCCTACGCCTGCAATCCCCGCGAACTCGACGACTACTACGCCGCCGTCCGCGAAGGCCGCCTCGCCACGAACCGCGGCTACTGGCTCAACGACGATGACGAGCTGCGCCGCTACGTCATCATGAAGATCATGTGCAACTTCGAACTTCGCAAGCGCGACGTCGAAGAACGCTTCGGCATCAAGTTCGACGAAGTCTTCGCCTATGAACTCGGCAAGATGAAGCCCTACGTGAAGCACGAGCTCGTCGAGCTCTACGACGACCGCCTCGTCGTTTCCGCCAAGGGCAAAATCTTCGTACGCGCCGTCGCCATGCAGTTCGACCGCTATCTGCGCGAATCCACCCGCGCCGGCGGCTACTCCCGCATCGCCTGACGCACGGCTGAAACTCCGCATTGCGAGCCCGGTCCGGTCTTCTGAAGCCCGGCCGGGCTTTTTTCCATCCCTTTCAGAGACATCGGCGCAATGAAGCGGCCGATGGAGGTACAATTGACGTTTTCGCGGACGCCGCTCGGGCCCCGGCGCACAGCCGGCGGGTACGGCGCCCTCCGCCAACCGGATTTTCCATATGGGGATCCTCGGACCCTCATTCATCACGAAAACAACATCATGAAAGTCGCAGATATCCGTCGAACTTTTCTGAAGTTCTACGAAAGCAAGGGCCACACGATCGTGGCCTCGAGCCCTGTCGTTCCGGGCAATGACCCGACGCTGCTCTTCACCAACGCCGGCATGAACCAGTTCAAGGACGTGTTCCTCGGCTTCGACAAGCGCCCGTACACGCGCGCCACCACGAGCCAGAAGTGCATCCGCGCC
>JAGBFJ010000021.1 GCA_017936545.1 Sutterella sp.
CAGTGAAAAGCGCAGTCATGTCCATGACAGCTACTCCCGATAGAAGCTATGCAGGCTCTCCAACGATGGTTTGGTTGGTTTTTAAGGAAAGGATACTCCTCCCGCTTCGGCAAGCTACCCACTCAAAACAGCGAAAGGCCGGAAATAATCTTGGCCTGAAATTCATCAATGGCAATATCATATTTCTCAACAAAAGAAGCATTGAGCGGATCAGCTAAAAATTCCTGAACGTCTCCAAAATATTTAAGATATTTCTCTCGGATAAAATGCGCATACTCTGGAGTCAAGTTGTTCAGCGTGTTCTTTTTCTCAAAAGATACTCTGGAAACCGGGAAAGAATC
Source organism: Sutterella sp. (assembly GCA_017936545.1). Taxonomy (GTDB): domain Bacteria; phylum Pseudomonadota; class Gammaproteobacteria; order Burkholderiales; family Burkholderiaceae_F; genus Sutterella. The sequence goes on from JAGBFJ010000021.1 coordinate 342, forward strand.
AAAAATCTTCTCGTTATTTTTCAGTTGACTCGTCAATGTTTCAATGATGTCTGACAAGTCGTCGGGATCAACGGACATTGGATTGTCGAAAGGACTATTATCAGCATCCGTTAGGCATTCCGGATATTTTTTAAGATACGAGTCAAGCTCATCTATTCCGCAAATATAAATTGAAAGAGTCGGTATTCCGCACTCATTGGATATTTTGGAGCGTATTGTATCATCGGTCAATCCCGACATTTTGCGATTACTGAAAATGACATAATGATTCATTTTCCCTGACTGGAACAGGGATCTAATTTTTGGAATTTCCTTTTCAAGAATTTTATTAAAATCAGGATCTGAGAATGACGCATTAATACGGTTCGTATGCTTGGCTTGAATAACAACCTTCCCTACCCATGGTTCAGACTGCGTCGGGATGCGTTCTGCCCTTCCTTCAAAAAAGCCATCCTTACCTCCATCTGGGCCTTTGCAAAAACTGCGGACTGAGGGACCGAGGATGACTTTGGAGATTGCTACCGCGAGTCTCTCAAACTGTTCTTCGCTCAAATTTTCGTAGGAGATATACATACAAACTAACTGGCTCTATCTGCACAATAAGTTCATTTTAGCCTGAAGTCTATCCGGGTGCGCCCTTCGTGTATACCACCAAATTTCCAAGGTTTTCAAGTCTCTATTGGAATTTGTACTTCTTTCATGTTTGCTGCATTCCGATTCCGACTGATCCGATTTCTATTCGTACTCCCTCTGACAAGCTGACCTAGCACAGTCCGTTGCAAACTCCGTCATTCATGTTGGAGTTAAGCGGATTGAATCATTATCAAGAATATGATATTTAAAGGAATATATTCGTTTGTATTTTAGGTATGGAACCTTTTTCGCGTATTAAGCCTGTGCTATTAAGCAGACGGACAGCGGCGTGGGTAGCCTCGTCAAGAGACAGTTGTTGCGTGAACCCAAAGGCGCGGTGTCGCAGTCATGATTGGGGCTGCTATCAGGTGCCTGTCTTGAACTACATGATTGTGCAACGCCTATTCTGGGGATTCGAAATTAAGGTGGGGCTATGCCTCACGAAATCCAATACTCCTTGGTTTATTCCTCCTTCAGATGCCCTGCGTCGACGCTTCCCGCCTCACGTCTCTGATGTGAGCCGCATGAAGGGTCAGCCAGGCCGAAAGGAGCGGGGAGTCGGGCACGAGCGCCGAGACGCGGAAGTCCTCTTCCTCGGGAACGATCGTCTGCGAAGAGGCGAGCGGCTGCGAGCGCAAAGACGCCAGGAGCGGACCGTCCGGCGTGAGAAAGCTGATCCGGATCAGTTCCCCCCGGTTCGGATTGACGTCCTGAGCCTCGGCATAAGCCGTCACGGAAAAGGCGTCGGGTGCCGGCGCTGCAGCGAAGACGGTGACACGCGCCTCAAGAATGCGGCTGAGCGGCATGTGCGAGGGCACCGTTTCCTCGCCGCGCAGACAGACCAGAAAGAGCGAGCCGGCGGCTTCAAAGAGGCCGAGCACGGTGACGAGCGCTTCGACCGTGCGGCGGTTTTCCCGAAGGCGCATTTTCATCCGCCTGCCTTCGGCATAGGCCCTTGCCGCCGTTTCGAGAACGGTGGGCTTCACGGCCGCCGGGATGCGGGGAAGGGCGTCCGGGAGCGCGCAGACGGGCAGAACGGGCGAATCGGAAAGCTTCAGCTGAGGACGAAGACGGGACAGAAGACGATCGGGCACGTGCTGAACGAGCAGACGCCCGGCCAGTCTGAGAAGCACGGCGTCGGCGTGCGAGGGTTCCGGCGCGGTGAGAAGCGCAGCCTTCGGGTCCCATCCCCAGCGGTGGCTTCTTTCCGTCTCGTCGCAGACAACCGGAAAGCCGGGGGCGTCGGCCAGCGCGCGGAGCGTTCTCTGAAGCGAGCGCTCACTCATAGGCGCGCCGGCCCGTGCGAGTTTCTCGGCAAGCTCGGCGGTCGTCGCCGCCGCGCCCGAGGGAAGCATCCGGATCAGACGCAGAATCTTGAGCGCTTCGGCGGCGCCGTCGCTTCGGGATGCGGATTTTTGATTCAAAACGGCGTCTCCGGACAGAATTTACAAAAACTTTACATTTCTCGGCGCAACAGCCTGAGGACAAACGATTTTCCGTGAAATCGATTGAATATCAGCCGAGTCGGACGGCGGTATCGGGGAAACCCGATGAAGCCGGCGGAAAAACGCATGTTATGCGGAACAAAGCGCCTGCAGGCGTTCGATCGAGTTGATCAAGCTGATAAGAGATTCTAGTTAGAATACCGCTTTTATTTTCGAAAACCCTAATTCGGGCGTCGTTTTCGTCCGCTGTTTCTTCCGTCTTTTCATCATGTTCGGTTCCATGCCCCGCTCGGCGCGGGACTATCTGCTGCGGTACGCGTCTCTATGGCGAAGAAACGGCGCGGGGCGGGCGGCCGTTGCGCTCAATCTGGCCGCGCTGGTGCTTCTGTGGGCGCTCGTGCCGATGGAAAGCGCGCCGATGCGCCGCATCCGCAGCGAAAAGGAACAGCTTTTTCCCCGAATCTCTTTTGAAAAGCCGCATCTTCTCGATCCTCTTCGCATTCTGATTCAGTCGTTCTGGCTGCTCGCCTTCAGACCGAGCCGCGAGGAGGGGCCGCGATTTGCCGATCCGATTCTCTCGCTGCTTCGCGCTGCGGGCGGTCTCATCAACCGGGCCGGCGACGCCTTCGGCGCCTTCTCTCTGAAACTGCTGGGCGGCCTGGGCACCGACGAGGGGACGGGAAAATCATCACCGGCTTCCGGCAGCGGGGCGCCGGGATGGCTGCTCTGGCTGCTGGCCGCGCCGGGCATCGCGCTCGGCATGCTCTGCATCACGCAGCCCTTTGACCTGCAGGGGCAGATCATCTTTCTTTCGCTGATGTTCTGCTCGATGGTCGTCCTCACCCGCATCAAGGCGCGTCTCACGCTGATGCTGCTCTTCGTCATCTCGATCGTGGTTTCGGGCCGCTATCTGTGGTGGCGCTGCACGGCGACCGTGCATGCGGAAGGCGCGCTCGATCTCTTTTTCTCCGGACTGCTTCTCGGCGCCGAAATCTACGCCTTCATCGTGATGGTGCTCGGCTACTTCCAGGTCTGCTGGGTGCTTGACCGCAAGCCGGCGCCGCTTCCCGAAGACCGGCGGCTCTGGCCGCACGTCGACGTCTTCATTCCGAGCTACAACGAGTCGCTCGACGTGGTGAAGCCCACGGTGTACGCCGCGCTCAATTTGGACTGGCCGGCCGACAGGCTTCACATCCATATTCTCGACGACGGCAGCCGACCGCTCTTTCGCGAGTTTGCCGCAGAGGCGGGCGTCGGCTGGATCATGCGCGAAGAGCACCGGCACGCCAAGGCGGGCAACATCAATCATGCCCTCACTGTGACGGACGGCGAATTCATCGTAATCTTCGACTGCGACCACGTGCCTTCGAGCGACTTTCTCACGTCGACCGTCGGCTGGCTCGTGAAGGACCCGAAGATCGCGCTCGTGCAGACGCCTCATCACTTCTATTCGCCCGACCCGTTTGAGAAGAATCTGCATCTTGAAAAGGCCGTGCCGATCGAGAATTCGCTCTTTCACGACTTCATCCAGAAGGGCAACGACACCTGGAACGCCACGATGTTCTGCGGTTCGAGCGCCGTGATGCGCCGAAAGGCGCTCGAGGAGATCGGCGGCATCGCGGTGGAAACCGTGACCGAAGACGCCCATACCTCGCTCAAGCTCAACCGCCGCGGCTGGTCGTCGGCCTTCATCGACCGTCCGGTCGCTTCGGGTCTCTCGACGGAGACGCTCTCCGCGCATATCGGCCAGCGCATCCGCTGGGCGCGCGGCATGATTCAGATCTTCAGGCTCGACAATCCGCTTCTCGGCCGGGGACTCAGCTTTGCGCAGCGGCTCTGCTTCTTCAACGCCATGGTGCACTTCCTGCACGGGCTTCCGCGCATCGTCTTCCTTCTGGCGCCGCTTCCCTACATGTTTGCGGACATCTACATCATCTATGCGACGGCCGCCGCCATCTTCGCCTACGTGATCCCGCACATGGTGCACTCGGCCGTAACGAACCAGATGCTTCAGCGCGGCTACCGCTACCCGTTTCTGTCGGGCGTTTATGAAACGGTGCTCAGCTGGTACATCCTGATTCCGACGACGGTCGCGCTGATTCTTCCTCACGTGGGCACCTTCAACGTGACCGCCAAGGGTTCCGTGATCGACCGCAAGTATCTCGACTGGGGCATCACCAAGCCCTTCCTGGTGATGATCGCCCTCAACGGCGCGGGTCTTCTGATCGGTCTCTGGAAGCTCTTCTTCGACCCGAGTCCCGAATATCTGACGCTCGCCATCAACATCGGCTGGATCGTCTACAACCTGATGATTCTCGGCGCCTCGATGGCCTGTGCGGTCGAGGAGGTGCAGAAGCACCGCTTCCCGCGCATTGCGCTTCGCGTGCCCGCCGTGCTCGAGACGTCCGCGGGCTCCGTAGCGCTTTCAACCCGCGAGTATTCTCAGACCGAGGTCCGTCTGGAAGCCGCCGAAGGCGTGCTCGCTCAGTTCGCGCCGGGCGAACGGACGACGCTGCTGATGGAAGGCGAAAAGGGCGAAAAGGCGCCGCTTCGCTTCACGCTCGAAGCCGGGTCCGCCGAACCGGGCGCCGCGCGCGACTTTACGCTGCTGCTCACCGGCACCGCCGAAGAGCGCGCCTGGAACAGCGTGACCTTCTCCAGAAAGGGCATGTGGGCGCAGAAGCCCGAAGGCACGGTCGACGACCGCTTCCTGACGGGCTTCATCCGTCTGGGCGACCTGGCGCTCTACGGCTACCGCTCGATGCTGGAATTCCTGCCAGGACAGGTGCTGCCGGCGCTTCGCGACCGGCTGGCATCCTTCCTGCCGTCGCCTTCGGCGCCAGCGCTGACCGACATTATTGGATCGAAAGACAAATGACACTGAACAAAACTGCCGTGATGAGCGCGCTGCTGGCCGCAGGGCTTCTTGCCGGCATGCCGCTTCATGCCGCCGACCCGGTCTCGGTGACCGCCGTGGCGCCCGTCTGGCGCACCGACGTGACTGGCACCCGCACCGAGTCGCTTCCGCTCCTCAGGCTGGTGCCGGGCGGCACGGCCCGCTCGGTGAAGCTCACCGGACTCACGAAGGCGCAGTATTTCGACTTCGGCGTCCGGGCCGACGACGTCGTCTCGGAAGCCCGTCTGGAGCTCACCTATACGCCGTCGCCGTCCGTCATTCCCGGCATCTCTCAGATCAACGTTTATCTGAACGGCCAGCTGCAGAAGTCGGCTCCGATTCCGAAGGAAGCGGTCGGTCAGGTCTCCGAAATGAGCGTGACGCTCAATCCGAAGGCGATGGAAGCCGTGAATCAGATCGCCGTGGAGTTCGTCGGCCACTACCGTCAGGTCTGCGAGAATCCGGCCAACGAGTCCCTCTGGCTCGACGTCGGTCCGGCGAGCCGCCTGGTGCTCGTCAAGCAGCGCATCCGTCTGGCCAACGATCTCGCGCAGTTCCCCGCGCCCTTCGTCGACGTGACGTCCGGCGCGCCGACCGTGCTGCCGATGGTCTTCGCCGGCCGGCCGTCGGCAGCTGAAAAGGAAGCCGCCGCAGTGCTCGCGAGCATCGCCGGCCGCGCCGCCGAATGGCGCGGGACGGACTTTCCCGTCTACTACAACGCCATGCCGGGCGAAAGCCATTTCGTCGTCTTTGCGCCCAACGACGACCGGCCCGACTTTCTGAAGCTGCTCCCTCAGGTGGATGGCCCTCAGGTCTACGTGGCCGATGCGCCGGGGAGTCTCTGGGCCAAGATGCTCGTGATCGCGGGCCGGGATGAAAAGGATCTGGTGACCGCCGTCCGCGCGCTTGCGCCCGAAAAGCTCGTGATGATCGGCGAGCGCTTCCGCGTGAAGAATCCGCAGCTTCCCGAACCGAGACAGGCCTACGATGCGCCGCGCTGGATCAACGAGGGCGAACCCGTCGCCTTTGAAAAGCTGATGCAGTATCCGGGCCAGCTCACGTCGCGCGGCTACGTGCTGCCGCCCGTGCATCTGCCGCTGCGTCTCGTGCCGGACCTCTACATGGTGGGCGACGCTTCGCTCGGAATGCAGGTGAAGTACCGCTATACCAAGCCGGTGAGCGGCGAAACCTCGCAGTTCCGCGTTTTCGTGAACGGTTATCTGGTCGACTCCGAAACGCTGTCGGGCGGCGACGGCCGAGGCGCGCGCACCGTGATGCTGCCTTCCTTCTACGGCCCGCTGGCGGACCGTTCGGCGTCGGGCCTCGCGCTCACGTCGGTGAACGATCTGAGCTTTTCCGTCGGCTACGAGCGCGTGACGGAAGGCGGATCGGCCGACAACTGCCGCTCGGTGATGCTGCTTTCGCATCAGATGGAGGTGGAGCCTTCGTCGACCGTCACCGTGAAGGGGCTCTTTCACCATGCCGAACTTCCCGATCTGGCGCTCTGGGCCCAGAGCGGCTATCCCTTCACGGTCTACGCCGACCTCTCTCAGACCGCCGTGCTGATCCGCGACGATGCGACCGAGGGCGAGGTGAACACCATGCTCAATGCCGTCGCCCGCATGTCGGCCGTTACCGGCGCGGCCGCGGTGCGCGTTGCCGTCACGGGCGACCCGGCTTCGCCGCTCCTTCGCGAGCGCGACATTCTGGCCGTCGGCCGCATGCCGCATCTGATGACGGACATCGATGCCGCCAATGCGATGACGCTTCAGAAGAGCGTGCTCGATGCGGTGGCCGGCAAGTCCAGGCCGGCGCTTCTTGCCGGCACCGAAGCGTCGCTGCTCTCTGAAAACGGCATCGCCGCCGTGGTGTCCGGCGAATCGCCGCTGGCCAAGGGCCGCACCGTCGTGGCGCTGCTCACCGAAGGCGTTTCAGGAAGCTGGATTCTCAACGACCGGCTCGTCAATCCGGCAAGTCTCGGCGGCATTCGCGGCGCCGTTGCCGTGCTGAGCGAATCGGGCGAGGCCGACTTTGCTTCTCCCGTCCGATATGCCGTCGGCAATCTGCCCTGGTACTACCGCGTCTGGATGAAGATCATCGACCGTCCGGGCGTTCTGGTGCTCTGTGCGTTGCTGAGCGCGCTGACCGTCGGGCTCGGCATCTTCTTCTTCATGCGTCTTTGGGTGAGGAGGCGTTCCTCATGATGAAACGGACTCTGGCCGCACTGCTTGCGGCGATGGCGGCGTCGCTTCCGGCGTCGGCTGCCTGGGATCTCTGGGATGACTTCAAGTCGGTCGGCACGGAAAACGGTCGCGTGGTCGACTACAGCGACTCCCGGCGCATTACGACGAGCGAAGGGCAGTCCTACGGGCTCTTCTTCGCGCTGGTCGCGGACGACCGCACAGGCTTCGCCGAGTTGGCCGACTGGACGGAAAAGAATCTTTCCGGGGGCGACATCACCAAGACGCTGCCCTCGTGGCTCTGGGGCTCGATCCGCTCCGACCGCTGGGGCGTGATCGACACCAACAACGCCGTCGACTCCGACATGTGGATCGCCTACGCCTTTCTTGAAGCCGGCCGGCTCTGGAAGGACGAGACATATGCGGCCAAGGGCAGAGCGATGCTGGCGCTTCTCAAGCACGAGGTCCGCACGGTGGACAGTTTGGGAAGCGTGCTTCTCCCGGGCCGTGCCGGGTTCGAGAAGGACGGCATCGTGAAGCTCAATCCGAGCTACTACCCGCTCTTCATCCTTCGGCGCTTTGCGCTGGAGGATCCGTTCTGGGAAACGGTTTTCGACGGTTCGCTCCGTGCGCTGATCCGCTCGGCGCCGAGCGGCATTGCGCCCGACTGGGCCCGCTTCGATGCGCACGGCCGTCTGGTGCCGCCTGCCGACGAAGACTGCGAGATCGGTTCCTACAACGCGATCCGCACCTATCTCTGGGCGGGCATGATGTCGCCCGAGGATCCGGCCCGCCGCGTGCTTCGCCGGCATTTCGAGCCGATGCTCGAGGCGACGCGGGCCATCAACATGCCGCCCGAAAAGGTGAGCAGCGTGACCCTCAGAGTGAACGGCGCCGGACCGGCCTCGTTCGGCGCCTGCGTGCTGCCGCTCCTTGAAAAGGGCAAGACGGCGTCGCTCATCCGCACCGTGCTGGCGGGCACGCCGGTCACACGCGACCGATACTACGGCAACGTGCTGACGCTCTTCGGACTCGGCTTCGATTCGGGACGCTTTGCGTTCGACCGCGACGGCCGTCTGATGCTGCCGCCCGCAGACAAGAAAGGAGACGAACGATGAGCGGATCCGAACAGCAGCCCGCCGTCCTGCGTCCCTGGCGCGGTCTCGGCAGCTGGAATCTCTTTTTCATTTTCGAGTTCGCGCTGGCCGCCTTCGGCTATCTGGACCTCAATATTCTCTGCAACGCGCTGCTGATCGCCGCACTGCTCTGCCCGCTCAGAGGCGTGCTTCACGTTCTTCGCGATCTTGCGGCCTTCGCCGCCGCGGCTGCGCTTCTCTATTCGGAAAGCTGGCTCCCCGGCATCGACAGTCTGCTCGCCAACCGGCAGGCCGTCGCAGGGTTTTCGACACGCTACATGATGGAGCTCGCCTGGGACTTCCTCAATTTCCGCATGATCGGATGGGGCGCCCTGGCCGCGGCGGTCTATTTTCTCGTTCGCAGCTACGTCCGCGTGTCGTTCTTCACGATCGCCTGGTTCGTCGTGACGGCGGTGACGCCCTGGTGGGAGGCGATGCAGGCGCCGGCCGCGACGGAAGCAGCGCCTGCCGACACGCAGACGGCGGCGTCCGGTTCGGCGCCCAGAGGCGCGGCCGATGCCAAGACCGTCGACGAGTGGTATGCGGCTTTTCTCAGCTACGAGAAGGAGCGCCGCGCCGAACTGCCGCACGGGCTCTCCGAAAAGGACACGCCGTTTGATATTCTGCTCCTGAGCATCTGCTCGCTCTCAAACGACGACCTCGCGGCGTCGCAGCTCGACGCGCATCCGGTGTTCTCGCGCTTCAACATCCGTTTCGACCGCTTCAATTCCGCCACGGGCTATTCCGGCCCGGCCGTGCTCCGGCTGCTCAACGGCGCCTGCGGGCAGCCCTCCCACAATGATCTCTACGGCGAACGCCGCACGGAGTGCGAGCTTCTGACACGTCTCGGCACGCTCGGCTACAAGGAGCGCGTGCTGATGGACCACCCGGGCGAATACGACAGCTTCCTGCAGTCGCTTCGCGACAAGGCTGGTCTGACGGCGCCGCTCGAAAGCGCCTCGAGATCCTTCCCAGTCCGCTACATGGGCTTTGACGACGAGCCGATTTCGGACGATCTGTCGGTGCTTCGCTGGTGGCAGCGCACGCAGGTCCGCTCGAAGGATCCGAGAACGGTGACGCTGATGAACTTCATTTCGCTTCACGACGGCAACCGTCTGCCGCGTCACGGCCGCTCCGAGCCCTTCAAGCCGCGAGCCAAGCAGCTGCTTGACGATCTGGAACGCTTCATGACGGAGCTCGAGCGCTCGGGCCGCCGCGTGATGCTGATCGTCGTGCCCGAACACGGCGCGGCGGTGCGGGGCGACCGCATTCAGGCGCCGCGCCTTCGCGACATTCCGTCGCTTCGCATCACCGAAGTGCCTGTTCTCGTGAAGTTCTTCGGCCTCAAGGGACTTCCCGCCGAGCCGATCCATGTGTCGGGCAGCACGAGCTATCTGGCGCTGACGACGCTCATCGGCAAGACGCTCGGCGTCAATTACTACGGCCGCAAGGGTGGCGCCGTGCCGCTCGAAGAGCTCGTGAAGGATCTGCCGCAGACCAATCCCGTGTCGGAAAACGGTCAGGCGCAGGTGCTCGAATACAAGGGCCGGGAGTATTTCCGCCAGAAGGGCGGCGACTGGAAGCTCTATCAGCACTGACGGCCGGCGTGCTTCGGTCTGCCGGGCGGCGGGCCGAAGGCGCCCGGCGCCTTCGGGAAAAGAAAAACGGGAAGCTCCGAGCCGGAGGCTTCCCGTTTTTTGTCAGAGACGGCGCGGATTACTTCGCGAAGTAGCGGTCAAGGAGACCCTTGAACGCGCGGCCGTGACGGGCTTCGTCGCGGGCCATTTCGTGAACCGTATCGTGGATGGCGTCGAGGTTGAGCTGCTTGGCCATCTTGGCGAGTTCGGTCTTGCCGAGCGTGGCGCCGTTTTCGGCTTCAACGCGCATTTCAAGGTTGGTCTTCGTGCAGGGCGTCACGACTTCGCCGAGGAGTTCGGCGAACTTCGCGGCGTGTTCGGCTTCTTCGAAGGCGGCCTTTTCATAGTACATGCCGACTTCCGGATAGCCCTGACGATAGGCGACACGGGCCATGGCGAGATACATGCCCACTTCCGTGCATTCGCCGTGGAAGTGGGCGCGCAGGCCTTCCTTGATTTCTTCAGGGGCGTCCTTGGCGACGCCGAGCACATGTTCGGAGGCCCAGGTCATGCCTTCTTCAGCGATCGGAACGAACTTATCCTTGGGCTGCTTGCAGGTCGGGCACACCCAGGTGTCGGGCAGGTCGGCGAACTTCACGCCTTCCTTTTCTTCGTCATAGATGTGGCCGCAGACTACGCAACGATATTTCATCGGAATTCTCCTGAATCTGTTCGGTGCAGAGCACCGAGGGAAGTGATGAAACGCATTCTAGCGGACTGACGGCCGGTGCGGACCCTTGAATGACGGCATGTCATGCCTGATAACAAAAAAACGCCGCCCGATTACACGGACGGCGTTCTGCGAGAGAGAAAGAGCCGATTATTCGCTCTTTTCTGCAGCGGCCTTCTCTGCGGCAAGCGCGGCGGCGATGTCGGCCTGAATCGGGTTCGGGCGGCCGGACCACCAGCAGTAGAAGCCGTAGGCAAAGCCCGAGAGCGCATAGAGGCAGAAGAGCACGAAAATCGAGAGCGACGTGTTGCTCGAGATCACGATGAAGAGGAGCGCGCCGACGACGATGACCCAGAAGGGCACCGTGCGCACGACCGCATAGCTCTTGCCGGAGAAGAACGGGGCGTTCGATACCATGGTGAGACCGGCATAGAGCGTCACGACCGCGGCGATTTCGCTCGTGCAGGGCACCAGCCATTCGGGGAGGCGGCCTTCGACGCCGAGCCAGACGAAGCCGCAGACAAGCGCGGCGGCGGCCGGCGAGGGGAGACCCTGGAAATAGTTCTTGCTCACCACGCCGACGTTGCAGTTGAAGCGCGCCAGACGAAGAAGCGCGCAGAGGCAGTAGACGAAGGCGATGGCCCAGCCGAGCTTGCCGAGGCTGTTGAGCGTGTATTCGTAGACGATGAGCGCGGGCGCCACACCGAAGCTCACGGCGTCGGCGAGGGAGTCCATCTGCACGCCGAATTCGGACTGCGTGTGCGTGAGACGCGCAACGCGTCCGTCCATGCCGTCAAAAAGCATGGAGAAAAAGACGGCGATGGCGGCGGAGAGGAAGTCGCCGTTCATGGCGGCGATAATGCCGTAGAAGGCGGCAAAAAGGGCGGCTGCCGTAAAGGCATTGGGCAGCACGTAGATGCTCTTGGATTTCACCGTGTTGAAGCGGCGCTGGCCGATCGAAGCCAGGCTTTCGCGGCGAGGTGCGTTATTTGTGCTCATCTTCTTGTAGTCGTTCGCAAAGTGCTCGCCTGAGCGCTCGGCCGGCATGGCGTGCCGGCGTCGGCGCGGGCGAATCCGCCGCAGTTGGGGGCTGCGGCACCCGCGGACTGAAGGCCTTCAGTCCCGCCTGCGGGTCACGACGGACGGACGAAAGCCTGCCGGTCGTGATCTCCAAGCATCCCGTGATCTTACCAAGTTTTGGTGAGAGCGTATATTCGAGGCATTGCGGGTGCGAAATCCGGGTAAAGAAAAAATTCTTTACGATTCCGCTGCTGGATAGAAAAAATTATTCATCCGCGTGCCGCAATCCTGTATAGTAGGCTCAGTTTTTTCTGTTTTCGGGAGCGCATTCTCATGCCGTTTGTTTTTGCACCGCCTCAGCAGGCCGTCGTGCCGGTTCAGGACGAGCGCTATGAATTCTTTCCGATCCACCGCGTCTACGGCATCGGCAAAAACTACGCCGAGCCGGGCACGGTGCCTTCCGGCACGCCTTTTTATTTTCTGAAGCCCGCCGATGCGGTGGTGCCCGTCGCCGATAATGAATCCGTCGCGATTCCGGTGCCTCCCGGCACCAATGAGATGAAGCACGAGATCGAACTCGTGGCAGCGCTCGGCAAGGGCGGCCGCAATCTCACCCTCGAACAGGCGGCCGACGCCGTCTGGGGTTGGTGCGTCGGCATCGATTTCACGCTCGGCGACCAGCGCCTCGACAGCGGCGCCAACGACTTCATGCGCGGCAAGGCGTTCGACCGCTCCGCGCCGGTCAGCCATATCCGCCCTGCCTACCGCACGCCGATGCCCGCGCCGGCCGACCTTTGGCTGTACGTCAACAATCAGAAGCGCCAGTCCGGCTCGACGGCGAATCTCATCGTGAAGCCCCTGGAAGTCATCGTTGAGATTTCGAAGTTCTGGGAACTTCAGCCCGGCGATCTGATTTTCACGGGCACTCCGGGCGGTGCTTCGCGCGTCGTGCCCGGCGACCGTCTTGAAGGCGGCGTCAACGGCGTGGGCACCATCCGCGTCGACATCGTCTGATCCGGTACGGGTCCGATTCATCAGGCCGTCCGTCTCCCGCCGGGAGCCGGACGGCCGTTTTTTTTCAAAAGGATAAAAAAAGTCCCGGCATCCGGTGAGGGATGTCGGGACAAGTACTCTTCACTGAGAGCATCAACGCAATCAAAAGTTCGGCAGAGGCCATGCGGACAAGGGAACCCGCAGGGCGACCCCGATGAATGTCCGGAAACCGCAGGAGAGCCGGTCCGGACATTCTCTGCCGGCGCATCGGCCGCCGCAGCCGGAAAAACCGACCGTGGTCATCGGCGGGTGATGATGCGCAGATTCGCCGGACAAGGCTTCCGGCTGCGGCAGACATTCCGGAAAGGGAGACGAATCGGTAAGGAACGGTTCGTACCAGAAGGCGTCTGCCGATGTGCACATCCTAACAAAACTGCGGAAAATACGTAATGGTTTGGGCAGTTATCAGGCACATTTTCTTTGATTTAAGTAAAAAGTTGTACGTTTTTAAACGACGAGCGGATGTTATGGGTAATTCTAATACGTAACAATACGTATTAGAATAATGAAAAAAACATTGCCTCTGTTGTCTGAATCAGAATGAAGGGAACGGCAGGGAGGAAAAGGAACCGGTTTCCGGTCAGGAAGAGGGGGACTGCGACGGTTCGGCGCTCTTTTCGAGACTGCGTTCGCGCTCGGCGATGCGTTCGGCGAGAGCCGACACGGCGGCGGCATAGAAGTAGCTGCGGTTGTAGCGGAGAATGGCCGCAAAGTTGCGCGTGCCGACGAACCAGTGGGTGCCGCGGCGGTTTTTGACGTCAACCCAGGGAAGATCGACGAGAAGAACGGGCTCATCGTCGGGAAGCGGCACCGATTCGGTTTTTCGGACGCCTTCCTCCCGCAGCCCCGCGAGCGTGGTATGCACGGTGATGCCGCCCGCGCCGATGCGTTCGTAGATGTCGCGGTCGGCTTCGACGGGGTAGAGCGGTTCGATGCCGGAGACCCAGCCGTGCGCGCGCAGGAATGCCGCGACCGATGCAATGGCGTCGGCTTCGCTGCCGACAATGTCGACCCGTCCGTCGCCGTCGCCGTCGCGGCCGTAGGCGTCAAGCGAACTGGGCATGAACTGGCCGAGACCGATGGCGCCCGCATAGCTTCCGAGAACGGTGACCGGAGAAATTTTCTCGCGCCAGCAGAAGTCGAGAAAGCTCGAGAGCTCGCTGCGGAAGAAAGCCGCCCGGCGCGTGTAGTCGAAGGAGAGCGTCATCAGCGCGTCAAGGACCCGAAAACGCCCCATGTTGCGCCCGTAGATGGTTTCGATGCCGATGACTGCGGCGACGGCGTAACGGTCGACGCCGCTCAGCGCTTCCGCTTCACGGAAGGCCGCATCATGTCGCTTCAGAAACTCGACGCCCTTGGCGATGCGTTCTTCGTTGACGAGGTTTTTGGAGTAGAGAAGGTAGTTCTTCTCGGGCGTCGTCCGGCGGTTGGCGCCGGGTTTGGGTGTCGTGTAGCGTTCGGCGAGCGCTGAATATCGGGCGACGGCAACCTCGGATTCCAGCCAGTCGAGCGGAATGCCGTGTGCTTCGCTCACTTCCTTCAGAAAGCTGCGGACTTCCTCGCGTTCCAGATAGTCGGAAGCGGAAGGCGACTTGGCTCTGACGTTGACGGCAGGCTTCGCGGGCGCAGTACGGACTTCGGACGCAGGCGTGTCGGCACCGAACGCCGGGGCGGCCAGGGCAAGCCAGGCGCCGAAGGCAAGGCCGAATAGCGGGGAGCGAACGGAGGGGGACATGGGCTCGGAAAATCCTGTCGGAACGGCAATGTGGCTGATTGTAGCAAGCCTGCCGTCAGGTGCCGCTTAAGAGCGGCGCTTTTTCCGCAGGATGCATGAAGGCCGGATCGTGCGCCTTCCCGGCCGAACGGCTGTTTCCGGGAAAAAGCGGCCGGGTCCGAATGTGCTACTCTTTTCGAATCCGGGAGCGCGGCCGAGGCCGCGATCTCTCATGTCCATTCATCAGCCATCCCACCGATATGCCCGTTTCCTGTCAGCGGCTGCCGACCGGCTGGTTCACGCACGACCGCGTGGACGTGCCCAATCCCCTCGCCGAGGCGCCGGAGCGCCCGGAGCGGCTGGATACGATTGAAAATCATCTGATTGCGCTCGGACTCGACGAGCGCGTGAAGCGTTTTGAATGCGGGTCCGCTCCCATCGGCGCCGTGCTTCTTGCCCATGACGGCGCCTATATAGAAAGACTGCGCCTGGCATCCGAAGGCGATGCGCATGCGCTGGCGGCCTTCTGCGAACCCGATACCAAGGTGGGTCCCGACACCTTCGATGCCGCCATGAAGAGCGCCGGCGCCGTGACGTCGGCGGTCGACGCGCTGATGGAGGGAAGAATCCGCAACGCCTTCTGTGCGGTGCGTCCCCCCGGCCATCATGCGGCGAGAGCCGAAGCACGGGGATTCTGCTACATCAACAACGTCGCCGTCGGCGCGCTCTGGGCGGTCCATCATCACGGTCTGCGCCGGGTGGCGATCGTCGACTTCGACGTGCATCACTGCGACGGCACCGAGGAAATCATCGCGGGCAATCCCGCCGTCAGGCTTCTCAACGTCTATCAGTGGCCGCTCTACCCGAACCGGCAGCTGACGCCCACGCCCGAGAACGTCGTGATGTCGCCGCTGCCCGCCGGCGCAGACGGCGCCGACCTCGAGGAGGTGCTCGAGACCGTGTGGCTCCCGGCGCTCGAAGTCTGGCAGCCGGAACTCATCATGGTCTCCGCCGGATTCGACGCGCACTGCGAGGAGCAGCTCGCGCAGCTCAAGATGAAGGAAACCGACTATGCCCGTCTGACGCGCCGTCTGCTCGATGCGGCGGACGTGCTCTGCAGCGGACGGCTCGTGAGCGTGCTCGAGGGCGGCTATTCCGTGCATTCGCTTGCCCGCAGCGCGATGACGCACGTCAACATGCTTGTGATGCGCGGTCAGCATCCCGCCGGAGAATAACAGATGGCGCTTTTTTCCCAAGACGCGCTTCGCGACGGCGTCGCCATGCGCGAAGTCTGGTCGTGGGCGGCCTTTGACTTTGCCAATTCGGGCTACACCACCGTTGTGCTCACGGCGGTGTTCAATGCCTATTTCGTCAACGTGATCGCCGCCGGCAGTGCGTCGGCCACATTTCTCTGGACGCTCGTCATTGCGGCGAGCAATGCGGTGAGCATGGTGCTCATGCCGATGATCGGCGCAGTCGCCGATGCCACCGCCTCCAAAAAACGCTGGCTCGCCGCGGCCACCGTGCTCTGCATCGCCGCAACGCTCGGGCTCATGCTGACCGGGGAGGGCACGGTCGTCTGGGCTGCGCTCATGATCGTGCTGAGCAACCTCGCCTACAACGTCGGCGAATCCCTCAACTCGGCTTTTCTGCCGGAGCTCGCCCGAGAAGACGCTGTCGGCAAGGTATCCGGCTGGGGCTGGAGCTTCGGCTACTGCGGCGGCATTCTGACGCTCGGACTCTGTCTCGGCCTCGTGCTCGGCGGAGAAAAGCTGGGACTGACGACGGATCAGACCGTGGCCGGCACCATGGCGGTGACGGCGGCGGTGTTTGCCGCAGCCGCACTGCCGATCTTTCTCTTCACCCGCGAGCGCAGCGTGCCCAGACTGCAGGCATCGGACCGCGGTGCCGTGAAGGCGGCCGCCATGGAAAGCTTCCGCGAGGTACGCCGGACGCTGGCTTCTCTCGGGCGCTTCCAGGACTTTGCCTGGCTGTCGCTCTGCGGGTTCTGCTACCAGTCCGGCGTCGCCGTCGTTATCACGCTCTCCGCGGTCTATGCATCGGCCGTCATGGGTTTTGAGACCGAGGACACGCTTCTCATGGTGTTCCTCGTCAACATCACCGCAGCCGCAGGCGCCTTCGGCTTCGGCTACGTCCAGGACCGGATTGGTCACAAGCGCGCTCTGGCAGCTACGCTCGCCGTCTGGCTCGCCATGATCGCCGTGGCCGCCGTCTCGACGACCCGTTGGGAATTCTGGATTGCGGCCAATCTTGCCGGCATCGCCATGGGATCCTCCCAGTCGGCGGGCCGCGCCATGGTGGCGGTCTTCGCTCCGCCTTCCCGTCTCGCCGAGTTCTACAGCTTCTGGAACATGGCCCTCTGGCTCGCCGCCATCGTGGGGCCGCTCTGCTACGGCGCCATTACATGGATGAGCGGCAACGATCACCGTCTCGCCATCTGCTTTACGGGCCTCTTCTTCCTGCTGGCGCTTCTGGCGCTCATCCCCGTCAATATGCGCCGAGGCGCGGAGACGGCGCGCCGGGAGGCCTGAATCCGGTTCCGCAAGCAGCGCGTCCGAGGACGGACCGCGCGGACGCTTCCGTGCTGCCGTCCGGAGAACTGTCTGTCTTTTGCGTCTTCCTATCCGAGGGACGGCGCGGAGCGGGACAAGGATCCTCGAAGCAGTCTTCCCGGAGCAAAGACGACGCCCCGGGAGATATGAAAAAGGAAAGGCCTTCGGCTCGCAGGGAACCGAAGGCCTTTTTAAATGTCAGCGTCAGTCGTTTATCAGGCGACGAAGCGCATGATGACCATGGCGATGCTGGCCATGAAAACGCTGTTGAGCATCAGGACGGGCCAGTACTTCTTGGGCACGTCGGCAACACCGAGGAGGCGGCCCATGTACTGAATCTGCGAGGCCATCAGAATGAAGGCCGGAGCGAGAATCGTGATGTCATGGTTGTTGAGCACGCCGCTGGCGGCGAGCGAAGCAGCAACGCCGACGCCGGCGCCGCAGGAGAGCCACGTGGCGAGAAGCACCGTAATGGCCTGACCCGGAAGGTCGAAGACGCTCATCACTCCGCCGCAGGTGCGGCCGAGGAAGTCCA
Source organism: Sutterella sp. (assembly GCA_017936545.1). Lineage (GTDB taxonomy): Bacteria > Pseudomonadota > Gammaproteobacteria > Burkholderiales > Burkholderiaceae_F > Sutterella. The sequence goes on from JAGBFJ010000021.1 coordinate 17,834, forward strand.
TCACGCCGAAAAGCTGCAGCATGTAGGTGAGCACGAAGGCCATGAGCACGTTCGGCAGCAGGCTGTAAAGACCGATGTTGAGACCCTTGCGAAGACCGACAATAAAGATGTCAAAGGGGTTCTTGGAGTCTGTGTGGAACAAGTCACTCATTTGCAAAATCCTTCTTGTAAACCGTGTTGAGGACAGTGCGGATCAGAGCGCCGCCGCAGAACTTCAGAGAGAGAATGATGATGACCGGAATCCAGACCGGGCAGGTGAACATAGCAAAGAGACCCGAGACCGTCGAGTAGTAGTTGCTGATGCAGCCGGCACCGGCATACTGCCAGGCGCAGATGGTCGTGAGCTGCTTGCGGTCGATGCGCTTTTCGTCATAGAGCGCACGCGTCAGAGCGGCACCGCCGTCCGTCGACTGAAGGTCGGTGATGAGCGCCAGGCCGGTGTAGCCGGGCACGCCGAGAATCGGCTTCAGAAGCGGGGTAAGAATCACCTGAGCGGCACGAAGAGCACCGTAGTGTGCGAGCACTTCGATAAGGCCCATGGCGAGCATCACGCCGGGGAAGAGGGAAAGCGAGAAGAGGAAGCCGGCACGGGCACTCACGCCGGCAGCGCCGGTGAAATTGTTCTTGGAGCCGGCGATGGTGCCGAACTTACCGATGAGAGTGGTGAAGTCGAAGGCGCCGAGCCACTTCTGAGCTTCGGGCATCTTGTAGAACACGCCCGAGAAGAGGACGATGGCGATGGCCAGTGCGATATACGCACCGAAACCGACCTTTTCCTGCTTCTCTGCGGGGGCTGCAGTTTGGGAGTTTGTCATGGTTGTTGTTCCGAGGGTTATTGAACGAGAGAAAACATAATGTGACAGGATGTTGCTGTCAAACCTGATTGCCGAAGGTTTGAGCACGATGGCAGAGGAGTAGGGATATTGCAGTAAGTAGGTATTAGGTAGAACCGCCTATAAATCCCTGCGCTACAGGGTTTTCAGTTGTTTTACAGAGAGTGTTTGTTCAGGTCTGAATGTTATTTCAGGAATACTGAATGTCGGTGAAAAAAGAAGGGCCGGCATGTGCTGCCGGCCCTCTTTGTGACTGGTTGTTAAAAACGGCTTATCAGGTTACTTCCTGACGCGCCGTTCCTTGCCCTTGTTGAGCTCCAGAATTCGGCGCGTATCGGCGGCCAGATCCGTCATTTCGAGCTTGTCGTAGCTTTTGGCGATCAGTTCGAGCGCGTCGTCGCGCATCGGCGTGTTCTGGAACTCGCGGACCACGCGCTGAGCGCGCTCGATGGCGGCGACATAGGCGTGGCGGACGTAGTAGTATTCAGCAGTCTGAAGTTCGTGCTTGGCCTGAGCGAGCACGAGCGAATGCATGCGGCGGCGGGCTTCGGGCGCGAAGCGGCTTTCCGGGAAGCGGAGCACGAGCTCCTTCAGAATGTCAAAGGCTTCCTGAGCGGCATTGGCGTCGCGGTCGGCCAGGTCTTCGGCGGACAGGATGGCAAACCAGCTGTCCGTTTCGTTGAGCGTGGCGAGCGCCTTCAGATACATCACGTAGTCGCTGTTGGCGTGATTCGGATATGCCTTGAGGAAGCGGTCGGCACCCTGCACGGCCTGTGCGGCGTCGCCGTCCTTCCAGTTGGCATAGATCAGTTCAATCTGCGCCTGCTGGGCATAGCGTCCGAACGGATAGCGTGCCTCAAGCTTGGTGTAATAGTCTTTGGCCTGAGACCAGTTGCTTTCGTCGAGAGCGCTGCGGGCCTCCGTATACAATTTGTCGGCCGGCCATTCCGCCGTCGGGTCCTTGTCGAGGGACTCGAGCCACGAGCAGGAGGCGGTCGCCAGCGTGACGGCGGCGACGAGCATCGTACGCACGGCGAAGCGCTTAATAGGAAACTTGAAATTCATGACGAGCAGTTGCGAAAAAGAACTTTCAGATTATAACGGCCTGCCCGAAGAGGAGCGCGGAGCCGATGACGACAATTTACCAAGTTTCACGGTAGAGGGTTTCTGGGGCGAGCGCCTCGACAAGGTGCTCGCATCCCTGATGCCCGACGTCTCCCGTGCGCGTCTTCAGAAGCTCATCGAAGAGGGCAGCGTCGAGGTCAACGGTGAGGTCGTGCAGAAGGTCCGCCAGAAGGTTTCCGAGGGCGACGAGATCTCGCTGCTTGAAGAGCCTCATCTCGACGAGTCTCTGGCCTTCACGCCCGAAGAGGACGTGGACTTCGAGGTTAAGTACGAGGACGACACGATCATCGTCGTCAACAAGCCCGCGGGACTCGTCGTGCATCCCGGCGCCGGCAATCCCGGAGGCACGCTGCTCAACGGCCTGCTCTGGCGCTACCCCGAACTCAAGGACGTGCCGCGAGCCGGCATCGTTCACCGCCTCGACCGCGATACGACCGGTCTCATGGTGGTGGCGCGCACGCTCGCCGCGCAGACGAATCTGGTCCGCCAGCTCCAGGAGCGAAGCGTCAAGCGCGAGTACTGGGCGATCACGCTCGGCTCCGCCGCGCCTGACTTTATTGTCGATACGCCGATCGGCCGCGATCCGAAGAGCCGCATCCGCTTCAAGTGCTTCCCGGGCAGCACCGGCGTGCGCGCCAAGCCCGCCCGCACCCGCGCCCGCTGCGTCGGCTGGAGTTCCGTCGACGGTCTGCCCGTCTCCTGGGTGGCCTGCCGTCTCGATACGGGCCGCACGCATCAGATCCGCGTGCATCTCACGAGCGAGGACCTTCCCCTCATCGGTGACCAGCTGTATCGCGGCCGTGCGCCCGGTCTGACCGTGAAGATCGAAAATCTGCTTGAATTCCACCGCCAGGCGCTTCATGCTTCGCGCCTCGGTCTCATTCATCCCGCGACGGGCGAATACATGGAATGGTTCGTCCCGCCCGAAGAAGACATGATCTGCCTCATGGAGGACCTCGGCTTCGGTCCGTGGAACGTCCCCGTGACGGTTTTTGAGAACGAACGACTCTGAGGATGCCTCCGATGGAACTTACCAAACCCGGTCTCGACATCATTCAGCCGGATCGCCGCGTCTTCGCGCCGGCTAACGCCGATGCGCTTTTCACCTGCCGCTCGGGCGGCGTTTCGAGCGGCGCCTACGGCGGCCCCGACGGCATCATGGGACTCAACGTGGCGCCGCATACGGGCGACTTCGGCGCCTGCGTGCGCATGAACCGCGGCATCGTGTCGCAGCTTGTGCCCTCCGATCCCGTCTGGCTTCGTCAGGTGCACGGCACCGTCATCATCGATGCCGCCGCTGCCGGCGGCGAACCCGAAGCCGACGCCTCTTGGTCGATGACGCCCGGCGTCGTCTGCACGGTCATGACGGCCGACTGCCTGCCGGTGCTTCTGGCCGATGCCGAAGGCCGCATCGTGGCCGCTGTGCACGCCGGCTGGAAGAGCCTGGCTCAGGGCATCATTCAGAAGACCGTTGCGCTGATGCGCGAAAAGACGTCGGACGACGCCAGAATTTTTGCCTGGCTTGCGCCCCGCATCGGTCCCGAAAGCTTTGAAGTGGGCGAAGACGTGCTCGAGGCCATGAAGGCGCATCTTCCCGATGCGCGGCAGGCGTTTGCACCTCAGGATAACGGCAGGTATCTGTGCGACCTCGCCGCGCTCGCCCTTCAGGCGCTGACGGGTTCGGGCGTCGCCGAAGCCGACGTCGACGACTGCGGTCTTTCCACCGCCGCCGATCCGAAGCGCTTCTACAGCTACCGCCGCGACGGCGAGAAGTCCGGCCGTCACGCCGCCATGATCTGGATTAAGCCCGCAGCATCGTCTGCGCAGTAAAAGGAAGTCAGCAAATGGCCAAGATTCCCGTTGTAGGCTTTGTTTCCCTCGGCTGCCCCAAGGCGCTCGTGGATACCGAACGGATCGTCACCGAGCTTCGCGCCCGCGGCTACCGCATCGGCACCAGCTACCGCGATGCAGACCTCGTGATCGTCAATACCTGCGGCTTCGTGAATGAAGCCGTGGCGGAAAGCCTCGAGGCCATCTCGGAAGCGCTTGCCGAAAACGGCCGCGTGATCGTCTGCGGCTGTCTCGGCGGACGTCACGAGGCGGACGGCAGCAACTTCGTGATGAACCGCATGCCGAAGGTGCTCGGCGTCACCGGTCCCGATCAGGTCGACGAAGTGCTCCGCATGGTCGAAGCGCACTTGCCCCGGCCGCACGAGCCCTGGGGAGATCTCGTCCCGGCGGCCGGCGTTCGCCTGACGCCCAAGCACTACGCCTATTTAAAGATCAGCGAAGGGTGCAACCATCACTGCACGTTCTGCGTCATTCCGAATCTGCGCGGCACGCTCGTGAGCCGTCCGATCGGCGACATCGTTCGAGAAGCGGAGAATCTGAAGGCGGCGGGCGTGAAGGAACTCCTCGTCATCAGTCAGGACACCGCGGCCTACGGCGTCGACAGCCTCTACAGCATCAGCTTTGCGAACGGCCGTCCCGTGAAGACGCGTCTTCTCGACCTATGTCAGGAGCTGGGCCGTCTCGGCATCTGGACGCGTCTGCACTACGTCTATCCGTATCCGTCCGTGGATGAAATCGTGCCTCTGATGGCCGACGGTCTCATCCTGCCTTATCTGGACGTGCCCTTCCAGCATGCGCATCCCCGCGTGCTCAAGGCCATGAAGCGTCCGGCCAGCGCGGAGAAGAATCTCGAGCGCATCGCGGCCTGGCGCGCCGTCTGTCCGGACATCACCATCCGTTCGACCTTCATCGCCGGATTTCCGGGCGAAACTGAAGCCGAGTTCGAATATCTGCTCGATTTCCTGCGCGAGGCGCAGCTTGACCGCGTCGGCTGCTTTGCCTATTCGCCCGTCGACGGCGCGGCCGCCAACGATCTGCCGGGTGCGCTGCCCGACGAGGTCCGCGAGGAGCGACGCTGCCGCTTCATGGAAGTGCAGGCCGAAATTTCCGCTGAAAAGCTGCGCCGCAAGATCGGCACCGTCGAGGACGTGATCATCGACGAGTACGACGACGAGGCCGGCCTTGCCATCGGACGCACAAAGGCGGATTCGCCCGACATCGACGGCAAGTGCTATGTCGAAACGCTGACGCCCTATCAGCCGGGCGACATCGTGAAGGTGCGCATCACGGGCAGCGAGGAATACGACCTCGTTGGCACGCCTGACGCGGAAATCGCCTCTCGGTAAGCTGGCTTCCGTCTATCGGAAAAAACCTCTCGGGTCCGCTCCCGGAGGTTTTTTTCGTTTCCGGTAGTTCTAAAGGCGTAGATGATAAAAAAGCAGGCCGTTCGGCCGATGATGACCCCGAACTGCTCCTAGAATATGCGATCTCGCTGCGGTCATGACGGCCTCGTTTGGAAAGGAGCGCGGGCGCTCTTTTCCAAACGGGTTCGCCCGAAGTTTTTTCAAGCCATTTGAGGATTTTCATCATGACCGATATCAGTGCCGTGCGCCCCGACGCGCTCACGCCTAAGGAAATTACGGAAAAGGTGCTCAGCCTTTCCGTGACGAAGACCGCCATGCCCTGGCGCACGCAGCTGCCGCTGACGGCGCTCGCGGGCTTCTACATCGGGCTCGGCGGGCTTTTCTGCACGCTCTTCATGAGCGATGCGTCTCTGCCCTTTGCCGTGCAGAAGTTTCTTGGCGGCGTCGTGTTCTCGCTCGGACTCTTTCTGGTGCTCGTCGCCGGTGCGGAGCTCTATACCGGCAACACGATGGTGATCGCCGGTTCGGCCGACGGCCGGATCAGCTGGGGTGCGTCCGCGGCCAATCTGGTGCGTGTCTGGCTCGGCAATCTGCTCGGCGCGCTCGTGCTGGTGTTTCTGGTTTATTTTGCGCATGTCGCCGACATGGGAAACATGGCCCGCGGCATGATGAGCGTGGCTGTCGGCAAGCTCTCCGGCGACTGGATGACCATCATGGTCAAGGGCATTCTCTGCAATCTGCTCGTCTGCCTCGGCGTCTGGGTGGGCTATGCGGGCCGCACGGTGGCCGACAAGAGTCTCGGCGTGATTCTTCCCGTCTCCGCCTTCGTGGCGCTCGGGTTCGAGCACTGCATCGCCAACATGTATTTCCTGCCGCTTGCCTTCGTGCTGAAGCTCGCGGGCTACGCGCCCGAAGGCGTCAATCTTGACGTGATCACGCTCGCCAACATCGCGAAGAACCTCTCCGCCGCCACGGTCGGCAATACGATCGCCGGCGCGGCGCTTGCGCTCGTCTACTGGACGGCCTTCAGAAAGCGCTGATCATTGCTCTTCGCTTCGCATCCATGAAAAACGTCCCGCGGCCTGCCGGCCTGCGGGACGTTTTTCATCGGATCAGATCTGCGTCAGATCATCATGATCGCATGCAGATACGTCGTGACGATGGCGAGCGCCATGACCGGAATCGAGCGTCTCACCAGCGTGAAGGGTTCGACGCCGGAAAGGCCCGAGACGGCGATCGTGACGCCGGCCACGGGGCTCGAGGAGCGGGCCATGCCGCTCACGAGCTGCAGCGGCGAAATCATGAAGGCGGCGTTTGCGCCGAAAGCCGCGGCGGCGTCGGGAATCATCGGCGCGAAGCTGAAGAAGGACGCGTTGCCGGAGCCCGTCACAAGCGAGGCGCCGGCGACGATGAGGAACATCACCGTGAAGACGGCAATGGCGCCCGAGTCCATGGTTGACACGGAGCTGATGATCGCGGCGATGCCGCCCGACTTCGTCAGACCCGTTGCGAAGACTTCGGCGCAGACGATGAGGAACACCGTCGACGAGAAAACCTTGCCCATGCCCTGCGCGTAGGATTTCAGCTGACCGATCGATTCACGGAAGTCTCGGCGGAAGAGCGCGTCGATCGCGAAGGCGATCAGAGTCGAGGTCAGAATCGCCGTCACGACTTCCATGCGGATCGCCTTGTACATCAGCGGCGAGAAGACGAAGAGCATGATGACGGGAACGAGCGGGAAGAGCGCGTAGATGATCGGCATCGGACGTTCCTTGTCCTCGGTCTCAGCCGTCTGCGGCGGCACGAAGTCTTCCTTTGTGATGCGGCCCGAAGCGAGATCCTTCTGGTCGAACCAGCGCTGCGTGAAGTAGTGCGCAAAGAGAATCACCACCACGACGAGCCAGGCGATCGTCCACTGCACGTTGAGGAAGAAGTCCATCACGTGCATCTTGGTCAGGTCCGCGGCGAGCAGGTTGTTCGGACCCGAGGGACCGAGGCAGAGGCAGCCCGAAATCAGGATCGTGGCGCCGGCGGACTGACGGGAAATGCCCGCCGCGACGAGAATCGGGTAGAGCGAGACCATCAGGAGGAGCGCAAGCCCGGCGGCCGACGGAATGAAGATGTTGAGGCCGATGCTGAGCGCCAGCCCCATGGTCATCACGATGTAGGGCGAGCGCACGTAGGTGAGCGGCTTCACTGAAAGGCGAAGCAGCGCCTTCGAGGCGCCGATGCGGTCCATGTAGGCCGAAAAGCCGGCGATCGCCATGATGTTCATGCCGAGACCGGCCGAGCGGCTCTGAAGCAGATTCGTCACGATCTGGATGACGTCGAGGCCGGCAAGGTGCGTCGCCTTCTTGCCGGTGACGAGCGGATCGGGAGAAATGCAGGCCACGACGCCGAGCGTGACGAGGCCGACGACGAGGAGAGCGCCCGGCGCGTAGTACTTCTTAAGAATCAGGTAGGCGGCCGCCAGAATCGAAAGGGCGGAAATGATGATGCCTGTCATGACGGTGCGTCCTTATGAATGATCGCGTTTTTCGAGCAGAGGCTCGCTGAGGCCTTCGACGCCCGTAAGCGTGAGAGCGGTCAGAAGCGCGAGTTGCGGACCGCGGAAGGCGCCGGCCGAATCCCAGTGTTCCTTCACGGAATGGTTGAAGAATTCCGTTCCGCCGCCGCCCAGCGTCGTGGCCGGCACGCCGAGCGCGAGCGGCACGTTCTGATCGGTGGCTGCGAAGGCGAACTTTTCAAGCGGAATGCCGAGCGCCTGCATGGCGCCGTAGGCGGCGTGCACGACGGGGCTGTCGTCGCGGTTGACGCCGGCGGGACGGTCGCCGATCTGCACGATTTCCGCCTTAACGGCGTTCTCGCCTTCAAGATGCCAGTGCGCGTTTTCTTCGCAGACCGCTTCGTCGATGAGGGGCAGAATGCGGGAGGTGATGAGTTCGAGTCCGTCGTTGTCCATGCTGCGGATGTCGAGTTCCATCGAGGCGGAGGCCGCAATGGCGTTCACGCTCGTTCCGCCCTTGATGACGCCGATGTTGAAGGTGCACTTCGGCTCGGCGGGCACTTCGACCTGATCGATCTTGGCGCCGGCACGGCAGAGGACGTGAATGGCGGATCCCGAAATGCCGAACTTGTGCAGACTGTGTCCGCCGGGACCCGTGAAGGTGATGCGAAAGCGCTTGCAGCCGACGCTTCCCTTGAGAATGCGCGTGACGGCAGCGGAGTCGATGGCGATGAAGCCGTCGTAGTCGTTGGGAGCGGCCCAGAGCGCCTTGCTGCCGCGAAGGTCGCCGTTGCCTTCCTCGCCCACCGTTCCGACGAGCACGATGTCGCCGACGGTTTTCAGACCGTGTCTGACCGCCGTGCGGCAGATCTGCAGCAGCGCCGCAAGGCCGCAGGCGTCGTCGGAAATGCCGGGGCCGTAGAGCATGCTGCCTTCGCGGCGGACCGTGCAGTCGGTGCCTGCCGGAAATACGGTGTCGAGATGCGCCGCGATGACGAGCACGGGGCCTTCGCCCGTGCCGCGCAGGCGGCCGATCACGTTACCGGTCGGATCGATCGTGACGTCGGAAGCGCCTTCCTTTCGAAGCATTTCGGCGAAGTGCTCGCCGCGGGCGGTCTCGCCGAAGGGCGGCGAGGGAATCTGGCTCAATTCGGTCTGCTGGGCAATGCGCAGTTCGTGCTCGGCTTCAATATCGCGCAGCGCCGCTGCGACGGCTTCATTGCCAGCAATGCCGGCTGCCGCCTGCAGGGCGTCCTTGCGCCACTGAGGGACTGAGGGCTGGGTCATGTCGGTTCTCCTTTGTGGTTCTGACGGCCGACCGGAAGACCGGCGGCTGTGTCCGTCATTTCATCGAAAAAGGATCGGCCGGTCAAGCCTCCCAATGATTGATGCGCGGGTAAACCCCAATGACTTCCGTGCCGTTTTCAACGGCGTGGTAGCGGTCGAAGGCCGCTCCCGTCGGACAGGCATGGTTGGGCAGAATGCGGAGGCGGCGTCCGAGGGGGAATTCCTTCGGATCGATCGGCGCGCCGTCGCGGCGGGAAATGATGCCGTGCTCCTGATTGGCGTCCGACACCCAGTAGTCGGGCATGAGACGGCCTGCTTCATCGCAGACGGCGCCGTAGCCCCAGTCGACCGCCTGTCTGGCGGTGCCGCGGTCGCGGCTCATGGCCATCCATCCGCCGTCGGTGATGAGCCAGCCTTTTTCGGTCTGACGTCCGATGACCTGAACCAGGACGGAGAGCGAAATGTCGCCGATGCGGCAGGCGCCGAGTCCCGCCATGAAGAGGTCACCCACGCTGCCGACGCCCGACCGGATCTCGGTCACGCCCGAGGCATCCTGACAGGCCATGAGGGTCGGAGTCGAGCCGATGGAGACGATGCGGATGCCGTAGCCCTCGCCGCGGAGCTTGTCGGCAACGCTGACGACCGCCTTCACTTCGTTCTGAGCGGCGCGGATGCGGTCGGCTTCGCTGGCGAGCGCATAGCTGCCGCCCGCATGGGTGAGCACGCCGACGAGTTCGGCGCCGTCCCTGATCGCCCGTGCGACGTCGCTCACGGCGGGATCGTCGGGCCGGAGGCCCGAGCGGTGACCGTCGCAGTCGATTTCAATCAGCACGCGAAGGGCTGCGCCGTTTTCCCGGCACCAGCGGCTCACGGCCTCTGCGGCTTCGACGCTGTCGAGAATCACCTTGACGTCCGCGCCCCGGCGGTTGAGCGCATGAATGCGGGGCAGCTTCGAAGGCACGATGCCCACGGCGTAGATGAGGTCGGTGATGCCGGCGCCGGCGAAGTATTCGGCTTCCTTCAGCGTGGAGACGGTAGCGGGACCTTCGGGGGAGGCCGTCTGCAGACGGGCGACGTCGAGGGACTTGTGGGTCTTGAGGTGCGGACGCCAGACGACGCCGAGCCGGCGGCAGACTTCCTGCGCGCGGCGGATGTTGGCGGTGAGAATCTGCCGGTCGAGCAGGGCGGACGGCGTATCGAGATCGTAAATCGTAGTCATGGACTGAATAACTCCGAAGCCGGAGCAGGAGGAATCAAATGTCCACATTATGAAATCGGACCGCTTTGAGGTGAATGATTCTAAAATCAAAGCAGCTTTGATTTTTCATCAGAGATTTTTCATGACCGACGATCTGCGCTTCTTTACTGTTCTTGCATCATCCTCAAGTCTTTCGGAGGCGGCGAGCCGGCTGGGCGTCACGCCTGCGGCGGTATCGAGGCATCTTCGCTCGCTCGAAGAGCGGCTCGGAACTGTGCTGGTCGCGCGAAACAGCCGGCAGATGACGCTCACCGAAGCCGGACGCCGCTATCAGGCGGGATGCGCCGATCTGCTCGGCAGGCTGGAGGAGCTTGAGGAAAACGTCGGGGGCCGGAACGATCATCCGCACGGACTGATCCGCATCAATGCGTCCTACGGCTTCGGCCGTGCCGTGGTCGCGCCGGCTGCTGCCGCCTTTTCGGAACGCTATCCCGACGTCGCGGTCTCGCTCCTTCTCACCGATACGGCACTTGATCTGGTTGCTGAAAAGTGCGATCTCGGCATTCACGTCGGTGAGCTTCGCGAGAACCGGTATCACGCCAGACGGCTTTTCATCAACCGCCGCTATCTTGCGGCGAGCCCTGGCTATCTGGAGGAAGCGGGTGTGCCTCACTCGCCGGCCGAACTCTCGGAATTCCGGACCATCGACATCGCGGAGGACGGTTCGTCGGCCGGCGTCTGGCAACTGATGCACGGCACGCATCGGCAGCGCGTCAAGGTGCGGCCGCTGCTCACTACCAACTCGAGCGAAGTGGCGACCGACTGGGCGGCGGCCGGCAGAGGCATCGTTCTTCGCAGCCGCTGGGCGCTGACGCCCTATCTTGAAAGCGGCGCGCTCAGAATCATTCTCCCCGAATGGACGATGCCGAGCGACGCCTTTGCCGTCTATGCGGTGAAGCAGCTAAGCACCGGCGCCCGCTTTTTCCTGGATTTTTTCGCCTCCTACGTGAAGGAGCGGGGGCTGAGCTGAAAAAACGGGACGGTCCGAAGACCGTCCCTCAGCGGTGCATGCCGCAGTCTCGGCAGGAGACCGCGGCCGAATGCTGCTTAAAGCAGATGCTTGCCGTCGCGCGAGCCGGAAGCCTTGACGTCGGCGGTTTCAACCGGAACGGCGTCAAAGCCGACCACTCGGCGGCCGTTGATCTGCGTGTAGAGCCAAAGATCCATCACGGCGCCGGGAACGGCGCCCTTGGCGATGTCCTTGGCCTTGAAGGTGAATACCACGTCGGTGATGCCGTCGCCGTTCACGTCCTTGTATTCCATTGTCTGAGCGGCCGCGAAGTTCTTGAACTGGCGGCGGCTGTTGAGCTGGTTGGCGCTCATGCCGGCGCGCGTGGCGCTCTTGTTGGCCGAGAGCACGGAGTGCGTCTTGGAGCCGAGAAGCGCGAAGGTCACGGCCTCTTCCGTATCGGCCTTGACGACCTTGTCGAGGATCTTCACCTGCATCGGCATCAGACGGGCGTTTTCAGCCTGCATGTCGGCGAGCACCTTCCGGTAGGTCTTCACGTTGTAGTCGTGGAGGAAGGCCGTGCGGGCGTCGCCCTTCAGTTGGGCGGCCTGCTTCGTGATGTCCGCGCGTTCGGCAAGGAAGTTCTTTTCAATGGCCTGAATCAGCTCGGTGCGGTGAGCGATTTCATTGCCGCGCAGGTAATCGATCGCGTTCGTGCCGGCGCTGAAGACGCTGTGCGGCGCAAAGTCGGCTCGGAAGTCGAACATGGCGGGCGTGCCGGCGAAGTGTTCCTTCGTGGCGGTCACGGGATCCGTGAAGGCGGTGCCTTCAGCCGGACGGGCCAGCGGATAGAGCGGAATGTAGACCGACTGGCAGGGACGGCCGAGCGTCTTCCAGGCTTCGGTAAGTGTCGGATCGGCCGTCAGGTTGTAGACGATCGAGTCGTGCGAGGTCGTGCGGCAGATGCCTTCGGACAGGCTGTGGTAAAGCTCCTGGTCTTCGCCGATGTAGGACTCGTGCTGACGCAGGAAGGCCATGGCGTCGCTCACGCCGAGCTTGCGGTCGACTGTCACGCTGTACGGGAACTGTTCGGGATCGTTGAGTTCCTTCCCGGTCAGGAACTTCCAGGCGATGACGTTGCGGTTGGCGTTCCACCGTTCATGACGCACGCTCTGCTGAGCCACCACTTTGCGCCAGTTGAAGATCGGATCGCCGGCCTTGTGACGGCCGTCCTTCACGGCGCGTTCGACCTGCTTGGGTTCAACCAGCCAGTGCTCCTTGTCGTTGAGGTCGACCTTGTCCATCGAGAAGGCGTTCGGAATGTAGACGACTTCGTCGTCGCGCACCTTGTGGGCAGCCCAGGAGTTGCCCTGGTGGATGGCGATCTGCCATGCTTCCTTGGCGTCGGCGATCGTGTAGGTGCGGCCTTCGTGGAAGTAGCCGTATTCGTTCAGCAGTTTGACGGCGATGTCGACGCCTTCACGGGCCGAATGAGCCCGTTCGGCGATGAGGCGTCGGATGCCGTAGCCGATGCCGCCGTCCTTCACCTCCATGCGGTCGGCGTCGAAGATTTCGCCGCACCAGTTGGTGGCGACGGCGACGCCCGCATCATTGAAGAAGCCGTCGGCAAACGAAGCGCCGTCGGGCACGAAGGTCTGCGTCCAGTAGAAGCCCAGTGTTTCTTCCACCTGGGGAATCGCTGCAGCGAACTTTTCAAATTTCAGCATTTCGCCGGCCTTGTGCTTGGCGGGCGGCATGTAGTGCTGCATGTTGAAGAGGCGGCCGCCGTTGTCCTCGTTGTGGGCGACGATGATGTTGCCCGTTTCGGAAACGGCTTTGCCGATGATGAGCGTGCTGCAGGCACTGGCGGTGCCGACGGCGGCGAGCGTCAGAGCGGCAGCAAGAAGGGTCTTTTTAAACATGTGTTAACTCCGTGAAAGGGCCGGAAGTCTGCGAAGTCCGCACGGGCTTCGTATGGTCGGGCGAATTCTAGTCAGGCGCAGAAACGGGCGGCCACGCGGGTTTGTCCGAGGACAGAGGCAGGGTGTTTCAGGGTTAACGCTGAGCACCGGCGAAGGTATTTCCGGCGATCGGATTCTCGGAGAACGAAAGGGCACTGTTCGATCCGATGGATCTCGTGCTTGATCAGTAACAAATCCGGCAAATCATTGGACACTCAGGCGATGCGGGCGAAGGAATGCTCTGATTGTCTGTCCGGATATTCAGGCGGCGGCGTTCGTTTCCGCATTCAGACGGCGAAGGTTTCGGATCAGCAGCCTTTGCGTCAGGTTCGGAGGCTGATCGTCCTCGGACGGCGTCTGTTTCTTCGCCGGGCGCCCATGCGCTATCATGACCCATATCTGTAACTGTCGAAAGTGCGCCCTCGTGATTCAACACGGGGGCTAAACCGGAAACGACCGATGTTTGTGAAAAAAATGCTGACGGGCGCCTGCGCGCTCGCGCTGATGGGACTTGCCGCGGCGGCTCAGGCCGTCTCGCTCGGCAGTCTGACCGTGGAAAGCCGGCCGGGAGAACCCCTTGACGCTGTGCTTGAAATCGATGATCTCGATCTGACGATTTCCCCGCTTCTTGTGAGAGTCGCCCCTCCCGCCACGTATCTGAGAGAAGGCGTTGCCTGGCCGGTTCAGGTCCAGGATCTGAAGATGGTGAGAGACAGCGCATCAAGCCGCGTCCGTCTGCGCATTTTCGGTACTCAGCAGATCCGCTCTGGCAGCTTCCCGCTGCTTCTTGAAATGAATGCCGGCGGAACCGTGACGGTCCGCACGTATACGATCGCGGCCGAAAAGGACCGCTTCTCCGTGACGCCGTCTCCCGTCAAAACGACGGTGACCGGACAGCCCAAGGTGAAGGCGCCCGAGACGCTGCCGGCCCCGAAGCCCGCCGCCGAACCCGTGAAGGCGGAGCCCGCACAGACCCCGCCTGCGCCTGTCAAGGCTGAGCCGAAGAAGGCAGCTGCGCCCGAGTCCAAGCCGGAAGCACCCAGGACCGTAAAGGCTGAAGAGCCGAAGGCAGCCAAGCCTGAAGCGCCGAAGGCGGCCGAGCCCGGCAAGAAGACCTCGGAAGCGCCGGCGGCCAAGGCTGCGGCCGACGACAAGCCGCGCATCATGCTGCCGATCGTGCTTCCCGAAAAGGAGAAGACCGAGGCTGCAGCGCCGGTACAGAAGCCTGCGCCGGAGACTGAGTCCAGAACGGAGGCCAAGCCTGCCGTCAGGGCCGTCCCGAAGACCGAAGCCAAAAAGGAAGTCCCGGCCGAAGCCGTGAAGGCCGAGCCCGCTAAGGAGGCCAAGGCGGAACCGAAGACTGAAGCGAAGTCCGAAACCAAACCGGAGCCGAAGCCTGAGGCCTCGCCCAAGGCCGTGCGGGAGTCCGCCGTGTCCGAGCCCAAGCTTGCCGCCAAGTCGAAGTCCGAACCCGAAGCCAAGCCTGCCCTGAAAGCCGAAAAGGCTTCCGAAGCGGCGCCTGCGGCCAAGCACCGCCGCGGCCGCTTTGCGCCCAACGTCGTCAAGGAATACGTTGCTCTCAACGGTTTCGATGCGTCTCAGCCATTCAAGGTGCAGCGCGATATGACGCTCTGGTCCGTGGTGAAGCTCTACTGGCCGAGCTATCGCGGCGCGACGCTCGAGCAGACGCTCATCGGCTTCAGAAACCGCAACGCCGGCGCATTCGTCGACAATGATCTGAACCGGCTGGAAACGGGAGCCGTTCTCAATCCGCCCAAGCCGGAAGACGTTCTGGCCATTGATCCGATGGCGGCCTTCCGCGAAGTGCACGGCTCGTCGGAAACCGTGCCGCTCGTGACGCAGAATCTGATTGATGCGCAGCTCGTCGGCGGCGAAGTGGCTTCGCTGGTGGCCGACGCACAGGACCGCGCCCGCGCAGCGGACCGCTCCGTTCAGGAGATTGCCGAAGCCGGACGCAAGGTGCTTGAGGATCAGAAGGCCCGCATTGTGCGCGAAAAGACCCTGTTGTCCGAGGATGCCGGGCATCCGATCGGCGCGCCGCGCGAAAGCGTTTCCGGCGTGAAGGCGGAGCCCGTTGCTGCGCCTCAGGCCGGCGCATCGGCGGCAAAGCCTGCCGAAGCGGCGCCTGCTGAAAAGCCGAAGGCTGAACCCAAGCCTCAGGCGAAGCCCGAACCCAAGGCGGAGCCCGCGAAGGCAGCTGCCAAGCCGGCGGATAAAGC
The DNA here is from genome assembly GCA_017936545.1 of Sutterella sp. Taxonomy (GTDB): domain Bacteria; phylum Pseudomonadota; class Gammaproteobacteria; order Burkholderiales; family Burkholderiaceae_F; genus Sutterella. The sequence goes on from JAGBFJ010000021.1 coordinate 33,208, forward strand.
CGGCACTTCGGGCGGCATGGACCGCTCTCAGATGATTTTCTGGGGCATCGCGGCTGCGCTCGTGCTGGCGCTGCTGGCCTTTTTCGGCCTTCGCAGAAAGAAGGACGAGGAGCCTGACGAAGAAGGTCCGAAGCCTCAGACTGTTTCGATTCAAAAGGACGTCGCCGCGACGACCGAGGCCCAGCTCGCGGGTCTGAAGGCGACCGTGGACGAGGCCGTGAAGAACGGCACGACGGCTGGCGCCATGGGCGTCGGCGCCGCAGCTTATGCTGAAGCCAGAAAGGCGGAAGAAGCCGCGGCTTCGGGCACCGTCGAAGGCCAGCCCTGGATCGATCCCAATGACGACGAGCTTCCGCCGCTCGAAGACGAGGAAAAGGCGCCTGCGCCCGCTCCCGCCGTGACGCCCGAGCAGACGAAGAAGGCGATCGAAAGCGTTTCGCTCGATTTTGACGACGAACCGGCTCCCGAGCCCGAATCCAGGCCTGCCGTTCAGCCCGATCCCCGTCCGGCCGCGCGTCCCGCCGAGCCTGCCAAGGCGACGGCGGCTGCGCCTGCCAAGCCGGCCGAACCGGAATCCGTGAAGGAACAGGCGCTCATTCAGGCGCTCGACGCCAAGCTGAAGCTTGCCTCGAGCTTCGTCGGACTCGGCGCGCTGAAGGAAGCGCTCGAGCTTCTCGACGAAGTGAAGCGCCGCGGCAGCGACGATCAGCGCGAACGCGCCCGCATTCTCGAAGAGCGGATCAAGTCGAAGCCGGAAGCCGCCAAGTGAAGATCGCGCTAGGAATCGAATACTGCGGAACAGCCTTCAACGGCTGGCAGGTCCAGCCCGACTGCCCTTCCGTTCAGAGTGCGCTCGAGGCCGCTCTTGAACGCTTCGTCTGCGTGAAGACGCCCGTCATCTGCGCGGGACGCACGGATACGGGCGTGCATGCGACCCATCAGGTCGTAAGTCTGGAAACGCAGGCGGAGCGAACGGAGCGCAGCTGGGTGAGAGGACTCAATACGTTTCTGCCGAAGACGGTGTCCGTGCGATGGGCCCGTCGCGTGCCGGATGACTTTCACGCGCGCTTTTCTGCCCGTTCCCGCACGTACGAATACTGGATTCTCAACGATCCGGTCCGCTCGCCGGTTCTCACTGATCTGACGGGCTGGGTCTTTCGTCCGCTCGACGTCGAGCGCATGCGGCTCGCAGCCGCGCATCTGCTCGGCGAACATGACTTCACGAGCTTCCGGGCGGCCGAGTGCCAGGCAAAGTCTCCGGTCAGGACGGTCAAGCGCCTTGAACTCATCCGTCAGGGCCGCATGATCGGCGTGCGCATCGAGGCGAATGCCTTCCTGCAGCACATGGTGAGAAACATCGTGGGCGCGCTCATCTACGTCGGCACCGGACGCGAGGAGCCCGACTGGGTGAAGGCCGTTCTGGAAGCCAGAAGCCGCGCGCTCGCCGCGCCGACCTTCAGTCCGAACGGGCTTTATCTCACGGGCGTGAGATACGAGCTCGCCGATCTGCCGCAGCGAGGCGAAAGTCCCTTCGGCTGGGCGGACGGCGCCGTCCGCTAGGCCGAAAGGCCGAGGGTTTTCAGGCGCTTTCGAAAAGGCGTCCGTCTTATAATGCAAGGCGCCGAAAGTCCGCCCGCTCAGAAGCGACGGCGGACGCAACGATCATCCGCAGCCTGCCGCAGTCGGCGGGCGGACAACTACGAACAGACAGATCCATGAGCTGGTTAACGCACATTCTTCCCAAGATCAAGCGCGAAGAGGAATCCGAACGCAAGCCGAGTCCCATTCCCGAAGGCGTGTGGACCAAGTGCCCGGGCTGCGAGCAGCCGCTTTATACCGAAGAACTGCGTGCCAGTCTGCAGGTATGCCCGAAGTGCGGCTTTCATCACCGCATCGGCGCCCGCACCCGTCTGACGACGTTCCTTGATGCGGACAGCGCCGTGGAAATCGCCGCCGACGTGCAGGCGGTCGACCCGCTCGGCTTTGTGGACAGCAAGCCCTATCCGAAGCGTCTTGCCGCCGCCAAGGCTTCAACCAGTGAAACGGACGCGCTCGTCGTGATGGCGGGCACGCTTCGCCGCGAGCCCATCGTGGCGGCGGCTTTTGAATTCCGATTCATGGGCGGCTCGATGGGCAGCGTGGTCGGCGAGCGCTTCTGCCGCGGCATCGACGAGGCCGTGAAGCGCCGCGCGCCCTTCGTCTGCTTCGCCGCTTCGGGCGGCGCACGCATGCAGGAAGGCCTGCTTTCGCTGATGCAGATGGCCAAGACCACGGCGGCGCTTGCCCGTCTCAAGCACGCCGGGCTTCCCTTTGTTTCCATTCTCACCGATCCGACCATGGGAGGCGTTTCCGCGTCTTTCGCCTTCATGGGCGACGTGGTGATGGCCGAACCCAATGCGCTCATCGGTTTTGCCGGTCCGCGCGTCATCGAGCAGACGGTTCGCGAAAAGCTTCCCGAAGGATTCCAGCGTGCGGAATTCCTGCTCAACAAGGGGCAGATCGACATGATCGTCGACCGCCGCGAACTGCGTTCCCGCGTGTCGGTTATCACCCAGCTTCTGATGAAGAAGCCCCCGGTGAACGGCATCTGATTTTTGCCTCATAATTGCACAGTCAGTTTTTGCGCCGAGCCGCTCAGGTTGCGTCCGTACAAACCGGACGCCCGGGCGGCTTTTCAAACTTTTGGAGTTGGTAATGTTCGAAGCCGATACGCTGGATAAATGGCTTGCCCACATTGAAGTTCTGCATTCAAAGCCGATTGACCTCGGACTCGAGCGCATGCGCGAGATGGTGAGCCGTCTCGGCATCAGCTTTGCCGGCCGCACCGTCGTCACGGTGGGCGGCACCAATGGCAAGGGGTCGACCTGCGCGATGCTCGAAAGCATCTACCGGGCCGCCAACTACACCACCGGCATGCATACGTCGCCGCATCTTCTGCGGATCAACGAACGCTGCGTCGTCAACGGCCGCGAAGTCTCGGACGAACGTCTGATCGCCGCTTTCCGCAAGGTCGAGAAGGCCCGCGGCGACATGACGCTCTCCTACTTCGAATACACGGCGCTCGCCATTCTTCTCATCTTTATGGAGGAGCAGTGCGAGGTCGTCATTCTCGAGATCGGTCTCGGCGGACGGCTTGACGCCATCAATACGATTGATTCGGACGCCGCCGTGATCTCGACGGTGGGCGTTGACCATACGGCCTTCCTCGGAAACACCCGTGAAGAAATCGGCATGGAAAAGGCGCACATCTACCGTCCGGGCCGTCCCGCCGTCTGCGCCGACGAAGACGTGCCTGCGACCGTCTCCGGCTACATCCGGGAAATCGGCGCCAAGCCGCTCTTCGCCAATATCGACTGGCGCGTGTCGGTGAAGCCCGACGGCCGCTTTACGTTCTCCCAGGGCGCCTTCATCCTGGAAAATTTGCCGGCGCCCGCGCTTCTCGGCAGCAATCAGTACCGCAATGCGGGCGGCGTGCTGGCAGTGGTTGCCGCGCTGATGGACCGCGTCCCTGTGACGCGGGACGACATTGAAAGAGGACTGACGTCCGTTCGCCTTGCCGCTCGCTTCGAGCTGATCACGAACGATCCGGTGCCGACTGTGATCGACGTCGGTCACAATCCCCAGGCGGCCGAAGTGCTGTTCACGAACGTCGTTCGTTCCAAGAAGCCGGGCGAACGTACTCTGGCCGTCTTCGGCATGCTGGCCGACAAGGACATGACGGCGGTATCGCACATCCTCTGCGACGCCTTCGACGAATGGTTCGTGGCGTCGCTTACCGGTCCTCGCGCAGCTACCTCCGGACAGCTTTCCGAGTGCATGCTGAAGGCCGGCGTGGACGCCGCGCGCATCCGCACGTTTGACGGCGTTGCCGAGGCGCTCGCCGCCGCAAGAGCGCGCTCCCGGGAGCTTGCCGGCCGTTATGCAAATAATGGTGACAGCGCCGCAGGTTCCCAATCGGGGACTGTTAGAATCGTTGTGTTCGGCTCCTTTGTGACCGTGACCGCGGCGCTGGAGGTTTTCGCTCAGGAAGGCATCTGCCGTTGAGGCGCCCGCCGCACTCACTTAAACGACTGCCCGAAGGTTCATCATGCAGTTTCCCAATCCCTTCAAAAAAGACAAGCCTGCCTCCGACGCGCCCGAGCGCATTGAACCGCAGATCGGCGGGGAGGCGCCCGCACCCTGGGAAGTGAAGCCCGAGGCTGCGCCGGCTTTCGAAGTGGTGGGAGACGATCGCGGCGAGCCTTCGCCGGCGTCCGAGGCGCCCGCTGCCGAGCCTGTGCGCGAAGAAGCGCCGGCTTCCAAGCCCGAACTTCCGAAGCTCGATGCCCGCGGCATGGCTCCGGAACCCGTGAAGCCCGCGCCGAAGGAGGCGGCTCGCGAATCGGCCGCAGCCGATGAGGCGCCTGAAGCCAAGACGGAAACGAAGCCTGCCCGCGGCTTCCTTCGTCTCGGATCCAAGGCCGAAAAGGAAGCAGAGGATGAAAAGAACAGCACCCCGACGGAGGCCGAACTGCTGGCCCGTCAGAAGACGAAGTACCGTCTGATCGGTGCGGCCGCTATCATGATGGCGGTGATCGTCGCCGCTCCCATCATCCTCGACAGTGAAAAGGAGGCCGACAACCCCGCCGTCTCGACGGCTATTCCGGCCGTTCCCTCCAAGGCCGTGACGACGCTTGAACCCGTGAAGGAGACTGCCAGCTCGGGAGACGTCGATGTCGCGAAGAGCACTGTTCAGAAGTCCGACTCCACGGCAAAGGCCAATCTCGCCAATGAAGTCAAGCAGAGCCGCAAGCCCGAAACGGCGGCGTCCGCTGCAAAGACCGAACAGACTCCCGCCAAGGCGGCGGAGAAGAAGCCGGCGGAAAAGAAGGCCGCCGAGAAGAAGGCGCCTGAAAAGAAGACGGCCGAGAAGAAGACGGAAAAGAAGGATACGGCAACCAAGTCCGCCCAGAAGACGGACGGCATTGCGCCGCCCAAGGGCAAGGGATTCTATGTTCAGGTACAGGCCACGAGCAGCGAGCGCAAGGCCGAAGCTCTGGTGAAGCAGCTCGCCTCGCAGGGTCTGCCCGCCTATAAGACGCCGGTTGAAAAGCAGGGCGCCACGATCTGGCGCGTCCGTGTCGGTCTCTACAAGACACGCGACGAGGCGCGGGGCGTACAGGGAACAATTGCCCTGGGCGGCTTCACCGGCAAGACCGATATCGGCGCACAATAGCCTGCTTTTTTCAGATAGAATAGCGGCCATCCGACAGGGTCCCGAATGCGGGATCCCCTTCTTACGTAAGCCTTCTGAATGACTGAAATCGACTGGATCATCGCTGTAGTCCTCGTGATCTCGACCGTCGTCGGCATCATGCGCGGCGTCGTGCGCGAAGTGCTCGCCATCGTCGGCTGGGTTGCCGGCATCATGCTCGCCATGAGTTTCGCGGGCGAAATCGCGGAGAAAATTCCGTTCGAAAGTCTCGGCTATATTCCGCGCGTCGTCATCGCGTCGGTGGTCATTCTCGTCGCCTGCCTTTTCGCCGTCGGTCTCTTCGGCATGATTCTGCGCAAGCTCATGGAAGTGGCCGCGCTCTCCTTTGAAGACCGTGCGCTCGGCGCCGTCTTCGGATTCGTGCGCGGCATTCTTGTGGTGTGCGCCTGCGTGTTTCTCTTCGGGCTTTCTCAGTCGCTCTCTTCAAGCAAGATGTGGCAGCAGTCCGTGATGATCGGACCTGCCGAAACGCTGATCGAATGGTCCATGCCTTATCTTCCGGAATGGATTCGTACGCTCAAAGGCACGAAGGTAACAGGATTGTAAATATCGGAACAGGGGGACTCAGTCGGGTCCCCCTGTTCTGTTAAGAGAACTTTTTTCTTTCAACGCTTTGTCAATTCTCCCGGCGTTGCATTCCTCGACGCGGCGCCGGCAACCCTCAAAGGAATATAAAAACATGTGCGGTATTATTGGCATGATCTCCGACAGTCCGGTGAATCAGCGTGTCTACGATGCGCTTCACCTTCTGCAGCACCGCGGCCAGGATGCGGCCGGCATCGCTACGCTCGACGGCCTCACCTTCCATACGCACAAGGCGATGGGGCTCGTGCGCGACGTCTTCCGTACGCGCAACATGCGCGATCTGACCGGCAATATGGGCATCGGTCACGTGCGCTATCCCACTCAGGGCTGCGCCACTTCGGCCGACGAATGCCAGCCTTTCTACGTGAACGCGCCCTTCGGCATCGCATTCGCCCATAACGGCAATCTCACCAATGCCGATGCGCTGCGTCAGGAGCTCTATGACACCGACCGCCGCCACGTCAATACGACGAGCGACTCCGAGGTGCTTCTCAACGTGCTCGCCACTGAAATCTCCCGCGTGACGACCGACGGCCGCCGCCTGACGAAGGAAGGCGTTTTCGACGCCGTCCGCTGCGTGCACCGCCGCGTGCGCGGGTCCTATGCCTGCGTGGCGCTCATCGCCGGAAAGGGCATGCTGGCCTTCCGCGATCCGCACGGCATCCGTCCGATCTGCTGGGGTTCGAACAAGCTTGAAAACGGCTTCACAGAATACATGGTGAGCTCGGAATCCGTCACGATGATCGGTCTCGGCTTCAAGGTCGAGGGCGACCTGAGGCCGGGCGAAGCGCTCTGGATCGATCTTCAGGGGAACGTCTCCCGCTGCTGCTGCGCGGATGAATCCGAACTCAATCCCTGCGCCTTTGAATTCGTCTATTTCGCCCGTCCCGACTCCATGATCGACGGCATCAGCGTCTACGCCGCCCGTCTGCGTCTCGGCGAGTATCTCGCCGAGGAAATCAAGCGCCGCATCGACCTGAAGGACATCGACGTGGTGATGCCGATCCCGGACAGCGCCCGCCCGTGCGCGCAGCAGCTCGCCCAAGTTCTGCACATTCCCTACCGCGAAGGCTTCATCAAGAACCGCTACATCGGCCG